>NZ_JBMKJK010000076.1:0-509 GCF_049236925.1 Enterobacter cloacae complex sp. SYL003 | reverse complement strand
GCCTGCAACTCATCGCCCGGATCGGTCATTTCCGTCACCAGACTACGCACCCAGGTATTCAGCTCCAGCTCCAGCAGACGGCGGTCCTTGGTGGTGCCGATGTTCTCGCGCTGGATGAGCTTCAGATAGTGCGCAATACGCGACAGCAGGAAGATGTACGGCAGACGGGCATTGATGCGGCTGTTGGCCGTGGCATCTGCGGTGTCGTACAGCGCCGGTTTCTGCGCGGAGTTCGCCGAGAAGAAGCAGGCATAGTCGCGGTTTTTGTAATACGAGAGCGGAATAAAGCCGAGGTTGGCAAACTCAAACTCGCGGGTCTCCGGGATCATCACCTCAGACGGGATTTTCACCTGGTTGCCGGTACCCAAATCGTACAGATGAATAGGCAGATCTTTCACCGCCCCGCCCGCCTGCGGGCCACGGATCTGCACGCACCAGCCGTTATTGATGAAGCTCTTCACCATGTTTGACGCGAAGGAGAACGA
Source organism: Enterobacter cloacae complex sp. SYL003 (assembly GCF_049236925.1). NCBI lineage: Bacteria > Pseudomonadati > Pseudomonadota > Gammaproteobacteria > Enterobacterales > Enterobacteriaceae > Enterobacter > Enterobacter cloacae complex sp. SYL003. The sequence continues at coordinate 24 of NZ_JBMKJK010000076.1, read as the reverse complement.
CGCGCTGGTCCACAGGTATTTCTC
>NZ_JBMKJK010000075.1:0-511 GCF_049236925.1 Enterobacter cloacae complex sp. SYL003 | reverse complement strand
TCCGTCCGCAGGGACTTCACCTACACCTCAGCGTGCCTTCTCCCGAAGTTACGGCACCATTTTGCCTAGTTCCTTCACCCGAGTTCTCTCAAGCGCCTTGGTATTCTCTACCTGACCACCTGTGTCGGTTTGGGGTACGATTTCGTGTTACCTGATGCTTAGAGGCTTTTCCTGGAAGCAGGGCATTTATCACTTCAGCACCGTAGTGCCTCGTCATCACACCTCAGCGTTAACAAGGTACCGGATTTACCTGGAACCTCCGCCTACATGCTTAAACCGGGACAACCGTCGCCCGGCTGACATAGCCTTCTCCGTCCCCCCTTCGCAGTAACACCAAGTACAGGAATATTAACCTGTTTCCCATCGACTACGCCTTTCGGCCTCGCCTTAGGGGTCGACTCACCCTGCCCCGATTAACGTTGGACAGGAACCCTTGGTCTTCCGGCGAGCGGGCTTTTCACCCGCTTTATCGTTACTTATGTCAGCATTCGCACTTCTGATACCTCCAGCA
>NZ_JBMKJK010000074.1:0-542 GCF_049236925.1 Enterobacter cloacae complex sp. SYL003 | reverse complement strand
TTAACTCGTATTTCTTGCAAAGAAAGGGACTGCTATGGCCGATTCATTTCAGAATGAGGTGCCCAAGGCACGCATAAATTTAAAGCTGGCGCTGCATACAGGCGGCGCGCAGAAGAAAGTCGAACTGCCGCTTAAACTTCTCACTGTCGGTGATTTCAGTAATGGAAAAGAGAATCGTCCATTGTCCGAAAGGAAGAAAATCAACGTCAACAAAAATAACTTTAATAGCGTACTTTCGGAATTTAACCCGGAGGTTAATCTGACGGTGCCTAACACCATGGCTGTCGATGGTTCGGAGGAAAGTATAAAACTGAATTTCTCCGATATTAAGGATTTCGAACCTGAACAGGTTGCCCGCCAGATCCCCCAGCTCCGCGCCATGCTGGCCATGCGTAATTTATTACGCGACCTCAAATCCAATCTTCTTGATAACGCCACTTTCAGAAAAGAACTCGAGAAAATTCTTAAGGACCCGGCGCTGTCTCAGGAATTACGCGACGAAATGAGTGCACTGGCCCCGAAATAAGCGGCATGTGTAATTT
>NZ_JBMKJK010000073.1:0-547 GCF_049236925.1 Enterobacter cloacae complex sp. SYL003 | reverse complement strand
TTGGTGCCTTCGGGAACTCTGAGACAGGTGCTGCATGGCTGTCGTCAGCTCGTGTTGTGAAATGTTGGGTTAAGTCCCGCAACGAGCGCAACCCTTATCCTTTGTTGCCAGCGGTTAGGCCGGGAACTCAAAGGAGACTGCCAGTGATAAACTGGAGGAAGGTGGGGATGACGTCAAGTCATCATGGCCCTTACGAGTAGGGCTACACACGTGCTACAATGGCGCATACAAAGAGAAGCGACCTCGCGAGAGCAAGCGGACCTCATAAAGTGCGTCGTAGTCCGGATTGGAGTCTGCAACTCGACTCCATGAAGTCGGAATCGCTAGTAATCGTGGATCAGAATGCCACGGTGAATACGTTCCCGGGCCTTGTACACACCGCCCGTCACACCATGGGAGTGGGTTGCAAAAGAAGTAGGTAGCTTAACCTTCGGGAGGGCGCTTACCACTTTGTGATTCATGACTGGGGTGAAGTCGTAACAAGGTAACCGTAGGGGAACCTGCGGTTGGATCACCTCCTTACCTTAAAGAACCTGCCTTTGTAGTG
>NZ_JBMKJK010000072.1:0-581 GCF_049236925.1 Enterobacter cloacae complex sp. SYL003 | reverse complement strand
TCAGTGGGACGAAATGATCCGGACCGCTGGCTCCCTGAAGCTGGGCAAAGTACAGGTTTCAGTGCTGGTCCGTTCATTGCTGAAAAGTGAACGTCCTTCCGGACTGACTCAGGCAATCATTGAAGTGGGGCGCATCAACAAAACGCTGTATCTGCTTAATTATATTGATGATGAAGATTACCGCCGGCGCATTCTGACCCAGCTTAATCGGGGAGAAAGTCGCCATGCCGTTGCCAGAGCCATCTGTCACGGTCAAAAAGGTGAGATAAGAAAACGATATACCGACGGTCAGGAAGATCAACTGGGCACACTGGGGCTGGTCACTAACGCCGTCGTGTTATGGAACACTATTTATATGCAGGCAGCCCTGGATCATCTCCGGGCGCAGGGTGAAACACTGAATGATGAAGATATCGCACGCCTCTCCCCGCTTTGCCACGGACATATCAATATGCTCGGCCATTATTCCTTCACGCTGGCAGAACTGGTGACCAAAGGACATCTGAGACCATTAAAAGAGGCGTCAGAGGCAGAAAACGTTGCTTAACGTGAGTTTTCGTTCCACTGAGCGTCAGACCCCT
>NZ_JBMKJK010000071.1:0-594 GCF_049236925.1 Enterobacter cloacae complex sp. SYL003 | reverse complement strand
CCTGGATTCTTACATCCCAGAACCAGAGCGTGCGATTGACAAGCCATTCCTGCTGCCAATCGAAGACGTATTCTCCATCTCCGGTCGTGGTACCGTTGTTACCGGTCGTGTAGAGCGCGGTATCATCAAAGTTGGTGAAGAAGTTGAAATCGTTGGTATCAAAGAGACTGCGAAGTCTACCTGTACTGGCGTTGAAATGTTCCGCAAACTGCTGGACGAAGGCCGTGCTGGTGAGAACGTTGGTGTTCTGCTGCGTGGTATCAAACGTGAAGAAATCGAACGTGGTCAGGTTCTGGCGAAGCCAGGCTCAATCAAGCCACACACCAAGTTCGAATCTGAAGTGTACATTCTGTCCAAAGACGAAGGCGGCCGTCATACTCCGTTCTTCAAAGGCTACCGTCCACAGTTCTACTTCCGTACAACTGACGTGACCGGTACCATCGAACTGCCAGAAGGCGTAGAGATGGTAATGCCAGGCGACAACATCAAGATGGTTGTGACTCTGATCCACCCAATCGCGATGGACGACGGTCTGCGTTTCGCAATCCGTGAAGGCGGCCGTACCGTTGGCGCGGGCGTTGTTGCTAAAGTTCT
>NZ_JBMKJK010000070.1:0-619 GCF_049236925.1 Enterobacter cloacae complex sp. SYL003 | reverse complement strand
GCTACCCCCGGCCAAAAAGGCCGTCATGCGATTTATCTTGGCCGGGTCGTTATTGGCGGGTCTAAATGGCCGCTCCGTGGATCTCATCGCCAGAAATGGCGATGCGAGATCCAGGGCAGGGCGGCCGCCATCGTCAGACCTGGCGATGGTCGACGCCGGCGCGCATCGTCGGATGTGGCGATGCGAGCTCGAGGTCGGTGGCCACCGCCGGCGACCTGGTGCCATCGTCGGCAATGGCGATGCTGCAGCTCGACGTGCGCGGCCTGGTCGTCTCGGCATCGTCGGATGCGGCGATGCTCGAGCGAGGCGAAAAAAAACCGCCTCGGGGTGTCCGAGGCGGCAAGTCTGCATGCGGTTCAGGGAGGAAGAAACCGCGCCGGCGATCAGGGAGGAAAACCGCGCGGCCTGATGTGCAGCTCGGCCACTTTAGCCGGATTTTTCGACTTATCCGATGCGAGCGGCCCGCCGTGGGCGCTGCTCGATCTGCTGTTGCTTTTTCTCGACGTGCTTCTGCTCCTGGTGCTGCTGCTCGTCGCGCGGCACTGTTGCAAAGTTAGCGATGAGGCAGCCTTTTGTCTTATTCAAAGGCCTTACATTTCAAAAACTCTGCTTACCAGGC
>NZ_JBMKJK010000069.1:0-722 GCF_049236925.1 Enterobacter cloacae complex sp. SYL003 | reverse complement strand
TGGGTATAGGAAGTATAAACCACCTTTTTGCTCCTCATCCGAAGTATCTTACCTGAAATTCCCTCACTCGTTTACCGCTCAAGCCCCAATTTTAACTGCCGGTCCAGCCTAAACCGCTCTAATAAGGTTCGATTTGGCGGTAAAATCTCTAGCCTGATAGCTCGAGAGATACAAACTGCCCCACCGCCCCGTTTAAAAGTTGGCAGTGTTGAGCAGTGTTGGATTTGGGGTCGTCAGTCAAAGAGACGACTCTGTGATGGATCGAACAGGCTGGGAGTCAGTGGCGGCGCTCGTTCTGGTGGCAGCTCACGCTGCTTGGCGGCATTCGCCTTGGCTGTTTTCTGTTTCAGATGCTTGAGAATCTGCTCAATGACCTTCGGATCTTCGATGCTGGCAATCACTTTGACGTGACCGCCGCAGTGTTCGCAGACTTCAATATCAATATTGAAGACTCGCTTGAGGCGTTGCATCCAGGTCATGGCGCGGTGGCGCTCTGCAGGACTCTTGTCACGCCAGTTAGTATCGAGACCTTCCGATTTGTCGGGCTTCTTGCCCCGCTTGGCGGGTGTTACTTGAACTCGGTGTTTGCTGTTCGGTGCAAAGACGCCGTGGAAGCGTGTGAGGTTGACTCGCGGCTTAGGTACCAACGCAGCGAGTTTGGCGATGAAGTCCAGCGGCTCGAAGATCACATGGGTGGTGCCATTGCGGTACGGAGTTTTGAG
>NZ_JBMKJK010000068.1:0-777 GCF_049236925.1 Enterobacter cloacae complex sp. SYL003 | reverse complement strand
GACTTTTCGTCCATGGCGGTGACCTCTGGCGATTAAATACACCATTATCATGCCTTCAGCCACCACAACAAGGGAAGACCCATATGCATACAGCTATATTGATCGGAGGTTTTTCATGCCTAGACACTATGAAATTGACTCAGCCTGGCGTGCGAGCATTAAGCGTGAGCCGAACGGTCGTCAGACAGTTACGACAGAAGCCTTTGTCAGCCAGCTTGCGCTGATTAATTTTCACTGGAGTTGTCGCCAAGCAAATCAGTGGATTGAAACCTACGTGACCGTTTTTAAAGACATTTCCACTCAGGAAGGAGAGAACCGGACATTCATGCTTTTTAACCCCAACGGAGGCCGTTAAAAATGGGTTTTCCATCGCCAGCAACCGACTACCAGGAAAACAGGCTGTCACTCGATCAGCACTGTAATACAGGAGCGCCGGGAGTATTCTTTTTTCGAAGTGATACCTACTCTTTCCGGGAAGGGATAAAGCCTGGTGCGCTGCTCATAGTAGATTTTGGGGGCACGCCCGTTGACGGGTCTTTGGTGCTCTGTGTCCTGGAACAAGAATTCAGGATCATGCGATTGCGACTACACCCCAAGCGGTGTCTCCAGGAACTCGATAAGCTGGATAACTTCAGGGCTATACCTGATGACGATGAGGACGGGTTGGAGGTCAGGGGGGTCATTACGCACATTGTGGCACTGTTGCAAAGTTAGCGATGAGGCAGCCTTTTGTCTTATTCAAAGGCCTTACATTTCAAAAACTCTGCTTACCAGGCG
>NZ_JBMKJK010000067.1:0-781 GCF_049236925.1 Enterobacter cloacae complex sp. SYL003 | reverse complement strand
GGCCTTTGAATGGGTTCATGTGCAGCTCCATCAGCAAAAGGGGATGATAAGTTTATCACCACCGACTATTTGCAACAGTGCCCCCGAACGGACGTTAGATTTCGAGTTCTAGGCGTTCTGCGATGAAGGTTGGATCCCAGCCGGGATTGAAAGTGTCGACGTGGGTGAATCCGAGCCGCTCGTATAGGCCACGCAGGTTCGGGTGGCAGTCGAGCCGCAGCTTGGCGCACCCCTGCGTTCGCGCGGCATGGCGGCAAGCCTCGATCAGCGCGGAGCTGACACCCCGGCCCGCATGTGTCCGTCGCACCGCGAGCTTGTGCAGATATGCGGCCTCCCCCTTGAGGGCGTCGGGCCAGAACTCGGGATCCTCGGCCGACAAGGTGCAACAGCCGACGATGCCGTCGCTGCAACTCGCGACTAGGAGCTCGGATCTCAGGACGAAGGTCTCCGCGAATGTCCGGTCGATCCGCGCGACGTCCCAGGCGGGCGTTCCCTTGGCGGACATCCACGCCGCAGCGTCGTGCATCAGCCGCACAACCTCGTCGATATCACCCGAGCAGGCGACCCGAACGTTCGGAGGCTCCTCGCTGTCCATTCGCTCCCCTGGCGCGGTATGAACCGCCGCCTCATAGTGCAGTTTGATCCTGACGAGCCCAGCATGTCTGCGCCCACCTTCGCGGAACCTGACCAGGGTCCGCTAGCGGGCGGCCGGAAGGTGAATGCTAGGCATGATCTAACCCTCGGTCTCTGGCGTCGCGACTGCGAAATTTCGCGAGGGTTT
>NZ_JBMKJK010000066.1:0-815 GCF_049236925.1 Enterobacter cloacae complex sp. SYL003 | reverse complement strand
TGCTGTGAACTCGAAGAGTAGGGCGGGACACGTGGTATCCTGTCTGAATATGGGGGGACCATCCTCCAAGGCTAAATACTCCTGACTGACCGATAGTGAACCAGTACCGTGAGGGAAAGGCGAAAAGAACCCCGGCGAGGGGAGTGAAAAAGAACCTGAAACCGTGTACGTACAAGCAGTGGGAGCCTCTTTATGGGGTGACTGCGTACCTTTTGTATAATGGGTCAGCGACTTATATTCTGTAGCAAGGTTAACCGTATAGGGGAGCCGAAGGGAAACCGAGTCTTAACTGGGCGTTAAGTTGCAGGGTATAGACCCGAAACCCGGTGATCTAGCCATGGGCAGGTTGAAGGTTGGGTAACACTAACTGGAGGACCGAACCGACTAATGTTGAAAAATTAGCGGATGACCTGTGGCTGGGGGTGAAAGGCCAATCAAACCGGGAGATAGCTGGTTCTCCCCGAAAGCTATTTAGGTAGCGCCTCGTGAACTCATCTTCGGGGGTAGAGCACTGTTTCGGCTAGGGGGCCATCCCGGCTTACCAACCCGATGCAAACTACGAATACCGAAGAATGTTATCACGGGAGACACACGGCGGGTGCTAACGTCCGTCGTGAAGAGGGAAACAACCCAGACCGCCAGCTAAGGTCCCAAAGTCATGGTTAAGTGGGAAACGATGTGGGAAGGCACAGACAGCCAGGATGTTGGCTTAGAAGCAGCCATCATTTAAAGAAAGCGTAATAGCTCACTGGTCGAGTCGGCCTGCGCGGAAGATGTAACGGGGCTAAACCATGCACCGAAGCTGCGGCAGCGAC
>NZ_JBMKJK010000064.1:0-1015 GCF_049236925.1 Enterobacter cloacae complex sp. SYL003 | reverse complement strand
GCACTCCGGCACCGCCAACTTTCAGCACATGCGTGTAAATCATCGTCGTAGAGACGTCGGAATGGCCGAGCAGATCCTGCACGGTTCGAATGTCGTAACCGCTGCGGAGCAAGGCCGTCGCGAACGAGTGGCGGAGGGTGTGCGGTGTGGCGGGCTTCGTGATGCCTGCTTGTTCTACGGCACGTTTGAAGGCGCGCTGAAAGGTCTGGTCATACATGTGATGGCGACGCACGACACCGCTCCGTGGATCGGTCGAATGCGTGTGCTGCGCAAAAACCCAGAACCACGGCCAGGAATGCCCGGCGCGCGGATACTTCCGCTCAAGGGCGTCGGGAAGCGCAACGCCGCTGCGGCCCTCGGCCTGGTCCTTCAGCCACCATGCCCGTGCACGCGACAGCTGCTCGCGCAGGCTGGGTGCCAAGCTCTCGGGTAACATCAAGGCCCGATCCTTGGAGCCCTTGCCCTCCCGCACGATGATCGTGCCGTGATCGAAATCCAGATCCTTGACCCGCAGTTGCAAACCCTCACTGATCCGCATGCCCGTTCCATACAGAAGCTGGGCGAACAAACGATGCTCGCCTTCCAGAAAACCGAGGATGCGAACCACTTCATCCGGGGTCAGCACCACCGGCAAGCGCCGCGACGGCCGAGGTCTTCCGATCTCCTGAAGCCAGGGCAGATCCGTGCACAGCACCTTGCCGTAGAAGAACAGCAAGGCCGCCAATGCCTGACGATGCGTGGAGACCGAAACCTTGCGCTCGTTCGCCAGCCAGGACAGAAATGCCTCGACTTCGCTGCTGCCCAAGGTTGCCGGGTGACGCACACCGTGGAAACGGATGAAGGCACGAACCCAGTGGACATAAGCCTGTTCGGTTGGTAAGCTGTAATGCAAGTAGCGTATGCGCTCACGCAACTGGTCCAGAACCTTGACCGAACGCAGCGGTGGTAACGGCGCAGTGGCGGTTTTCATGGCTTGTTATGACTGTTTTTTTGTACAGTCTATGCCTCGGGCATC
>NZ_JBMKJK010000063.1:0-1060 GCF_049236925.1 Enterobacter cloacae complex sp. SYL003 | reverse complement strand
TGCACGCACCAGCCGTTATTGATGAAGCTCTTCACCATGTTTGACGCGAAGGAGAACGACGCGCTGGTCCACAGGTATTTCTCATGATCCGGGCCTTTCACCTGCTCAACGTAGTTAAAGCTGCGTACTGGTACGGTGTCCGGGCCATACGGCAGACGCCCCAGCACGCGCGGCATCACGAGGCCGATGTAGCGGGCGTCGTCGGTGTCGCGGAAAGATTTCCACTTGATGTACTCGGCGCGGTCGAAGTAGTTGCCGATATCCTTAATCGCAGCAACCTCTTCCATAGAGTCTTTCAGGAAGAATTTCGGGCCGACAGAGCCAATAAACGGCATGTGTGCGGCGGCAGACACTTTCGAGATATTGCGCAGCAGCGCCACATCCTGCGGACTGGCGTCAAATTCATAGGATGAAATCACTGAGCCAATCGGCTCGCCGCCCGGGGTGTCGTATTCGGCGGTATAGGTGTGCCAGTAGAGGCCGCTCTGGATCAGTTCCGGTGCATCCTCAAAATCCTGGCGCAGGTCATCCTTGGAGACGTCCAGAATTTCGGTTTTCACATTCTGGCGGTAGTCGGTGTTGTCCACCAGCTGCTTCAGGCCGCGCCACAGGGACTCCACCTTCTGGAACGCCTGGTGATGCATTACGGCATCCAGCTGACGGCTGATCTGGAAATCCAGTTCGGCGATATGGTGGTCAATCAGCGTTTTGTCGAGCTTCTCCACGGGCTGACCGGATTTACGGATGCAGTCCATAAACACCTGCATCGCCGCCGTCAGGCGTTCACCCGCCGGCGCGTCAGAAAGCGCGGCATCATCCAGAAACGCATTGATATCACCCAGGCTCGAGGCCGGAGTCAGGTTGATTTTTTCAAACAGGGAGGCGTAAACGCCCTCTTTTTCCAGTACGATGGTCTGCCCCTGCGCGGAGGCGGTTTCACTATTCACAGACATCAGCATATTCCCGGTTAATCCATCAAATTACACATGCCGCTTATTTCGGGGCCAGTGCACTCATTTCGTCGCGTAATTCCTGAGACAGCGCCGGGTCCTTAAGAATT
>NZ_JBMKJK010000062.1:0-1134 GCF_049236925.1 Enterobacter cloacae complex sp. SYL003 | reverse complement strand
TAGCGGGCGGCCGGAAGGTGAATGCTAGGCATGATCTAACCCTCGGTCTCTGGCGTCGCGACTGCGAAATTTCGCGAGGGTTTCCGAGAAGGTGATTGCGCTTCGCAGATCTCCAGGCGCGTGGGTGCGGACGTAGTCAGCGCCATTGCCGATCGCGTGAAGTTCCGCCGCAAGGCTCGCTGGACCCAGATCCTTTACAGGAAGGCCAACGGTGGCGCCCAAGAAGGATTTCCGCGACACCGAGACCAATAGCGGAAGCCCCAACGCCGACTTCAGCTTTTGAAGGTTCGACAGCACGTGCAGCGATGTTTCCGGTGCGGGGCTCAAGAAAAATCCCATCCCCGGATCGAGGATGAGCCGGTCGGCAGCGACCCCGCTCCGTCGCAAGGCGGAAACCCGCGCCTCGAAGAACCGCACAATCTCGTCGAGCGCGTCTTCGGGTCGAAGGTGACCGGTGCGGGTGGCGATGCCATCCCGCTGCGCTGAGTGCATAACCACCAGCCTGCAGTCCGCCTCAGCAATATCGGGATAGAGCGCAGGGTCAGGAAATCCTTGGATATCGTTCAGGTAGCCCACGCCGCGCTTGAGCGCATAGCGCTGGGTTTCCGGTTGGAAGCTGTCGATTGAAACACGGTGCATCTGATCGGACAGGGCGTCTAAGAGCGGCGCAATACGTCTGATCTCATCGGCCGGCGATACAGGCCTCGCGTCCGGATGGCTGGCGGCCGGTCCGACATCCACGACGTCTGATCCGACTCGCAGCATTTCGATCGCCGCGGTGACAGCGCCGGCGGGGTCTAGCCGCCGGCTCTCATCGAAGAAGGAGTCCTCGGTGAGATTCAGAATGCCGAACACCGTCACCATGGCGTCGGCCTCCGCAGCGACTTCCACGATGGGGATCGGGCGAGCAAAAAGGCAGCAATTATGAGCCCCATACCTACAAAGCCCCACGCATCAAGCTTTTGCCCATGAAGCAACCAGGCAATGGCTGTAATTATGACGACGCCGAGTCCCGACCAGACTGCATAAGCAACACCGACAGGGATGGATTTCAGAACCAGAGAAAGAAAATAAAATGCGATGCCATAACCGATTATGACAACGGCGGAAGGGGCAAGCTTAGTAAAGCCCTCG
>NZ_JBMKJK010000060.1:0-1198 GCF_049236925.1 Enterobacter cloacae complex sp. SYL003 | reverse complement strand
GGAAGGTGCGAATAAGCGGGGAAATTCTTCTCGGCTGACTCAGTCATTTCATTTCTTCATGTTTGAGCCGATTTTTTCTCTCGTAAATGCCTTGAATCAGCCTATTTAGACCGTTTCTTCGCCATTTAAGGCGTTATCCCCAGTTTTTAGTGAGATCTCTCCCACTGACGTATCATTTGGTCCGCCCGAAACAGGTTGGCCAGCGTGAATAACATCGCCAGTTGGTTATCGTTTTTCAGCAACCCCTTGTATCTGGCTTTCACGAAGCCGAACTGTCGCTTGATGATGCGAAATGGGTGCTCCACCTTGGCCCGGATGCTGGCTTTCATGTATTCGATGTTGATGGCCGTTTTGTTCTTGCGTGGATGCTGTTTCAAGGTTCTTACCTTGCCGGGGCGCTCGGCGATCAGCCAGTCCACATCCACCTCGGCCAGCTCCTCGCGCTGTGGCGCCCCTTGGTAGCCGGCATCGGCTGAGACAAATTGCTCCTCTCCATGCAGCAGATTACCCAGCTGATTGAGGTCATGCTCGTTGGCCGCGGTGGTGACTAGGCTGTGGGTCAGGCCACTCTTGGCATCGACACCAATGTGGGCCTTCATGCCAAAGTGCCATTGATTGCCTTTCTTGGTCTGATGCATCTCCGGATCGCGTTGCTGCTCTTTGTTCTTGGTCGAGCTGGGTGCCTCAATGATGGTGGCATCGACCAAGGTGCCTTGAGTCATCATGACGCCTGCTTCGGCCAGCCAGCGATTGATGGTCTTGAACAATTGGCGGGCCAGTTGATGCTGCTCCAGCAGGTGGCGGAAATTCATGATGGTGGTGCGGTCAGGCAAGGCGCTATCCAGGGATAACCGGGCAAACAGACGCATGGAGGCGATTTCGTACAGAGCATCTTCCATCGCGCCATCGCTCAGGTTGTACCAATGCTGCATGCAGTGAATGCGTAGCATGGTTTCCAGCGGATAAGGTCGCCGGCCATTACCAGCCTTGGGGTAAAACGGCTCGATGACTTCCACCATGTTTTGCCATGGCAGAATCTGCTCCATGCGGGACAAGAAAATCTCTTTTCTGGTCTGACGGCGCTTACTGCTGAATTCACTGTCGGCGAAGGTAAGTTGATGACTCATGATGAACCCTGTTCCATGGCTCCAGATGACAAACATGATCTCATATCAGGGACTTGTTCGCACCTTCCTTA
>NZ_JBMKJK010000059.1:0-1202 GCF_049236925.1 Enterobacter cloacae complex sp. SYL003 | reverse complement strand
TACCGCAGTATCTCGCGGCGGGTTGCCGTGACGCCGGAACAGGGTAAAAGCAAACATGTCATCATTACGGTTGCCACGGATACCGGGTATCACACCCTGTTTATGGACAAACTCAGTACCTGGCTGTTCTGGTTCAATATCGGTCTGGTCTTTATTTCTGTTTTTCTGGGCTGGCTGACCACACGTATTGGTCTGAAACCGTTACGGGAAATGACCAGTCTGGCTTCCTCCATGACTGTACACAGCCTGGATCAGCGTCTAAATCCCGATCTGGCTCCGCCGGAAATCTCTGAGACCATGCAGGAGTTCAATAATATGTTTGATCGCCTGGAGGGGGCATTCCGGAAACTGTCAGATTTCTCGTCTGACATCGCGCATGAGCTGCGCACACCAGTCAGTAATCTGATGATGCAGACGCAGTTTGCACTGGCTAAGGAAAGGGATGTTTCGCATTACCGCGAAATTTTATTCGCTAACCTGGAAGAACTGAAAAGGTTGTCACGAATGACCAGTGACATGCTTTTTCTGGCACGTTCAGAGCATGGTCTGCTGCGGCTGGATAAACATGATGTGGATCTGGCCGCCGAACTGAATGAATTACGTGAGTTGTTCGAGCCCCTGGCAGACGAAACAGGAAAGACAATCACGGTTGAAGGAGAGGGCGTTGTTGCCGGAGACAGCGATATGCTCCGACGTGCTTTCAGTAACCTGCTTTCCAATGCAATCAAGTATTCTCCCGATAACACCTGTACAGCGATACACCTTGAGCGTGACAGTGACTGTGTGAACGTGATGATTACGAATACGATGTCCGGCCAGGTTCCCGCTAATCTGGAACGTTTGTTTGACCGGTTCTATCGCGCAGACTCATCAAGGTTCTACAACACGGAAGGCGCGGGGCTGGGATTATCAATTACAAGGTCGATCATTCATGCTCACGGCGGCGAGCTGTCAGCAGAACAGCAGGGGCGGGAAATTGTGTTCAAAGTGCGCCTGTTAATGGATTAATCCCGTTCTTCAGGAGAAACCTGGAAGGTGACAAAATTGTCATCATTCAGTCACGCGATAAACAGAGGCGGTTTTTTATAATCATACATAAATCAGGAGCAGAGTGATAAAGCAATCGCCTGGTTCCTGGAGTGATGAATAACCCGCCCTGAGATCAAATGCTTTCTCTGTTATAAGCCGTTGATTGTTTGGGT
>NZ_JBMKJK010000058.1:0-1316 GCF_049236925.1 Enterobacter cloacae complex sp. SYL003 | reverse complement strand
GGGTCTTCCCTTGTTGTGGTGGCTGAAGGCATGATAATGGTGTATTTAATCGCCAGAGGTCACCGCCATGGACGAAAAGTCCCTCTACGCTCATATTCTCAACCTGTCCGATCCGTGGCAGGTAAAGTCCCTTTCTCTCGATGAAAATGCCGGTTCTGTTACTGTCACTATTGAGATCGCTGAAAACACCCGGCTAGCCTGTCCGACCTGCGGTAAATCCTGTTCTGTTCACGATCACCGTCATCGTAAATGGCGCCATCTTGATACCTGCCAGTTCACCACTATTGTTGAAGCCGATGTTCCACGAATTATGTGTCCGGAGCATGGCTGCCTGACGTTGCCTGTTCCGTGGGCTGGCCCCGGAAGCCGGTATACGTTGCTATTCGAATCGTTCGTTCTCTCATGGCTGAAAATCAGCACCGTTGATGCTGTCAGGAAGCAACTTAAGCTCAGTTGGAATGCGGTTGACGGCATTATGACCCGGGCAGTTAAGCGAGGTCTTGCCCGGATAAAAAAGCCATTATCCGCCCGTCATATGAATGTGGATGAGGTCGCCTTTAAAAAAGGACATCGTTACATAACGGTGATCTCCGATCGCGATGGTCGGGCGCTGGCCTTAACGGATGATCGCGGCACAGAGAGTCTTGCCGGCTATCTTCGCACGCTCACTGATGGGCAGTTGCTGGCTATCAAAACGCTCTCAATGGACATGAACGCGGGCTATATAAGAGCAGCGCGTATCCACTTACCCAGTGCGGTTGAGAAAATCGCCTTTGACCGCTTCCATGTGGCGAAGCAACTGGGCGAGGTAGTTGATAAAACCCGTCAGAATGAACATCCGCACCTCCCTGTTGAAAGCCGACACCAGGCAAAAGGAACCCGCTTCCTGTGGCAGTACAGCGATAAGTGGATGACCGAATCCCGGCAGGAAAAGCTGATGTGGCTGCGTGCACAGATGAAGCTGACGAGCCAGTGCTGGGCGCTGAAAGAGCTGGCAAAGGATATCTGGAACAGGCCATGGAGCGAGGAAAGACGGAGTGACTGGCAGAGATGGTTGGCGCTGGCGGCTAACAGTGACGTTCCCATGATGAAAAATGCCGCGAAAACGATAGGAAAAAGGCTGTACGGGATCCTGAATGCGATGCGACACAGTGTCTCAAACGGAAATGCGGAGGCACTTAACAGCAAGATCAGGCTGCTGAGGATAAAAGCCAGGGGATACCGAAACCGGGAGCGCTTTAAACTGGGGGTGATGTTCCACTACGGAAAGCTGAATATGGCGTTCTGAGCCTTCCCACCATGATCGGGGAAGACCC
>NZ_JBMKJK010000057.1:0-1563 GCF_049236925.1 Enterobacter cloacae complex sp. SYL003 | reverse complement strand
GCGCCTGGTAAGCAGAGTTTTTGAAATGTAAGGCCTTTGAATAAGACAAAAGGCTGCCTCATCGCTAACTTTGCAACAGTGCCTTCTGAAACGAAATTACAGATTACGGTTAAAATATAAAAAAAAGCCACCAATCCTGCCGGATACGGTGGCTTAAATACAGAATTAATTAATTTATTTCAGTATGTTATCACACATCAGCTGAAGTGTATTGATAAACCTTGCTGCATGAAAACCATCACAGACTGCATGATGAACCTGTACAGAAACAGGTAATAGTACGCGGTCACCTTCCTGCTGAAACTTTGCCATTGTAAAAACCGGGGAAAAATAATCATCATTTCCGGTGATATTCAGATTAAATCCGTCAAAACTCACCCAGGGTAACGATGATATATTCAGGTGATTCTCCGGTAAATTTCCCTGCGGAAACAACCTGGTATCATGCTGATATTCTGCTGTTACCGCGTTATAACCCGCCATAAACTCACTGAGATCCGGAAAATAACGGCAGGACAGTGCGGAGAATGTTTCGGTTTCTTTATGAAAGACAGTAAAGACCGGGTCTGACTGTTCCCAGTAAATCAGTTCATTATCTTTCATTGCCATCCGGAACTCCGGAAACTGATTAACAGCCCGGGAGATCAGGTAAATCATCAGCGGATAAAACTTATAACCGGTTTTCGCCAGTGCAGTACGCAAAGCGGTAATATCGAGTTTGGTGGTCAGGCTGAATCCGCATTTAATCTGCTGACGATAAAGGGCAAAATGTTCCCTGCGATTCCAGGTATTCAGGTCAATCCGGGTAAAATTCATGGTTATTCCTTCTGATTAATAGTGAAAAATATTAATAATCAGAAGGCAGTCTGGTTGTCTCAATGGGTAACATTCCGTCCTCCGTAAGCTGTCTGGTATTCAGTAATAATACCCGATACGGGCTTAATCTGTATTAAGCCCGGTTTTATTTATTCCGGCCACTCATCCGCAAATACATAGCGGATCAGTTCTGCGGATTCACGGGGCGGTGCTCTCAGCACATCCGCCATTAAATCAATTTCCATCTGACAGGTTTGCAGCTTGTCTTCCGCCAGCACATACGGATCATCCGTCAGGAAACTATCGCCGTATTTATCCACCGACCCCTGTATTTGTGCCGAAAATAATGACTGAATTTCATCAGCGGAATAATGCGCAACCGGAGCCCCTTCACCGGCTGAATTCACCAGATCCAGCAACGCTCTGTTACCGATAATAAAGTCACGGTACCCGGCGGAAGCCTTTTTCATATCCGGCGGGCCAGACACTTCCGGATGCAGCACACGAAAGCAGAAGTCACCGGAGGTATCCTGCGCCAGTGCTTTCTGCAAAAATTCCAGCCGCATTTTCCCGTAATTAATCACCGCGTCATCCCCCGCGAGATAAAGCAGTTTTTTAATATTTTCGGTGGCCCACTGTTGCAGGCGCATATAGTACTCTAAACAGGGCACTGTTGCAAATAGTCGGTGGTGATAAACTTATCATCCCCTTTTGCTGATGGAGCTGCACATGAACCCATTCAAAGGC
>NZ_JBMKJK010000056.1:0-1599 GCF_049236925.1 Enterobacter cloacae complex sp. SYL003 | reverse complement strand
GGTACCAACGCAGCGAGTTTGGCGATGAAGTCCAGCGGCTCGAAGATCACATGGGTGGTGCCATTGCGGTACGGAGTTTTGAGCTCGTAACGCACCTGCCCATTGGCGGTTAATGCCAGACGTTTTTCTGAAACCGCTGGCCGACTAATGTAGCGACACAAGCGCTCAAGCTTATCCCGCTGATGCGCTTCGGCCATCACACCGGCGTGTAGCGAGAAACCAGCATGGTTGGCTACTCGACTGCTTGAGTCGGCTTTATCCTCACGCCCTGGCAAGGTTTGCAGGGTGAAGACTTTGCGCCCTTGCTGGGGGCCGACGGCAATGCGATACGTAACCGAAGCACCATGTAATTGAGTCAGCGTATCGTCTTCGCCCTCTTCCAGTGTCAACCACGTATTCTCGGCATCACGCTCCAAAATCCCACGCTTTTCCATGCAGCGAGCGATGCGATGGCTGAGGGTGTGAGCGAGCGTATTCAGCTCATCGTAAGTGGGTGCCTTGACACGATGGAAGCGTTGCTTGCCATAGTCATCTTCGGCATAGACACCATCGAGAAACAGCATGTGGTAGTGGACATTGAGATTTAGCGCGGAGCCAAAGCGTTGGATAAGAGTCACTGAGCCAGTTTGTGCAGAGGCTTTGGTGTAACCGGCTTTTTTGATCAGATGAGTTGAGAGTGTACGATAGACGATACTCAAGACCTGGCCCATCAGCTGGGGATGGCGAGCCAGCAAAAAGCGTAGCTGGAAAGGAAAGCTGAGCACCCACTGGCGAATGGGCTCCTTGGGGAAGACTTCGTCTATCAGCAGCGCCGCACTCTCGGCCATCCGGCGGGCACCGCAGCTAGGGCAAAAGCCGCGTCGTTTACAGCTGAAGGCGACCAGACGCTCGTGATGACAATCCTCGCAGCGAACCCGCATGAAACCATACTCCAGACGGCCACATTGGAGGAGGTCGTTGAATTCTTGTTGGATGTAGCGAGGCAGGTGTTGACCTTGGGCTTCGAGTGAGGCTTTGAAGGCTGGGTAGTGCTGCTCAACCAGCTGGTAGAGCAGCGTCTGGTCGGGTTGGTGGCGTTCGTAACCGTTTGTTTGAGTGGGCGATTGACTCGCCGTGGCGTTCCTTGCCAGCGACATGGGTATCCTCCGCTGATACTGTGGTTATGTACAGTATCAGCGGCTTGCGTTCAGACGTCCAGTCTGGCCCTAGACATCGCTAAATGCTTAACCCGCAATAGCCCTCACGAGTTGTTATCAGCCACTACCGGTTGAGCGAGAAGGTTTTGGGTTCAGGGTGCTATTGCTCCACCAATCACAATACTGAAGCCCCAACTGTTATCAGTTGGGGCTTTTTCTTGTCTGTTTGCGGCGGTTGCGTTTTATCGGTAGTCGTCGAGCTCTGCACCATCCCACATAAGAGCTTAACGGTGCGATCTTCAACGCCATCACACAAAACTTTCTTTTTCACGCACAGTCAACTTATTGGATGTTTTATTAACAACCCAAAAGGAGATATTTAGCGGGCGGCCGGAAGGTGAATGCTAGGCATGATCTAACCCTCGGTCTCTGGCGTCGCGACTGCGAAATTTCGCGAGGGTTT
>NZ_JBMKJK010000055.1:0-1668 GCF_049236925.1 Enterobacter cloacae complex sp. SYL003 | reverse complement strand
CGTTGCCTGATGGATCCAACCCCTCCGCTGCTATAGTGCAGTCGGCTTCTGACGTTCAGTGCAGCCGTCTTCTGAAAACGACAAACGATGTCAGCCAATAAGTTGTTGTAATAATCGACAAGTGTTTGTTGCAACTCGCCGTCCTGTAAGACTGCATTATCAGTCTGATTCAGGGCGGCTATGGTGTCATTTATACACCATAAACCGATGACGGCTGCACGTAAATCTGTGGATGCTCTTGATGGCGATTCAACGTTTGCTGTCCCACGCATGGCGACAGCATTGTTTAGCCCAGCAATAATCCCATTATAAGTTGGGGGGAGGGGCTCCGACAACTGCAAAGCTATCTTTTCTGTATTGTTTTGGATGTCGTCCGCAAGAATGGTATTCTCGATCAGTTCTCGAGCCAATAATGATGTTTCGAAGCAGACGGCCAACACCGTCTGCTTCGTTTCTGGTTCTTGTTCTTCCACTGCCAGCGCGTTACTGATTGTTACGCACGTAAGTAGCAAAGTGAATGCGCTCTTGAGTCTCATCAACGGTTGCCTCCACAGTCTCGCTGGCACTGGAATCAATGTGAAAATTGTTCTGGATCGGATCAACAGGAATAAATCGATCACAGTCGAACTCTCTTGGAATTATGGTCATGTGCAGTTTCGTTGCTGATGAAAGAGCTTGAATGTACAACTTCTCCCCACCAATGACAGCAATGCGTTGATCGGTATTCTCATACAGGTTGATCACAGCACGAAGATCAGGAACGACAGTAGCGCCTATGACATCTTCTTGTTTTAACGTCGAGGAGATCACGAACGATTCGCGTTCGGGGAGAATTCCTTTCTCCTTGATTCGCTCCTCGGCGCCATCCTTTTCTAACTGCATGTCACGCATGTCAGTATACGTGTGTTTCCCCATAACGCACACGCGGATCTCTTTAGAAATCCGCGTAAATCGCGCCATGTCTTCTTTGCATTTCCATGGAATCTTGCCGCCTTTCCCGAATCCCAACTTAGAATCCACAGCGACTATTAGCTCAAGTTGTGGGTGACTCATTAAAACTCCAAACCAGTCGATGCTGGTTGTTCCAGATATTGCTTACGGAAGGTGGCCAGATCAATCAGTTTGATATTTGCCTTTCCGCTGTTGTTGAGATCGTGCACTTTCTTCAATTTGCCGGAAGATCCGGAAGTGGATGCCGCGATCACCATGGTGGTCTTCGACGAGACTGATGATTGCACTTCACCACCCTCAGCTTCAATCAGCTTCTCCAAGGCCGCGTCACGAAAACCGGTGATCACGATCTTCTCACCGGTAAAACGATCCCCCGAAGTGACCTGCTGTTTGAACCCGATGATTGATTGAATCTTGTTGAATAGCTCGGCATGTTCAGCCATACCTGCAAGCACTTTTGCGGCAGTTTTGTAGCTGAATTTGTCGACGCTAACGATCTGCTCTTCGGTGATGGCATTGAAATCATCCAAGGTCTTAATATCCAAGCCTTCACACAGAGCTTTCATCTTGCGGCGCCCAACGCCGCGCCCAAAGTGGGGCATCGACCCCAACCAAACCGACAGGGGAACACTACTGGGTATAGGAAGTATAAACCACCTTTTTGCTCCTCATCCGAAGTATCTTACCTGAAATTCCCTCACTCGTTTACCGCTCAAG
>NZ_JBMKJK010000054.1:0-2132 GCF_049236925.1 Enterobacter cloacae complex sp. SYL003 | reverse complement strand
GCCTGGTAAGCAGAGTTTTTGAAATGTAAGGCCTTTGAATAAGACAAAAGGCTGCCTCATCGCTAACTTTGCAACAGTGCCCGAGCCCCTGCAGGCAGGAGAGCGCGGTCAGATAGTGGCTGTGCAAGTGGACGATCGCCTTGCAGGCCGGGTTGTGCAAATAGACCGCCCGGTGAAAAGTGACCTCTTTCGACGGTTTGTCGCCGGAGATCCATTCCCCTTGCAGCGTCACCACCGACAACCGCTGAGCCTGCAGTTCGCCGAGGCAGGCGCCGGTCGGCGTCGCCAGCAGGTTGCCGTCCGGCAGCAGCAGCGACAGATTGCCAGCGGAGCCGGTGGCATAGCCGCGGCTAAACAACGAGGCGCCAATCTGCACCATTTCCTCTCGCAGTTGTTGCTCAGTCATGACGAAACTCCTGCTGGGCACGGGCAAAGAACTGGATATCGCCGAAGTTACCTGACTTCAGCGCCAGGGAGAGCGGCTGGCGGGTGTCACGCACCCAGGGCACGCCAGGGGAGATGGTCGGCCCAATATGGAACGCCTCAACCCCCAGGGTCTGCGCCACAATGCTCGACGTTTCCCCTCCGGCCACAATAAAGCGGGTAAATCCGTTCGCCTTCAGGGCGGCGGCAAGAGCGGCAAACAGCTGTTCCACCCGTTCGCTGCTGGCCTTGTCGCCATACTGCGCCTGGATCCGCTGCAGCGTTTGCGGCTCGGTGGTGGCATAGATCATCGGCGCCAGCGGCGCATCGCGCTGCGCGTCCACCCAGTCAGTCAGCGTCCTGACGTAGCTCTCCAGATCGGTAAAGCAGGCGCTTAAGTCGACGGCGCGGGCGGGGGCCTGTTGACGATAGGCCGCCACCTGGCTGTTGGTCATCACCGAGCAGGAGCCCGAGAGCACCACCGCCGGACCGGCCAGCGGCATGCCGGCCTGAGCGCTTTCCCCCCTGGCGCCATGGCGCTGCGCCCAGTCGCGGGCGAGGCCGATGGCGAGGCCGGAACCGCCGGAGACCAGCTTCATCTCCCGCAGCGCCACGCCCTGGGTGAGCAGATCCTGTTCGCTGAGGGCGTCGAGCACCACATAGCGCACCGCCGGATCGTTGACTGCCGCCAGCGCGGCGGCGACCGGGCGACAATCGGCCAGGCAATCAGCGCGGCTTTTCCGCGCCCTTGGCGCTCAATTAAGCGGCCCAGGTGCGCATCCTCCATCGGCGTCACCGGATGGTGGCGCATCCCGGACTCATTCAGCAGTTGCTCGCCGACGAACAGATATCCCTGATAGACCGTGCGGCCGTTAACCGGCAGCGCCGGGGAAATCACCGTCCGCGTCTCACCCAGCTCGGCCAGCAGGGCATCCAGCACCGGGCCAATGTTGCCCTGCGCGGTGCTGTCGAAAGTGGAACAGTACTTGAAATAAAACTGCTGACAGCCCTGGGCCTGCAGCCAGCGCAGGGCCGCCAGCGACTGGCTGACGGCCATTTCCGCCGGGCAGGAGCGGGTTTTCAGGCTGATGACCACCGCCTCGCTGGTCAGCGGAATATCGCGGGTCGGCACGCCATTCAGTTGCACCGTCGGCATGCCGTTGCGCACGAGGAAGCTGGCAATATCCGTGGCGCCGGTGAAGTCATCGGCAATGACACCAAGCTGCATGTTGTCTCTCCTCACTGTTTATGGCCCGGCAGGGTGATGCCGTTGAAAATCTTGATCACCGCGCTGTCATCTTCCCGACCGAATCCGGCATTACTGGCGGAGGTGAACATATTCAGCGCGGTGGTAGCGAGCGGCAGCGGGAAGGTCAGCGCCCGGGCAGTGTCATTCACCAGCCCGAGATCTTTGACAAAAATATCGACAGCGGATTTTGGCGAGTAATCGCCATCCAGGACGTGCTGCATGCGATTCTCAAACATCCAGGAATTACCCGCCGCGTGGGTGACCACGTCATACATCGTCTCCAGTGGGATCCCGGCGCGGGCGGCAAGCGCCATCGCTTCGGCGGCAACGGCGATGTGCACCCCGGCCAGCAGCTGATGGATAATTTTTACCGTCGAGCCAAGACCAATGTCGCTCCCGATGCGGTAGACTTTGCCGGCCACGGCGTCCAGCACCGGCGCGAGTCGGGCAAAGGCGGCAT
>NZ_JBMKJK010000053.1:0-2286 GCF_049236925.1 Enterobacter cloacae complex sp. SYL003 | reverse complement strand
GCCACGGAACGGTCTGCGTTGTCGGGAAGATGCGTGATCTGATCCTTCAACTCAGCAAAAGTTCGATTTATTCAACAAAGCCGATAGACTTTCCTCCGACTGAAACAACAGGATGATTGAGCCCATGCTTCGATACGAGTTAACGCCGAACAATGCAGGTTTTATACTGTGGGGAGATTCAGAAGCCCTGAATGAATTACATGAACTCATTCATTACATCGTGGATGAAAGCCCACTGATTAAAGTTAAAGACGGATTTATGTTATCCCTTGCCTATGATATTCGTAAAGCACGGGAAGGTAATCGTCGTGTTGAGCAACATCAGTATGATCAACATGATACATATAAGCTTTATGGTGTTGAGCTTTTATGGCCTCTGGTCCTGGTACAGTCCTCAATACTCAGAAACTCAATGGGTTATATTCAGACAGACAAAAACCAGCTGTCTGTCATGTATGCCTTTGAATACCTGATAGAATCAGCATTAACAGAGTCTGAGAGAACAACGTCGAATGATATTATGCTAACAGTAAAATATGCATCAGACTCTGATTTTAATTTCATTGAGGATAATATTGACAGCAGGTGCTGCTATTTTATCAGCCTATCTCCGGAGCAAAGAAAAAAGCAGTTAATCAGTATTGTTCGTTCTTTTCATTCATTATGGGGTAAGTATGCCCGTGAAAAGCAGGACATAAAGATGCTGAACGAAATGAATAATACATCATGGGTCTGGCCGGACAATATCAACTGGTGAGCAACCACTGTCCGGCCAGTGAGTACCATCAGCGGGCTCTTTTACCAAAAATGTCCTCTGAACGTGACTGAAGCTGTTTGAGTGCTTCGAGCATGTCATCATTATCCAGTGAGCGCTGGGATTTCTTCCCTTCCTGCTTTGGCCGTCGTCGGGAAGGGCCATCTCCAGCGGGAATTGACTGAGAGCGCGTGTTATCCCGCTTGCTCTGCACCAGACTGATAAACTCCAGGGTTCGGCCAAGACGCTTGTTATCGACAATCGCGCCCTGGTCGATTTCTGACAGTCGGTCGTAGGTAGAGTAGGGAAGTAGCGTACCGTTCAGGCGCAGCTCTTTTCTGCCATCAGGATAGTGATACACATCGATATATTTACCTATTGCACGGCGACTCAGTTCGCTGTCTTCAATCAGGTACAACATTTTATCATATTGTATCGTCAACGATTTTGAGACTTTACGTTTTTCACGAACAGTGAAAATAAGCCCCAGGTCCTCATCATGTTCTACAGCACGGTGTACGTCAAAATCATGTCGCGGTACTTTGCCAAAACGGCGGTTATAGTCAGCCATATAGGCCTCAGCGAAGTCATTTGCAGCCTCCATTGAACAAATGCCCTGTAACCGCAGCTCTTTGACCAGACGATCCTGTAAAGTGAGGTGAGCTCGTTCTACACGCCCTTTGGCGGGACTGGTTTCTGCACAGATAGTCTGGATGTTCAGTTCATGCATGGCTCGCCCAAACTGAGTATGCCCGTCTCCGCCTGTGGCGTGTTTATTGTTAACACGAAAAACACCGGCTTTATCGCTGTACAGTGCCAGCGGTTTACCATGCTTATCGATATAGCGCCGCGTGGCTTCGAAGTAAGAAAACGTGGACTCCGATTTAACAAACAACAGTTCCATCAGTTTGCTGGTTGCATCATCAACATAGACCAGCGCGGTGCAGGCCGGGCCACGGCCTTCAAACCAGTCGTGATCACAGCCATCTATTTGTATCAGCTCACCAGTACACGGACGCCGGTACCGTGGTTGAGGGATCCTTGCGGCACGTTGTTTACGGGGAACCCATAAGCCAGCCCGCACCATGATGCGCCGGACAGTTTCTTTGCCAAGAAACAGTCCGTGGAGTTCTTCGAGCTTTTCACGCGCCAGAGTCGGACCGAAATCAGCATAACGCGTCTTGATCAGTTCCAGAGCCTGATCTGCGAGCCCGGGTGGCAACTGGCGGTTACCACGCATGCCACATCGTCTGCTGGCCATACCAAGCGGTCCGCCTTCACGGTAACGGGCAAGAAGTCTGCGGCATTGCCTGTCGCTGATACCGAGGTGCTCGGCCGCACGGCGCGTTGTGATGCGACGTTCAATGACGTCCTGTATAATCTTGATCCGGTTGATCTCTTTCAAAGTAAACACTCCTGAGCTTTCTGCGCTCATGATATGCCTCCCGGTAGTTTAAACGGACCAGTGAAGCTTACCATAGCGCGGACATCTGAATTGAGCCACAGGCGGACATTACTATTGAGCCATTACA
>NZ_JBMKJK010000052.1:0-2571 GCF_049236925.1 Enterobacter cloacae complex sp. SYL003 | reverse complement strand
GCCTGAAAGCGTGCGTATTGCCTGAAAACACAACCCGCTACGGGGGAGACTTACCCGAAATCTGATTTATTCAACAAAGCCTCGTTAAGGTTAACCTAAGATTTCAGAATGATAATCTCTGCTTTGCAGCGAATAAGGCAATCATAATATTAGATTGAATTGTTGTAATTATCATCAATGTTTTTACTGGTTTACTATTTTCCGGAGGTGTTAATGCCTGTACTTTTCAGGGTGAAAGTTATTCCGCTGGTTTTACTTCTGGCAATGATCTTTGCGTTTTTACTTAACTGGCCAATATTGCTGCATTTTTACGAGATTTTGTCGCATTTAGAGCATGTCAAAATTGGTTTTGTCATTTCTATTCCCTTTGTTCTGGTTGCGGCGCTTAACGTTGTTTTTATGCCTTTCTCAGTTCGTTTTCTGCTGAAACCTTTCTTTGCTTTACTGTTTATCACTGGCTCACTGGTCAGTTATTCGACACTAAAATATAAAGTAATGTTTGATCAAACGATGATTCAAAACATTATTGAAACTAACCCCCAGGAAGCGCATTCCTATCTTAATGGCTCAATTATTATATGGTTCGTCTTTACCGGTATCCTTCCTGCCATCCTCCTTTTTTCAATAAAAATTCAATATCCTGAAAAATGGTATAAAGGCATTGCTTACCGTTTGCTCTCCGTGCTGGCATCGTTGAGTTTGATTGCAGGTGTTGCCGCACTTTATTATCAGGATTATGCCTCTGTCGGCCGCAATAACTCGACATTGAATAAAGAGATCATCCCGGCGAACTACGCTTACAGCACTTTCCAGTATGTTAAGGATACGTACTTTACGACTAAAGTGCCTTTCCAGACGCTGGGGAATGATGCTAAACGCGTCGTCGCTCACGAAAAACCCACGCTGATGTTCCTGGTGATTGGCGAAACGGCACGCAGCCAGAATTTCTCGATGAACGGTTATTCGCGTGATACCAATGCCTTTACCAGCAAATCCGGCGGCGTTATTTCGTTTAAAAATATGCATTCCTGCGGTACCGCTACCGCAATATCCGTTCCGTGCATGTTCTCGAATATGAATCGCACCGAGTACGACAGTAAAAAAGCATCTAACAGTGAAAATTTCCTCGACATCGTGCAGAAAACCGGTGTCTCGCTGTTATGGAAAGAGAACGATGGCGGTTGTAAAGGCGTATGTAGCCGCATCCCGACTGTCGAAATTAAGCCTAGTGATAACCCGAAACTGTGCGATGGCAAAACGTGCCATGACGAGGTGATGCTGGAAAACCTTGATGATGAAATCGCCAAAATGCCAGGTGATAAGCTTGTCGCCTTCCATATCATTGGCAGCCATGGACCGACTTATTACCTGCGTTATCCGGCTGAGCATCGCCACTTCATGCCCGAATGTGCACGTAGCGATATCGAAAACTGTACTCAGGAACAATTGGTCAACACCTACGACAACACCCTTCGTTATACAGACTATGTATTAGCTGAGATGATTGAAAAGCTAAAAAATTACAGCGATCAGTACAACACCGTGCTGCTTTATGTGTCCGATCATGGTGAATCATTGGGCGAAAGCGGGCTATATCTGCACGGCACGCCGTACAAACTGGCACCGGATCAGCAGACGCATATTCCGATGCAGGTCTGGATGTCACCGGGCTTTATCGCCGGGAAACACATCAACATGTCTTGCCTTGAAAATAATGCGGCGAAAAAATCATATTCCCACGACAACCTGTTCTCATCGATTTTGGGGCTGTGGGACGTAAGCACCAGCGTCTATAATCCTGACCGCGATTTGTTCCGCGAATGCCGTGGCTAATCGATTGTTAGTATAACAAAAAGCCTTACGGCAACCTGGTTGCCGTAAGCTGCAAGAATGCAATAAGGCTTATAATATGAAACAACTTACTTTCAACGACCTACGCAAGCAAAGCGCACAAGCCGCAAATTCCCCCCGCTTACGTGCCCATCATAATTTCCACCCTGAATTGAGCGACCCGGTGCAGCGTCTGGCTATTGCTATGGAACCGGGAACTTATGTTCGCCCTCATCGCCACCCGCATACTTTTGAACTGCTGACATCCCTTACCGGTCGCTTTTTGGTATTGAACTTTGATGACCTGGGTAACCTGACCCAGCGCGTCGTGTTAGGTGAGGACTGTAAAGTGCTGGAGATGGATGCAGGCACCTGGCATACCGTATTGTCACTGGATGAAGGCGGCGTTATTTTTGAGGTAAAACACGGTAGGTACCAGCCTGTTGCTGATCAAGATGCCGCCCCATGGGCCCCCGCCGAAAACGAGCCGGGAACTGCAGAGCTGATGAAATGGTACACACAGGCGCAAGTAGGTGATGGCGGATATCCGCGGTAATTAATGCGTTGCACGGAGTGCCATTCTCTCCTTCGCGCCAACTTCAAAGGCTAAGACGCTTCCTCCCAAATCACCTACTCGTAAACCTGTGGCAAGAGTAGAGGCACTGTTGCAAATAGTCGGTGGTGATAAACTTATCATCCCCTTTTGCTGATGGAGCTGCACATGAACCCATTCAAAGGCCG
>NZ_JBMKJK010000051.1:0-2575 GCF_049236925.1 Enterobacter cloacae complex sp. SYL003 | reverse complement strand
GGCCTTTGAATGGGTTCATGTGCAGCTCCATCAGCAAAAGGGGATGATAAGTTTATCACCACCGACTATTTGCAACAGTGCCAACGCCGGGTTATTCTTATTTGTCGCTTCTTTACTCGCCTTTATCGGCCTTCACTCAAGGATGTATTGTGGTTATGCGTTATATTCGCCTGTGTATTATCTCCCTGTTAGCCACCCTGCCGCTGGCGGTACACGCCAGCCCGCAGCCGCTTGAGCAAATTAAACAAAGCGAAAGCCAGCTGTCGGGCCGCGTAGGCATGATAGAAATGGATCTGGCCAGCGGCCGCACGCTGACCGCCTGGCGCGCCGATGAACGCTTTCCCATGATGAGCACCTTTAAAGTAGTGCTCTGCGGCGCAGTGCTGGCGCGGGTGGATGCCGGTGACGAACAGCTGGAGCGAAAGATCCACTATCGCCAGCAGGATCTGGTGGACTACTCGCCGGTCAGCGAAAAACACCTTGCCGACGGCATGACGGTCGGCGAACTCTGCGCCGCCGCCATTACCATGAGCGATAACAGCGCCGCCAATCTGCTGCTGGCCACCGTCGGCGGCCCCGCAGGATTGACTGCCTTTTTGCGCCAGATCGGCGACAACGTCACCCGCCTTGACCGCTGGGAAACGGAACTGAATGAGGCGCTTCCCGGCGACGCCCGCGACACCACTACCCCGGCCAGCATGGCCGCGACCCTGCGCAAGCTGCTGACCAGCCAGCGTCTGAGCGCCCGTTCGCAACGGCAGCTGCTGCAGTGGATGGTGGACGATCGGGTCGCCGGACCGTTGATCCGCTCCGTGCTGCCGGCGGGCTGGTTTATCGCCGATAAGACCGGAGCTAGCAAGCGGGGTGCGCGCGGGATTGTCGCCCTGCTTGGCCCGAATAACAAAGCAGAGCGCATTGTGGTGATTTATCTGCGGGATACGCCGGCGAGCATGGCCGAGCGAAATCAGCAAATCGCCGGGATCGGCGCGGCGCTGATCGAGCACTGGCAACGCTAAGCCGGCGGTGGCCGCGCGCGTTATCCGGCCCGCAGCACCTCGCAGGCGTGCCGGGCGATATGACTGGCGGCGGCATCGGAAAGATGCCGGTCGGTAATGATGGTGGTGAACCGGGTCAAAGGTAACGCCATAAACGTGGCCACCTGATTGTATTTCGAACTGTCGCACAGCAGGATGCTTCTCGCGCTGACCTGGCTGACGGTCTCCTTGACGGTAACCTTGTTCTCATCAGGGGTGAATATCCCGCGACTGTCCCAGCCGCTGGCGGAGATAAAGGCCGTATCGATAGCCAGGTGGCGTAACGTACGCGCCGCCGATTCGCCCACGCAGGAGCGGTTCTCCCGGCACAGAGTGCCGCCGGTGTGGATCACGCCGCACTGGCTGGCATCGATCAGCAGCTGGGTTATCTCAAAATCATTGGTGACCACCTGGAGATCGTTCCGGTCGAGGATCGCCCGCGCCAGCGCCAGGGTGGTAGTCCCGGCATCCAGATAGATGCAACTGTTTTTAGCGATATGACTCGCCGCCAGCGCGCCGATCGCCTGTTTCTCCTCACTCTGCAGCGTGCTTTTCACCAGATGACTGGGTTCCGCGGCCAGCCGGCTGACGGCGCGTACGCCGCCCGAGACGCTGACCAGCAGCCCCTGCTCCTCCAGTTTACTGACGTCCCGACGGATGGTCATATGGGACACGCCGAGGATCTCCGTCAGCTCGTTAATGCTTACCGCCCCACGCTGCTCCACCAGGGCTAAAATACGCTGATGTCGTTCTATTGGAATCACCGCTCTCCCCTTACCATTTTTTCACACCAGGCGTCACCACCCAGGCTACGGCCCTGGCGACACCCGGTGTTGTTATCGCGCTTTGCCGCTGTTTTTTACGCTATTTTAGGGCAAGAATCGCCGCTGTGCAGCCTCTTTCCGCCTGTGAATTTTTTATATTCATGTGGGTTATTCGTGATAACTCTCACATAAATTCACATGATAACGCTTTATTCTATCATTAAATCACATTAATTAACTAATGTTCACAAGGAGACCAGCATGGCTGCACACACTAACGTCTGCGTGATTGGACTGGGTTCAATGGGCATGGGCGCCGCCCGCGCCTGCCTGCAGGCGGGCCTGAACACCTGGGGCGTTGACATCAATCCCGACAACTGTCGCGCACTGCTGGCGGCGGGCGCCAAAGGCGCGGGCCCCAGCGCGGTGCCGTTCGCCGCGGAACTGGATGCAGTTGTGCTGCTGGTGGTCAATGCCGCCCAGGTGCGGGGGATCCTGTTCGGCGAGAGCGGCCTCGCCGCCCATCTGAAGCCGGGCACCGTCGTGATGGTGTCGTCCACCATCGCCTCCGCCGATGCTCAGGCCATTGCCGAGGCGCTGGCGGAGTACCAGCTATTGATGCTCGACGCGCCGGTATCGGGCGGCGCCGTGAAAGCGGCCGCCGGCGACATGACGGTGATGGCCTCCGGGAGCGATGCCGCCTTTGCCCGACTCGCGCCGGTGCTGGACGCCGTGGCCGGCAAAGTCTACCGCATCGGGAGCGACATTGGTCTTGGC
>NZ_JBMKJK010000050.1:0-2783 GCF_049236925.1 Enterobacter cloacae complex sp. SYL003 | reverse complement strand
TGTACACAGACATTAAAGTTGTCTCCTTTAACATGAAAAAGACTTTAAAGTTGTCTACTTCTTCAGATAGACCTACTTAACAGGATACTAAGTAGGTCATCTCCTTTCTCGCGTAGCATCTCTCGACGTTCACAGCAGAGGACACGTT
Source organism: Enterobacter cloacae complex sp. SYL003 (assembly GCF_049236925.1). Classification (NCBI taxonomy): domain Bacteria; kingdom Pseudomonadati; phylum Pseudomonadota; class Gammaproteobacteria; order Enterobacterales; family Enterobacteriaceae; genus Enterobacter; species Enterobacter cloacae complex sp. SYL003. The sequence goes on along the minus strand of NZ_JBMKJK010000050.1, from coordinate 2,635 downwards.
TCAAAATGTCATCCAAAATTTTTTTCCATTATCTGACGTTGGGTGATTTTGATGGTCAGCGAGTAGAGGCTTTAACAATGTGGGTTGCCCTGAGCAAAGTAAGGGAAGTAGATGTACCAGAAATGTACGCGTTGCCTTGCATGAAGGGGGGCATCTTAAAGCTCATTGATTAAACAAACTCACTATGCCGCTACAAACAGCCCAAAACCGTCACTTGATAACGTGTTATTTAGATAAATTAATGCTCAGGGCTTTTAGCCAAACTGTCACTTGATGTAAGAATCCAGAACCTTCAGCACAACGTCCAGGTCTTCTTCTCGTTTCTGTTCTTCACTTTCATGAACAATATGTTCAGTCAAATGTCCTTTAATCACTTCACGCAATAAACCATTCACGGCACCACGTATGGCGGCTATTTGTTGCAGTACAGCGGCACATTCGTGAGGTTCATCAAGCATTTTTTTCAGCGCAGCAACCTGCCCCTGGATCTTGCTTGTACGTGCTTTCAGTTTTTGTTTATCGCGGATGGTATGTGACATGTGGGCTCTCACTCTCCTGGATATTTTATGTAACTATACCAGCGTTATTCTACTGGGGGGTAGTATAATTTACTGGGGGGTAGTATAATTTACTGGGGGGGAGTATAATTTACTGGGGGGTAGTATAATTTACTGGGGGGGAGTAGAATCCGGCCTACACTTAATAACCAAGAATGATTCTCATGAACGAATTTACGACACTTCTTCAGCAAGGCAACGCATGGTTTTTCATCCCCAGCGCCATTCTGCTTGGCGCGCTTCATGGACTGGAGCCCGGGCACTCCAAAACAATGATGGCAGCATTCATCATTGCTATAAAAGGCACCGTACGTCAGGCCGTGATGCTGGGTGTCGCGGCAACATTGTCGCACACTGCAGTCGTATGGCTGATTGCTTTTGGAGGGATGTATATCAGTAATAAATTTACCGCAGAATCAGCCGAACCCTGGCTACAGATGGTCTCTTCAGTGATCATCCTTGGTACGGCTTTTTGGATGTTCTGGCGAACCTGGAGCGGTGAGAAAAACTGGCTGGAGGGAATGCAGGAGAATGAACATCATCACCATGACGAAACAAGGTTGATCGATACTGGCCATGGAAAAGTTGAACTGTCCATTTTTGAAGAAGGACAACTTCCCCACTGGCGGCTACGCACTCTTAGTGGCCAAAGATGGGCTTCTGAAGATATCTCATTAACCACACTTCGGGAAAACAGTACGATCTCTCAGACTTTTGAATTTGTTGATCATGGTGATTATCTGGAGTCAACATCTCCCATCCCTGAGCCTCACAGTTTCAACGTACGTCTGTCTCTGGGACATCGTGGTCATGTCCATGACTATGATGTGGCGTTCGCTGAACACGACCATGACCATGACCACTCTGAGCTTGATGGGCTGGATGTGAATTCGAAAGAGTATCAGGACGCTCACGAACTGGCTCATGCCAATGACATAAAACGCCGCTTCGACGGGAAAGAAGTAACCAACGGGCAAATCCTGATATTTGGACTGACAGGAGGGCTTATCCCTTGCCCGGCAGCTATAACTGTATTGTTGATCTGCCTTCAGCTTAAAGCGCTTACGCTGGGTGCCACACTGGTTGTTTGTTTCAGTATCGGCCTGGCATTGACCCTCGTAACGGTTGGAGTGGGTGCGGCGATCAGCGTTCGTCAGGTCGCCAAACGCTGGAGTGGCTTCAATACCATCGCCAGAAGAGCCCCCTATATTTCAAGCGCCCTGATTGCTGCTGTTGGGATTTACATGGGTATACATGGCTGGAATGGGCTGGTGCATTAACACCGGTACTGATGACACACACTCTGGGTACTTACAAAGTACATCCTAAGCGCCACCGTTGAGGTTATGAGCAGAAAAACCCGGAATATAAAGCTGCTCTTTCCGGGACTTGTTGCTGAGGCAGGGATTAAGTAACTGATTAAATCCATTCCCATAAGACTCAATGATAAATGAAAGAATAAAAAAAACGCTCCCGGACGGGAGCGTAAGCCAGTGACTTCGGCGTCAAATGAGGGTCTAACAAGTGGAGCTGCGGGTTAATTCTGGGTGATCTGGCTGCGATGCTTTTCAGCCTGCTGCTGATGAATAACGGAAGACTGACCATTATTCGCCTTCTCGTGCACAACAGCGGCTTTTTCATGCTCGTTCATTTCTGAAAATGACGTTGCTGATTCGTTGGTGGCCCCTGGTTTGCCTTTCATCATTTTTTTATGCATCTCCGCCATGTCCTGGTGGGCAGAAGCGTTGCCGTTTTGCATCATTTCATGGGACATTGCAGCCTGATCGTGTCCGCTCATATCCATCATTGTCATACTGTCTCCCTGAACAGCGCTTTTTTCAGAGGTTGACTGCATCTGATGGGCGGGTGCCTGGGCATTATTTACCTGGTCATGCATGTTCATTGTCTCTGCAGCCATGGCGGATGAAGCGACAGCCATAATGGCAACAAATGATACAAGGATCTTTTTCATGGTTGGGTCTCCGGTGTTTTCATACCCAAACAATCAACGGCTTATAACAGAGAAAGCATTTGATCTCAGGGCGGGTTATTCATCACTCCAGGAACCAGGCGATTGC
>NZ_JBMKJK010000049.1:0-3352 GCF_049236925.1 Enterobacter cloacae complex sp. SYL003 | reverse complement strand
CGCCTGGTAAGCAGAGTTTTTGAAATGTAAGGCCTTTGAATAAGACAAAAGGCTGCCTCATCGCTAACTTTGCAACAGTGCCCTGGCCATTAATTTTGACCCACCCCAAGGTGGCCAACCGGCCAGAAATGCAGATAGGGTTCCCAGCCTTTTGGCAGGCCGGGAACCGTTCTGATGATGAGGTGGAACGTGATACACAAAATAAAATCATTACATGACGATGGCAAAGGACTTTCCATTCGGGCCATCAGCCGGGAGCTGGGCATCTCGCGCAACAGCGTGCGCAAGTATCTGCGTCAGGATGAAACAACCACTGCCCGCAAGCTGGATAACCCTGTCCGCAGCAAACAGCTCGACACCTACCGGGGATACCTGATCAGCTTGCTGGCCAGCTTTCCCGGGCTCAGTGCAGTCAAGATTGCCCGCAAGCTCAAGGAGAAACTGGGTGAGCTGCCGACCTCCGAGCGCAGTATTCGTCGTTACGTCAGCGCGCTGAAGGAAGAGGTTGCAACCGGTCAGCACCGATATTACGAGCCGGTGGTTGATGAGGTGCCGGGTGTGCAGTGCCAGGTTGACCCGGGCGAGCTGCGTAACGTGCTGATTGGTGGCGTGGAAACAGTGGTGCACTTTGTTGTGTTTGTGCTGGCGTACTCGCGGCTGATGTATGTGGGCCTGTCGTTTAAGCCGCTGGATACCCGGCAGTTCATCCAGCTGCATGACGAAGCGCTGCGCTACTTTGGCGGCATGCCTGAAGAGCTGGTGTACGACCAGACCAAGCTGGTGGTGATTGAGGAGAAATACCGGGAGCTGACCCTCAACGAGCGTTTTCATCAGTACGCCACCACAGCCGGCTTTCGTATCCATGCTTGCGAAGGCTATGACCCCGAGAGCAAGGGCAAGGTTGAAGCGGGCGTCAAATACGTCAAGCAGGACTGCTTTTACGGCGAGACCTTCCGTGATGAGCAGCACCTGCGCGAGCATGTGCATCACTGGCTGGACAAGGTCGCCAATGTGCGGGCACACGGCACCACAGGTGAGGCACCTCAGCTGCGTTTTGAACGTGACGAACAGGCTCTGCTCAAGCCCTACCTGTCACCCTCTTGCGTCACATCTGAAGCCCGTGAGACCCGCAAGGCGGATAAGACCGGACTGATCTCCTGGAAGGCCAACAAGTACTCTGTGCCCATGGCCTGGCAGCAAAGCCGTGTCGGTGTGCTGGAAGACGACAGCCAGCTGCATGTGATTGATCTACAAACTGGCGAAGTGATTGCCCAGCATGCGTTGGCGGGCGGCAAAGGTCAGATTATCAAAAACACCCACCACTACCGTGACCATGCCCAGCGCCGGCAGCAGCTGGAGCAGGACATTCAAGTACTGGTGGGCGACGAGGCACTCAGCCTGGCCTTGTGTGATCAGTTGCGGAGATCCTTGCCCAAGGTCTATAAGGATCAACTGTTCGCAGTACGCAACCTGCTGAGTAAGCACGCACCTGTTGAACGGGACATGCTGTTGAACCTGAGCCAGAAGCCGGGCCTGACCGCCCGACAGATCGAAGCGTATCTGGTGGCCACCCAGCTGGCCAGCCGGCGTGAGCGTCTGCCTGAGCCCGTGCCAGAGGCTCCGTCAGAGCTGGACTTGAGTGCATACCGACAGCTTGGCCGCTCGACTGGCCAGGAGGTGACCCATGGGCATGCTTGAACAGACTGCCGCCCAGTACCGTAGCCTGCGCATGACCTCCATCGCCGCAGAGCTCGCCCAGTTACTGGCCGAGGCCGAAGCCAGTGAAATGTCGTTCCTGAGCTTTGCACAGCGACTGGCTGAATACGAACTCCAGCAGCGTCAGGCCAACCGGGTACAGCGCAATTACAAGACGGCAGGCTTTCCTGCGCACAAGCATCTGGAGGGCTTTGACTATCGCCACCAGACCACCATCAGCAAGCGCCAGATCAACAGCCTGCTGGACTTCCGGTTCATCGACGAGCGCAACAACGTGATCTTCATCGGCCCGCCAGGCGTGGGCAAGACCCACCTGGCCATCGGGATTGGCCACAAGGCCGTCGAGGCCGGATACCGGGTATTGTTTCGCACCGCGCTGGAGTTGGTGGAAGAACTGGAGCTGGCAGAAATGAAGGGCGAGCTGAAAAAGAAAATCAGCCAGCTGAGCAAGGTCGACCTCTTGATCATCGATGAGCTGGGCTACCTGCCCATGACCCGGCAGGCCCGCTACAACCTGTTCCAGCTGATCAACAGTCTGTACGAATACCGGTCTATCATCCTGACCACCAACAAGGACTTCACCTGCTGGGGCGAGTTCTTCCACGACGACAACGTGGCAGTACCGATCATCGACCGAATCATCCATCACTCACACATCTTTATGCTGGGAGGAGAGAGCTATCGGCTGAAACAGAAAACAACGGGTTAAACGTGCAAGGGTGGGTCAATTTTATTGGCCAAAGGTGGGTCAAAATTAATGGCCATTGACAAATGGCAAGAAGCACAGGCTCCAAATGTGACTTTATGACGTCGACGACTATCCGCACCTGAGCGGATACCTCTGCGGGGACGGTGTGGTTCATGCATGACGCCTAACGTTTGACATGAGGGGCGGCCAAGGGCGCCAGCCCTTGGACGTCCCCCTCGATGGAAGGGTTAGGCATCACTGCGTGTTCGCTCGAATGCCTGGCGTGTTTGAACCATGTACACGGCTGGACCATCTGGGGTGGTTACGGTACCTTGCCTCTCAAACCCCGCTTTCTCGTAGCATCGGATCGCTCGCAAGTTGCTCGGCGACGGGTCCGTTTGGATCTTGGTGACCTCGGGATCATTGAACAGCAACTCAACCAGAGCTCGAACCAGCTTGGTTCCCAAGCCTTTGCCCAGTTGTGATGCATTCGCCAGTAACTGGTCTATTCCGCGTACTCCTGGATCGGTTTCTTCTTCCCACCATCCGTCCCCGCTTCCAAGAGCAACGTACGACTGGGCATACCCAATCGGCTCTCCATTCAGCATTGCAATGTATGGAGTGACGGACTCTTGCGCTAAAACGCTTGGCAAGTACTGTTCCTGTACGTCAGCAAGTGTCGGGCGTGCTTCTTCTCCGCCCCACCACTCGACGATATGAGATCGATTTAGCCACTCATAGAGCATCGCAAGGTCATGCTCAGTCATGAGGCGCAGTGTGACGGAATCGTTGCTGTTGGTCACGATGCTGTACTTTGTGATGCCTAACTTTGTTTTAGGGCGACTGCCCTGCTGCGTAACATCGTTGCTGCGTAACATCGTTGCTGCTCCATAACATCAAACATCGACCCACGGCGTAACGCGCTTGCTGCTTGGATGCCCGAGGCAT
>NZ_JBMKJK010000048.1:0-3452 GCF_049236925.1 Enterobacter cloacae complex sp. SYL003 | reverse complement strand
TGCCTGAAAGCGTGCGTATTGCCTGAAAACACAACCCGCTACGGGGGAGACTTACCCGAAATCTGATTTATTCAACAAAGCCCATTCTCACCGGATTCAGTCGTCACTCATGGTGATTTCTCACTTGATAACCTTATTTTTGACGAGGGGAAATTAATAGGTTGTATTGATGTTGGACGAGTCGGAATCGCAGACCGATACCAGGATCTTGCCATCCTATGGAACTGCCTCGGTGAGTTTTCTCCTTCATTACAGAAACGGCTTTTTCAAAAATATGGTATTGATAATCCTGATATGAATAAATTGCAGTTTCATTTGATGCTCGATGAGTTTTTCTAATCAGAATTGGTTAATTGGTTGTAACACTGGCAGAGCATTACGCTGACTTGACGGGACGGCGCTTCCCTACCCTCATGGCCGCCTCCCAGGAATCGACCCAGGTGCTTATCGTGGACATAATCCTTTACTCATAAATTTATCTTATTCCATTATTGTACCTGTCGCGCAAAAGTTGCAGAAAAGCCATAAACGCAGGAGAATCCTGTCGGCGGTGAGGATAATAAATATGGTAGCCGTCAAAATATGGACACCACTCGGTCAGAACAGCAATCAGCTTGCCGCTTTTGATATATCCATCTGCAACATACTCGGGAATATAGGCAATCCCCAGCCCGTCTAATGCTGCATCGAGCTGATGAATCGTGCTGTTCGCAATATATTGCCCTTTGACTTTCAGACTGAATTTCTGAGCATCTTTCTCGAATTCCCAGGCGTACAATCCACTCGTATCAGAATAGCGGACGTTAATGCAGTTGTGGTTCAAAAGATCCTGCGGCTTCCTGGGCTTAGCATAACGCTTAAAATAATCTGGTGCAGCAACAACAAGCTGGCGCCAGTTCTGGCTTATTTTTGCGGCAATCATATCATTATTCAGAACATCGCCCGGACGAATCCCGGCATCAAAACGCTGATCAACAATATCTGTAAATCCATAGTCAATGCCGATTTCAATCTGAATATCTGGGTAGCGACTCAGAAAGTCCGGTAATACAGGACGGATCAAATACTGGATAACATCATCTGCCGCCGTGAGGCGTATGACGCCAGTGGGTTTTTCCCTAAGCTCACTCAACCGACTAATAGCATCATCAACCTGTTCCATTAACGGGCCAACTTCGTTAATGAGCCTTTCACCTGCTTCCGTAGTGGAGATACTGCGGGTGGTTCTGGCCAGCAGGCGGATCCCAAGCCTTTCCTCAAGAGATTTCACCGTGTGGCTGATGGCTGAGGGTGTCACACCTATTTCAGCTGCGGCTTTGGTAAAGCTTTTCAGCCTGGCCACTGTTAAAAAAACCTTTAATTCATCCACACGATTCCTCCTCCTCGGTCCCTACTGGAGACGTCAGCGTACCAGTCTGTCATTAATTATCAAATAAATTTCACAAGTAAGTGAAATTTATGTTGATTAATAAATAAAATTCAAAATGGTACTTTATATTCCACGACGTGAATATGTCCTCGTTGTAGTGACGGCTTTTAATTCTGAAAATGAGGTAATCATTATGCAAGATTTTATCTATCATAATCCGGTAAAAATTCTTTTTGGTCGCGATCAAATTTCTGCGTTAGCACAAGAAGTCCCGCAGGGTAAAAAGGTCATGATTGTCTATGGCGGGGGCAGCGTTATAAAACACGGTATATTGAAACGCGTAAAAGAGTCCCTGACAAACACCCTGGTTTATGAGTTTGGCGGTGTAGAAGCAAACCCTCATTATGAAACCCTGATGAAAGCCGTTGAGATTGTCAGAACAGAAAAAATTGATTTTCTTCTGGCCGTGGGCGGCGGTTCAGTGATCGACGGGACTAAATTTATTGCCGCCGCAGCCCTCTACGAAAATGATCCATGGGAGATCGTCAAGAGTTATGGCGGCGTGGTGAAACAAGCTCTCCCTTTTGGATGCGTGCTGACCCTGGCGGCCACGGGTTCAGAGATGAATAACACGGCGGTGATTAATCGGGTGACCACCCAGGATAAACTCTTTTTCACCTCCCCTTACGTTATGCCGAAATTTTCAGTGCTCGAACCGGAAATGACCTACACGCTGCCTGAACAACAAACCGCAAACGGGGTTGTTGATGCCTTTGTCCACGTTCTTGAGCAATACATTACTTACCCGGTTAACGCTAAGGTGCAGGATCGCCTGGCGGAAGGACTGCTGAGCACGCTGAAAGAAGAAGGCCCAGTAGCCCTTAAAAATCCACAGAACTACGACGCCAGAGCTAACATCATGTGGGCTGCGACGATGGCCCTGAATGGAATGTTGAGCGCAGGTGTCCCAACTGACTGGGCTTCTCACATGATTGGCCAGGAAATTACTGCATTATACGGAATCGACCACGCCCGTACCCTCGCTATCGTTATGCCTGCACTATGGCGCTTGTGCAAAAAGGAAAAAGCAGAAAAGCTGGCTCAGTACGGTGCGCGTGTCTGGAATATTCCTGAGTCTGATAGCGAAAAAATGGCCGATGAGGCTATCAATGCCACCGTGGAATTTTTTGAACTGATGGGCGTTAAAACCCGACTTTCTGATTATGGTCTGGGCGCGGAAGATATTTCAGCTGTTATCGGCAAGTTAAAAGAACATGGGCACATCGCATTAGGTGAACATGGAAAAATTACTGCTGAAGTGGCGGAAACAATACTGAACATGGCACTTTAATTGACTAACGATCTACTCTATTAGGCGCTAAGCCTGCGCACCTGGCAGGCTTAATTAAACATTAACGGTATTGCAAAATGCAGAAAATGAATGACACATTTCCCTATATGCCATTAATGGCTTTTGCGATGACCGGATTTATTTGCATCATGACGGAAACTATTCCAGCAGGATTATTGCCAGAAATCAGTAAGGGAATGAATATTTCGCTGGCTAGCGCAGGCCAGTGGGTCACCGTCTACGCCCTCGGGTCATTATTTGCCGCTATTCCGTTAACTATCGTTACCCGGTCGTGGAATCGGAAATATGTCTTATTAATGACCGTAGCGGGATTCTTCATTTTTAATACCATTACCGCACTTTCATCAAATGTTTACCTGACCCTGTTAGCGCGTTTGGGGGCCGGGGCGGCTGCGGGACTGGCGTGGAGCCTGCTGGCGGGGTTTTCACGCCGAATTGTTGAGCCGCTTCATCAGGGTCGGGCTATGGCGATAGCCATGGCTGGGACACCGCTGGCGCTCTCACTAGGCGTTCCGCTGGGAACCTGGCTTGGGCATTATCTTGGCTGGCGCCTGACGTTCGGTATTATGTCAGTACTTTCGCTGTTACTAATGATATGGATCCGTATCAGCGTTCCGGACTCTGCGGGGCGGCTTTGTTGAATAAATCGAACTTTTGCTGAGTTGAAGGATCAGATCACGCATCTTCCCGACAACGCAGACCGTTCCGTGG
>NZ_JBMKJK010000047.1:0-3689 GCF_049236925.1 Enterobacter cloacae complex sp. SYL003 | reverse complement strand
GGCCTTTGAATGGGTTCATGTGCAGCTCCATCAGCAAAAGGGGATGATAAGTTTATCACCACCGACTATTTGCAACAGTGCCGTAAGCTGCACCTCAAACCCCCGGATCAGGCTCTCCAGGCCATGCAGAAAGGCCTGCTCACCATCATCACTGTCCATAATCTGCAGCGCTTCCCGCAATAGCGGCGGCAGGTTTTCGTCCGGTGCTGCAGGGCGGTCGGTCAGGGCGGCAGTATGCTCCTGCTGCTCCAGTACGGCACCAAGGGTAAAATGACTGACCGCTGAAATCGCATATAACCCGTCGCGCAGTGAAAAGCCGTTTTCTGTCATAAAGCGTAACTGGGTTTCCACCGTATCATACTGTTTTTCATCAGGGCGGGTGCCGAGGTGCACTTTTGCCCCGTCACGGTAACGCAGCAGCGCCCGGCGGAAACTCATTGCATTATTGCGCAGAAATGACTGCCAGGATTCCCCCGCCGCAGGCAGTGAATAATCATGATGACGCGCCAGGATCTCCACCGCCAGCGCATCCAGTAACGCCCGTTTATTTTTCACATGCCAGTAAAGTGTCGGCTGTTCTATTCCCAGCTTCTGCGCCAGCTTGCGGGTCGTCAGCCCGTCAATCCCTGTCTCATTCAGCAGTTCCAGTGCCGCATCAATAACCGATTCTCTGTTCAGCCGTGCCATGACCGTCTCCTCCGATTTTCAGATTGACACTCTATCATTGATAGAGATATATTCCAACTCTATCAATGATAGGGAATTAACACAGGATCTGAAAAATGAATAAACCCGCTGTCATCGCGCTGGTGATTACACTGCTGGACGCGATGGGAATTGGTCTGATCATGCCGGTATTACCGTCACTGCTGCGGGAATATCTCCCGGAAGCGGATGTGGCAAACCATTACGGCATTCTGCTGGCGCTGTATGCGGTGATGCAGGTCTGTTTTGCTCCGCTGCTGGGCAGATGGTCAGATAAGCTGGGGCGCAGACCGGTGCTGCTGTTATCCCTGGCGGGTGCCGCGTTTGATTACACACTGCTGGCACTGTCCAATGTGCTGTGGATGTTGTATCTCGGGCGGATTATCTCCGGGATCACTGGTGCCACCGGCGCGGTTGCGGCTTCGGTAGTGGCGGACAGCACGGCGGTCAGCGAGCGTACCGCCTGGTTCGGCCGTCTCGGTGCGGCCTTTGGTGCCGGGCTGATTGCCGGGCCGGCTATCGGCGGACTGGCGGGGGATATCTCACCGCATCTGCCGTTTGTCATTGCGGCAATACTGAATGCCTGCACCTTTCTGATGGTCTTTTTTATCTTTAAACCGGCGGTACAGACAGAAGAAAAACCGGCGGAGCAGAAACAAGAAAGCGCAGGTATCAGCTTTATCACACTGCTTAAACCTCTGGCGCTGTTGCTGTTTGTCTTTTTTACCGCGCAGCTTATCGGGCAGATCCCGGCCACTGTCTGGGTATTGTTTACGGAGAGCCGCTTTGCCTGGGACAGCGCGGCGGTCGGTTTTTCACTGGCGGGACTCGGGGCGATGCATGCACTGTTTCAGGCGGTGGTTGCCGGGGCGCTGGCAAAACGGCTGAGTGAGAAAACCATTATTTTCGCCGGATTTATTGCCGATGCCACCGCGTTTTTACTGATGTCTGCTATCACTTCCGGATGGATGGTGTATCCGGTCCTGATCCTGCTGGCAGGCGGCGGAATTGCACTGCCTGCATTGCAGGGCATTATCTCTGCCGGGGCATCGGCGGCAAATCAGGGAAAACTACAGGGTGTGCTGGTCAGCCTGACCAATCTGACCGGCGTGGCGGGCCCGCTGCTGTTTGCTTTTATTTTCAGTCAGACACAGCAGAGTGCGGACGGTACGGTGTGGCTGATTGGCACGGCACTGTACGGTCTGCTGCTGGCAATCTGTCTGCTGATCAGAAAACCGGCACCGGTGGCGGCCACCTGCTGACCGGCGCTATACAGGCAGCGCTGTTGTGCGGTATGGTGGACGGCATTCGTGCTTATCGCCTGCCATGATAAGCCTCAGACACAGAGGAACCGTTATGAAATCACGCGCAGCAGTCGCCTTCGGGCCGGGTTTACCCCTTGAAATTGTTGAAATTGATGTGGCACCGCCGAAGAAAGGTGAAGTGCTGGTGAAAATCAGTCACACCGGGGTATGCCATACCGATGCCTACACGCTTTCCGGTGATGATCCGGAAGGTCTGTTCCCGGTGGTGCTCGGCCATGAAGGTGCCGGGGTGGTGGTTGAGGTCGGTGAGGGCGTGACCAGTGTGAAACCGGGCGACCATGTGATCCCGCTGTACACCGCCGAGTGCGGCGAGTGTGATTTCTGTACCTCCGGTAAAACCAACCTCTGTGTTGCCGTCCGCGAAACCCAGGGCAAAGGCGTGATGCCGGACGGCACCAGCCGTTTTTCGTATAACGGTCAGCCGCTCTATCACTATATGGGCTGCTCGACATTCAGCGAATATACCGTTGTGGCGGAAGTATCACTGGCGAAAATCAATCCGCAGGCCAATGCGGAGCAGGTTTGCCTGCTCGGCTGCGGCGTGACCACCGGGATCGGCGCGGTACACAATACCGCGAAGGTACAGGAAGGGGATTCTGTGGCGGTATTCGGCCTCGGCGGTATCGGGCTGGCCGTGGTGCAGGGCGCACGTCAGGCAAAAGCGGGGCGCATCTTTGCCATCGATACCAATCCATCCAAGTTTGAGCTGGCAAAACAGTTCGGCGCCACAGACTGCATTAATCCCAATGATTATGACAAACCTGTTCAGCAGGTGCTGGTCGAAATGACCAAATGGGGTGTGGATCATACCTTTGAATGTATCGGCAATGTCAATGTGATGCGGTCGGCGCTGGAAAGTGCGCACCGTGGCTGGGGGCAGTCGGTAATTATCGGGGTGGCGGGTGCCGGAAAAGAGATTTCAACCCGTCCGTTCCAGCTGGTGACCGGCCGGGTCTGGAAAGGCACGGCGTTCGGCGGCGTGAAAGGGCGTACCCAGTTGCCGGGAATGGTGGAAGATGCCATGAGCGGCAAAATCGAGCTGGCGCCGTTTGTCACGCACACCATGGAACTGGATAAAATCAATGAAGCTTTTGATTTGATGCACGACGGCAAATCCATCCGCACAGTCATTCATTACTGATAACGTATTCAGGGAGATACTATGGAACGGATTGAACATCACGTCTGTTTCGGCGGCAGCCAGGAAGTCTGGCGTCACCACTCTGCGGTGACCGGCACGCCGATGACTTTTTCCGTGTTTCTGCCGCCGCAGGCAAAAACAGAGAAATGTCCTGTGCTGTACTGGCTTTCCGGGCTGACCTGCAACGAGCAGAATTTTATCACCAAAGCCGGGGCACAGCGTTACGCAGCGGAACACGGCCTGGTGATTGTCGCGCCGGATACCAGTCCGCGCGGCAGTCAGGTGGCGGATGATAAAGAGTACGATCTCGGCCAGGGTGCCGGGTTTTATGTCAATGCCACACAGGAGCCGTGGAAAGCGCATTATCAGATGTATGATTATATTCTGAATGAGCTGCACACCCTGGTAAGCGGGCATTTCGGCACATCGGAAAAACGGGCACTGTTGCAAAGTTAGCGATGAGGCAGCCTTTTGTCTTATTCAAAGGCCTTACATTTCAAAAACTCTGCTTACCAGGC
>NZ_JBMKJK010000046.1:0-3963 GCF_049236925.1 Enterobacter cloacae complex sp. SYL003 | reverse complement strand
GGCCTTTGAATGGGTTCATGTGCAGCTCCATCAGCAAAAGGGGATGATAAGTTTATCACCACCGACTATTTGCAACAGTGCCATTTCTTTTCTCATTCCTTCAACACTAAAAGCTCCTTTAAAAAGGTTGCAGGGGGCGCATGATGGAAATAAGTTTTCTATAGCATGCAGTTCAGGGTGCATAACCTTACCCGTACTTCGGGCAACATGAGTTACGCCGCTGCCGACAGGGGCTCTCACCAGTTCAAAGTCGCGTCGAACAGGCTCAACATGATCGGCATGCCACCCTTTTTCAGGAAGCTTGCAACCACAATAGGCACAACGCCCCCCAAATTTCATTCGCAGCTCAGCTCGCTGTATTTTAGAGATCTTATTTTTAGGTTTTGAGAACCTACCATCAGGTGATTCAGCTTTGGATAACTTTGCTGAGGGCTCAGGTAATTCAACTAAATTCCCGTTGATATTTATCACCTTGACCATATCATTTTCCGCCTTTACTAAGCTCACGGGCACAGGAACTGGCTTAAGTAACCGCTAAAGATAACAGCCACTGACTGCATCTACCCAGACCTTCTGTTTATACTCAATAGGCCACCCCTCTTTATCTGCCCGGATGACGCAATCATTTACCGTGGTGCGTGACCGGATACGAACATCAAGCGGAAGCGAATCGTTATCCACACGAGCCTGTGCCTCATTTAAAATGCGTAAAAACATCTCTTTGGTCATTCAGATACCCCCTCAACTTTGCGAATTTTGATCAGATGAGGGCGACTCAGTTTACAAAGTTGTTCTGTCGCTTCATCAATCGAATTGAACCGATGAGCCTCTTCGATATTTAAAGTCCAGTATTTCGCTTTCCCTTCTCCCAGATCGGACTCAAAATAATTTCGCTTTACATCCATTTTTTTAGGCCTGCCATTTATCTTGACGACATTATGTCTGTCATCAAAAAGAAATTCGTCCCCCTCAAAAGTGATTAATACAAATGGCCCCTCAGGCTTGGAAGTCCGGGAACTTTCCATTTTCAAAGTCATACTTCAGCCTCTCGATAGAACTCATGAAACGTCAAATTAAAATGGACTCACACCACACTGATTCAGTATTCCTCCTGAACCCCATTAGGCTCTGTTGTGATTTCATATTTAATTCCGCCAGGTGCTCCCACAGCGTCCGCGACCGACTCACACAGCAGCGAGAGATCGTTGAGGGTCATTGGGTGTTCAATGTCCAGCGTGAAGAGTTTCCCGGCTTGCTTGGCGGCTGTCTTGTCAGCATGTTCGGCATTAAAAAGGTATACGGTGTGTTTTTCCTGAGCGGGTGTATTTTGATTTTGCATTGATGATCCTTTTGTTTAGTTCCCCGATTCCGGGGGTGAGTGAATTAATTTAAATTTATATTCGTCTGGTTTAATTAGAACGTTTCCACGCTATGCGTAAACAGGTAATGCAAGGGCTGTATCAACAGGATTAAAGTTACTTTTCTGGATGCAGCAACGCTTGGACATGATGTCCACATTACATCACGATCAAAGCTAAGTTTTTTTTGTATAACCCCTCCATTTTCGTGTGTTTCGCGTTTCAGACGCTTATACGACCTGCTTGACCATCCTCATCAGAAGGCGGTTTAACAGTCCTTTCGCTGTCGGGCGATTGCTATCGACATAGTAAAAACCTGTTTTGGTCGTACCGTGAGCACTGCTCAGCACCCTCAGTTCCCAGATAACGTCACGGATAACGCCGCCATTTTCTGGCTTAAGGCATTCAGATAAATGGCGCATGAAACGAGCTCTTACGGCACGGTAATAGCGGAACTCCTCTGGCTGGTTAGTATTTTCTTTCACCCGGAGTCGCTGGTTACACAGAGTTAGAACTGCATCCATCATTCCCGCCTTCAGCTTCGCCTGGATCGCACCTTGTTGCTGTTCCCTCTCACCTTCGAGTAACGTTAAAATTCTTTCTCCGAGTGCCGTCTTGTTGTGTACGTGCAACTGAACACAGGCAGCTACGCATGCCCAGAATCTGAACTTTTTTATCTGTCCACGCAATTTCCGGGCTACAACCTGACGGTATGCAGAATCACTGAGTATTTTAAAACGCCGACTGGCAACCAGCTCTGGAAGCGACACTCTGTCGCCTATCCCCAGGCGGGAAAAGGTTTGTCCCCGCTGTGCGAGACGATGATAGACAGCGCCCTTGCCTTTTGAAATTCGGACCGCGCCATAACGAAGAAGATACTGAGCAGCAGTCGTTGGAGTAAACTCACCGTCAGCGATGCGCTGGCGTAACCCGTCGTATTCATGCCAGATAATCCAGGACGCCGTATCTTCTTCAACAGTCAGCTCATCCTCTTCCTCGAATGCCACGACGACAGAACTGCTCTCTCCGGTCTTTAGGCTACGTGAAGCCCTGGGGTCAGCCTGCCCGTCAAAATAGGTCATCAGCGGCAACGTATCAGTCAGTCCATCATAAGCTGTACCGAACCGGCCTCCGGGCAGTTTCATCCAGAGTGGAGCTGGCATTGGTGTACGGGGCACAGGCTGCATGTCAGGCTCATCCTCAAGAAGGTCCAGATCGGCCTCTTCCCAGACCCTGCGATAGATCTCAATTGCCCGAAACGGGCGAGGGTTGAAACAGTGCAACGACCAGAGGAAATCAACGTGGATCACGTTTGCTTCCTGTACAAGCCGAAATTGTGGCTCAGCCATACGACGGTTATAAGCCGTATCGTCAACCTCGCCGGAAAGTAGCTTTCTGCGATGCTCTGCCGCACGTCTTGCTTCAACATAATCAAGGCTGCAACAGGCATGAAAAAGACGTTCAGTCAGGGACGAAGAAAAGATATTGGGTTGAAGACGCACATATCCGCCTTCGAACACTTTACGACCGATATAATCCCGCAGGCTCCAGTCGTACTGGATCTTAGAAAGAAATCGCTGAAGACGACTCAGGCCAGCCTGATAACCGTATTTCTCCGGGTCAGTTCGAAGGAGCGTTTCCATTGAATGGTCAACCCCTACTGCTGTGCAAAATGAGCACCCTATAATTCTGATCATTTAGAAATTTTTTTGCGTTTAAAATCAATGAATTGAAAGATTTCATTTTTCTAAGTCTGATAAAACAGATGAAAACCCAACTGACTATACTCATAAAACTCAATCTTTGCGCTGCTGTACGATACCAGTAATTACAGGTGCCGAGTTTAACATCATGAAAAGTAGCCCAATAATGAATGACGCAACGCCAGCTGCGGTGCCTAACTTCTGACTGAACACCATTGAAACAAAGTACATATTTGGGATAAAAACGGACATAGCAATCACGAAAAGTAACTTATTCAGATAATTATTTATTCGGGTCTTAACCTCAACTCTATCATAAAAAGCCATCGAAACGTAAGCAGTTATCAGTGAATAAAAAGACCATGTCATATAGTTAACCGATTCATTAAATGCCTCTCGCAAAAGCAAAGCACTTTCTGTCATTCCCTACCTCATTAAATCAATAGAAAATAAATCTGAATAATTTATTTTTAAAAGAAAAGAGGCTTTGTTGAATAAATCAGATTTCGGGTAAGTCTCCCCCGTAGCGGGTTGTGTTTTCAGGCAATACGCACGCTTTCAGGCATACCTGCTTTCGTCATTTTGTTCAGCGCTCGTACCAGGGCCATAGCCTCCGCAACCTGACCATCGTAGTCACGCAGCGTCAGTGAACCCCCGAACAGCTGTTTTACCCGGTACATCGCCGTTTCCGCTATCGAGCGACGATTGTAATCTGTTGTCCATTTCCACCGCGCATTACTCCCGGTCAGCCGCTGATTCGCAACAGCACGGTTACGGTCTGCATATTCACCGGGCCAGTAACCCGCACCTTTTCGGGGCGGGATAAGCGCGCTGATTTTCTTACGCCGCAGTTCATCGTGACATAGCCGGGTATCGTAAGCGCCATCGGCGGCGGCTGACCT
>NZ_JBMKJK010000045.1:0-4091 GCF_049236925.1 Enterobacter cloacae complex sp. SYL003 | reverse complement strand
CGCCTGGTAAGCAGAGTTTTTGAAATGTAAGGCCTTTGAATAAGACAAAAGGCTGCCTCATCGCTAACTTTGCAACAGTGCCATACTGTGTAGTATCATAATGCATAAATCACGATTTTTGATACTGACATTCAGTACCGTTTTGGGTGGTATCAAAACTCATAACATTTGAGACGGTTAAAAAGAGAACAGAACACCCGTTTACGAAAGGATGCGTGATGGCTGCTGATTTTCTGACCGACAAACAGACACAGAACTACGGGCGTTATGCCGCAGAGCCAAACGAGATCCAGCTGGCACGGTATTTTCATCTTGATGAGCGAGACCTTACTTTCATCAACCTGCGTAGGGGCAGGCATAACCGGTTGGGAATTGCCCTTCAACTCACAACTGCCCGCTTTCTGGGAACCTTCTTGTCCGATCTCATGCAAATACCGCCCGGTGTCCAGTTTTATGTCGCAAGGCAACTTAACATCCGCTATCCAGAGATCATTTCCCGCTATGCTCAAAGGGAAAACACACGTTGGGAGCACCACGGGCTTATCAGGCAGCACTATAGCTATCATGATTTCGGTGATTTCCCGTGGTCGTTCAGACTGAAGCGATTGCTGTATACCCGTGCATGGCTCAGTAATGAACGCCCCGGACTGATGTTCGATTTTGCCACCGCGTGGTTGCTTCAAAATAAAGTGTTGTTGCCAGCCGCATCCACCCTGACGAGAGTCATTGGTGAAATCCGTGAGCGTGCGACCCGCCGCTTGTGGCGAAAATTGGCCGCGCTGCCAAACCGTTGGCAGACCGCACAACTGGCTGGGTTACTTGAAATCCCCGAAGGACAGCGACTCTCAGTGATGGAGCACCTAAAAAGAGGCCCTGTCACTATCAGCGGCCCCGCGTTCACTGAAGCACTTGAACGTTACACTCGCCTGCGCAGCCTGGAGTTTTCCTGTCTGAATTTCACTGGGCTGCCCGCCATACAGCTCCGCAATCTGGCACGCTATGCCGGAATGGCATCGGTGAAATATATCAGCAGAATGCCAGAAGAACGGCGGCTGGCGATCCTTACCGCATTCGTGAAAGCGCAAGAAATCTCGGCGCTGGACGAGGCCGTTGACGTGCTGGATATGCTGATCCTCAATATTACCCGGGAGGCGAAGAAAACCGGGCAGAAAAAGCGACTTAGGACGCTCAAGGATCTTGACCGCGCGGCGTTGCTGCTGGCGCGGGCATGCGCACTTTTACTTGATGAAGATACCGCCGATGATTTGCTGCGAAAGACCATATTCAGCAGTGTGTCTGTCGCCAGACTGGCAGAGTCCGTGGAAAAAGTGAATGAACTGGCCCGCCCCCAGGATACAAACTTTCAGGATGAAATGGTGGAGCAATACGGACGGGTAAGGCGTTTTTTGCCCGCACTACTGCGCGATCTGCACTTCCGTGCGGCCCCAGACGGTGAACATACCTTGGCTGCCATCCATTACCTGGCAGAGCTAAACGGCTCGAAAAAACGGATCCTGGACGATGCACCTGAACATATCATTTCAGGCCCTTGGAAACGCCTGGTGTACGATGCTGACGGTCGGATACAGCGAGCAGGTTACTCGTTGTGTCTGCTGGAGCGACTTCAGGATGCGCTACGCCGTCGTGACATCTGGTTGGAAAACAGCGATCGTTGGGGTGATCCGCGCCAAAAACTTCTTCAGGGGGAGGAATGGCAGGCGCAGCGGGTTCCAGTCTGCCGGGCATTGGGTCACCCCACTAATGGCAGTAAAGCATCGGAGCAATTGGCCGCTCAGTTAGATGAAACCTGGAAAACGGTGGCATCACGTTTTGATCGCAATACCGCCGTGGACATCTGCAATGAAGGTAAACATCCTTCGCTGACCATCAGCAGCCTGGATAAATTGGATGAACCACCGGCGCTGATACAACTGAGCAGCCGAGTCAGACAATTGCTTCCACCCGTTGACCTGACAGAACTGTTGCTCGAGATTGACGCCAGAACTGGCTTCACCCGTGAATTCAGCCATGTCAGCGAGTCAGGTGCCCGTGCGCAGGATCTGCATATAAGCCTGTGTGCGGTGATGCTGGCTGAGGCCTGCAATATCGGACATGAGCCGCTGATCAAGCACAATATCCCTGCACTGACTCGCCATCGTCTGAGCTGGGTGAAACAGAACTACATCCGAGCAGAAACGCTGGTTAGCGCCAATGCGCGGCTGGTTGATTTTCAGTCCTCGTTAGCGTTGGCAGGATACTGGGGGGCGGGGAGGTAGCCTCCGCTGATGGTATGCGTTTTGTCACGCCAGTGAAAACGGTGAATTCTGGCCCCAACAGAAAATACTTTGGTTCAGGGCGCGGCATCACCTGGTACAACTTTGTCTCTGACCAATATTCGGGTTTTCATGGCATAGTGATTCCTGGAACACTGCGGGATTCCATCTTTGTGCTGGAAGGGCTACTTGAGCAACAAACGGGACTAAACCCGGTTGAA
The DNA here is from genome assembly GCF_049236925.1 of Enterobacter cloacae complex sp. SYL003. Lineage (NCBI taxonomy): Bacteria > Pseudomonadati > Pseudomonadota > Gammaproteobacteria > Enterobacterales > Enterobacteriaceae > Enterobacter > Enterobacter cloacae complex sp. SYL003. Next base: position 1,597 of record NZ_JBMKJK010000045.1, on the reverse strand, counting down.
ATCATGACGGACACAGCAGGTACCAGTGACATTATCTTTGGCCTGTTCTGGCTACTGGGATACCAATTTTCACCTCGTCTGGCGGATGCGGGTGAGGCTGTGTTCTGGCGGGCCGACAAAGCAGCGAATTACGGGGCGTTGGACAAACTGGCGCGGGGTTGTGTTGACCTTTCTAAAATCGAAAGCCACTGGGATGAGATGATGCGGGTTGCCGGTTCGCTGAAGCTGGGCACTATTCATGCGTCAGAACTCATTCGATCGCTATTGAGAAGTACCCGACCGTCAGGGCTTGCTCAGGCAATAATGGAGGTCGGAAGAGTTAACAAGACACTGTATCTTCTCAACTATATTGATGATGAGGACTATCGTCGCCGGATCCTAACACAGTTGAACCGGGGTGAAGGCCGCCATGCCGTTGCAAGAGCCATCTGCTACGGTCAGCGTGGCGAGATCAGAAAACGTTACCGCGAGGGGCAGGAAGATCAGTTGGGTGCGCTGGGTCTGGTGACAAACGCAGTGGTGCTGTGGAATACGCTTTATATGCAGGAAGCCTTGTCGCACCTGCGCAGCATCGGGGAAGGGCCAGAGGATGAACATATCGCGCGGCTTTCGCCTCTGATGCACGGTCATATCAACATGCTGGGACATTATACGTTCACACTACCGGAGGATATTATGAAGGGGGAATTGAGGCCGTTAAATCTCAATTTAAACAATGAATTATCTCCTTAGCGTGGTTTTTTACATCATTGGCCCTCAAACCCCATGATGATGGTTTCGAAACGTCTTAAGGCCAAAGACTATCGAACGGTTTCCACGGGATTTAACGTCCTGAGCTCTAAGCCAGTGCTGATAACTTTGGCCATAGCCCACTCCTATGCCGTCACCTAGCGCATTTTCATAATCCAAAGAGGATTTGAGACGCCTACCCCTCCCCATGATCGTACCCAAAAAACGACATTGATACGTACCTATATGTGCATTTTATAGTCTCCAACCCTATAACCACACATTCAGTAAGCATACAACATTAGCGTCGTTTTTTGAGAATGGTTACAACTTTAGTGCTTTGTGTACAACTTTATTGTCTTCGGACAGTAGGACCCTCTAAAACCAATAGAATTTACGTAGAAACGCGTTTAGTAAAGGCTTTACTAATTACTAATGACTAACATATTAGCACTTTCAGATCTGTCAGCAATAACCCCGGGCGGCGAAATAATGAGAAGAGTTCTTCCGGAGAGCCTTTTCTTTCTATCTGATTGATTTTTAACACTTTTAAATGTCAGCTTTATGTAAACCTGTGGGATTTACTCCTAATTAAATCCCATAGTATGAAAATTAGGCATTTGCAAACCTTAATGACGTGACGTTGTCACGTAAATCAATGGAATTTAGTCTCTAGTAAAGAGTTAACTAGTGACTAACTGCCTGATCGGTGTGCTTGAACGGTGCACTTCAGGCCGGATATAAAAATTGATGAGAGATATACAGAAAATGATGGACCGGCTTAATAGGGGTCTGACGCTCAGTGGAACGAAAACTCACGTTAAGCAACGTTTTCTGCCTCTGACGCCTCTTTTAATGGTCTCAGATG
>NZ_JBMKJK010000044.1:0-4329 GCF_049236925.1 Enterobacter cloacae complex sp. SYL003 | reverse complement strand
TCAGCAATGAACGGACCAGCACTGAAACCTGTACTTTGCCCAGCTTCAGGGAGCCAGCGGTCCGGATCATTTCGTCCCACTGAAGGACTATTTTTCGGGGATCTGATTGCCCTCTGGCAATATCATTCAGCACGCCATAGTCGGCATCATGGTCCATTCGCCAGAAAACCGAAGCACCGGCATCAGCCAGGCGTGGAGAAAACTGGTATCCCAGCAGCCAGAAAAGGCCAAAGACAAGTTCGCTGGCACCTGCTGTATCGGTCATAATTTCGGTTGGATTCAGCCCGGTCTCCTGTTCCAGAAGACCTTCCAGCACAAAGATAGAGTCCCTCAGCGTCCCCGGTATAACGATGCCATGAAAGCCGGAATACTGATCGGACACAAAGTTGTACCAGGTGATCCCTCTGTTATTACCAAAGTATTTGCGGTTCGGTCCGGCATTGATTGTTCTGACTGGCGTAACAAAGCGCATTCCATCTGCAGATGCCACTTCTCCTCCACCCCATATCTGTGCCAGTGGCAGCGTTGCCTGAAAATCAACCAGTCTGGCATTAGCGCTGGTGATAGTTTCAGCCCGCAGATAGTTCGCTTTTGTCCAGTTCAGCCGGTGTCGGGTCAGTGCAGGAACATTTGATCTGATCAGTGGTTCCAGACCGATATTGCAGGCTTCAGCCATCAGCACGGCGCTGATGCTGACGGGCAGATCATCAACTCTGGCACTGGCTTCACTAGCATGGAAAAACTCATCAGCAAATCCGGTATGGGCGTTAATTTCGAGCAGCAACTCCGTTAAATCCACCGGAGGGAGTAGATCACTGATCATTTTGCTCAGTCGTTTCAGACTGTCCGGCTCATCAAGACTGGCGAGGGGAGAAATTGTCAACCGGGGCTTCGGGCCAGAAACATCGAGTTCGACAGCCTCATTTTCGCAAAGACGTGCAGCAACCTGTCTGTAACGACTATCAAGCTGATGACCCAGAGATTTTATTGCTTCCTGCGGGTCTGTCGGGTGCCCCAAAGAACGATAAACCTTAATCCGGTTTGCCTGCCAGTCAGCACCCTGTAGTAATCTTGCACGAGGATCTCCCCACCGGTTACTGCCGGTAACGTAGACATCCCTCCGCCTCAGACTATCCTGCAGTTTACTGAGAAAGCAGAGCGTGTATCCCCTGCGGGTGATATGTTTTTCCTTGTTAATCACCAGCCGTTTCCATGACCGACTGATAATTTCCGTTGGTGCGTCGTCAAAAAACTGCCGCCGTGAGCTGAACTCCCGGCTGAGGTAGTCACAGGCATTCAGAGTGGTAACCCCGGCAGGTGCGGATGAAAATTTAACGGTATTCAGCAGATGGGGCAGGAAACGACGAACGCGCCCGTACTGCTCCACCATTTCTTCATGAAAATTATCGTCTGAGGGCCGGGCAATTTCACGGACAAGCGTGATGATTTCAGCCAGCTTTTGCCTTGGGATGTAGCTGAACACCTCAGCACGAATCGATTCGTCCGGTGTTTCTTCTTTCAGCAGGTACGAACATGCGCTGGCGAGCGCCAATGCAGATTTATCCAGATCCTTCAGCGAGCGGAGCCGTTTTTTCTGCCCAATCTTTCTGGCGTCACGGATGATAACGGCCAGCATGGCGTCCAGAACGTCCAATGCATCATCCAGCGCCAGCGTTTCCCATGCAAGGACAAAGGCAACCAGAACCGCCATCCTTTTCTGCGGTGACATCCTGGCAATATTGAACACCGAAGTCATACCAGCATAACGTGCGAGATTTTTCAGGCGCACAGCCGGGAGTGTACTCAGGTTTTCAGCATGCAGGCCAAAATCGTTCAGAGTTTTCCAGCGTTCAATTGCTTCATTAAACGCCGGACCACTGATGGTCACAGGGCCCTTTTTCAGTGATTCCAGTAAAGACAGGCGGCTGCAATCAGTTGGCCCCAGCAGCATCTCCAGCTGTGAACGCTGTTCGGCTGACGGTATCAGTGCCAGTTTGTTCCACAGGCGCAACGTCGCCTTTTCCCTTACCTCTGAAATCAACCGGGTCAGCGTAGTGGCTCCGGGGAGAATAATACGATGTTGCATAAGCCACCCTGTCGCCAGATCGAAAAGCAGGCCAGGACGTTCGTTGCTTATCCAGCTCCGGGTATATAAAAGACGGGTAAGGCGAAATGTCCAGGGCCAGGCAAATTCACGATACTGATAGTGCTGACGTATCAGCGCTGCATGCTCACGGCGGGTATTTTCCCTCTGACCGTATTCTGCAAGAACGGTGATATCACGAATCCCGAGCTGTCTGGCGGTAAAATGCCGGACGCCGGAAGGAATATGATTCATATCGGTGAGGAAGGTGCCCAGAAAACGGACACATCCAATTTGCAGGGCAATGCCCAGACGGTTGTGATCACCTCTGCTTTTTCCGATAAATTCCTTGTCTGCTTCATCAAGGTGAAAATATCGTGCCAGCTGAAGCTCATCCGGTTCACCGGTGAATCTGCCATAGCTTTCAGTCTGCTCAGTGGTCAGAAAGTCAACGGGCATATCGGCCTCCCTGCCTGACGGGCATTTAGTAACATTTTTCCAACCGTACGAAATGTTATAAATTATCGGACATCGTAAAACTGTTACATTAATATGTCTATTAAATCGTAAATTTGTAATAATAGACATGAGTTGTCCGATATTCGATTTAAGGTACATTTTTATGCGACTTTTTGGTTACGCTCGGGTCTCAACCAGTCAGCAGTCTCTTGATCTTCAGGTCAGAGCACTCAAAGACGCAGGTGTGAAAGCAAACCGTATATTTACCGATAAGGCATCCGGCAGTTCAACAGACCGGGAAGGGCTGGATTTGCTGAGGATGAAGGTGGAGGAAGGTGATGTCATTCTGGTTAAGAAGCTCGACCGTCTTGGCCGCGACACTGCCGATATGATCCAACTGATAAAGGAATTTGACGCTCAGGGCGTGGCAGTCCGGTTCATTGATGACGGGATCAGTACCGACGGTGATATGGGGCAAATGGTGGTCACCATCCTGTCGGCTGTGGCACAGGCTGAACGCCGGAGGATCCTAGAACGCACGAATGAGGGCCGACAGGAAGCAAAGCTGAAAGGAATCAAATTTGGCCGCAGGCGTACCGTGGACAGGAACGTCGTGCTGACGCTTCATCAGAAGGGCACTGGTGCAACGGAAATTGCTCATCAGCTCAGTATTGCCCGCTCCACGGTTTATAAAATTCTTGAAGACGAAAGGGCCTCGTGATACGCCTATTTTTATAGGTTAATGTCATGATAATAATGGTTTCTTAGACGTCAGGTGGCACTTTTCGGGGAAATGTGCGCGGAACCCCTATTTGTTTATTTTTCTAAATACATTCAAATATGTATCCGCTCATGAGACAATAACCCTGGTAAATGCTTCAATAATATTGAAAAAGGAAGAGTATGAGTATTCAACATTTTCGTGTCGCCCTTATTCCCTTTTTTGCGGCATTTTGCCTTCCTGTTTTTGCTCACCCAGAAACGCTGGTGAAAGTAAAAGATGCTGAAGATCAGTTGGGTGCACGAGTGGGTTACATCGAACTGGATCTCAACAGCGGTAAGATCCTTGAGAGTTTTCGCCCCGAAGAACGTTTTCCAATGATGAGCACTTTTAAAGTTCTGCTATGTGGTGCGGTATTATCCCGTGTTGACGCCGGGCAAGAGCAACTCGGTCGCCGCATACACTATTCTCAGAATGACTTGGTTGAGTACTCACCAGTCACAGAAAAGCATCTTACGGATGGCATGACAGTAAGAGAATTATGCAGTGCTGCCATAACCATGAGTGATAACACTGCTGCCAACTTACTTCTGACAACGATCGGAGGACCGAAGGAGCTAACCGCTTTTTTGCACAACATGGGGGATCATGTAACTCGCCTTGATCGTTGGGAACCGGAGCTGAATGAAGCCATACCAAACGACGAGCGTGACACCACGATGCCTGCAGCAATGGCAACAACGTTGCGCAAACTATTAACTGGCGAACTACTTACTCTAGCTTCCCGGCAACAATTAATAGACTGGATGGAGGCGGATAAAGTTGCAGGACCACTTCTGCGCTCGGCCCTTCCGGCTGGCTGGTTTATTGCTGATAAATCTGGAGCCGGTGAGCGTGGGTCTCGCGGTATCATTGCAGCACTGGGGCCAGATGGTAAGCCCTCCCGTATCGTAGTTATCTACACGACGGGGAGTCAGGCAACTATGGATGAACGAAATAGACAGATCGCTGAGATAGGTGCCTCACTGATTAAGCATTGGTAACTGTCAGACCAAGTTTACTCATA
>NZ_JBMKJK010000043.1:0-4404 GCF_049236925.1 Enterobacter cloacae complex sp. SYL003 | reverse complement strand
TGATGACTCATGATGAACCCTGTTCCATGGCTCCAGATGACAAACATGATCTCATATCAGGGACTTGTTCGCACCTTCCTTAGGTAAATATTGCCTAATTAAACCATTCATATTTTCGCATGTGCCTTTTTGCCAGGGTGAATGTGGGTCACAGAAATATACATCTATGCCTAAATCTTCTTCGAGTATTTTATGTTCTGACATCTCACGTCCACGGTCATAGGTCAACGTTTTACGCAGTTCTGCAGGTAAATATTTCAGAGCTTCAGTTAAAGCCTTGCGCACTGATTCTGCCTTTGCATCAGGTAATGTTGCCAAGATACAGAGCCGTGTATTTCGTTCAATAAGTGTTGCTATCGAACTTTTATTGTCTTTACCTTTAATTAAATCAGCTTCCCAATGACCCGGTATTTTTCTTTCTTGAACTTCGGCTGGGCGCTCATGAATAGTTTTAATATCCTGTAATATAGAATCTTTTTTAGGTTCACCGTTAGCTTTTCGCTTTTTATTTTCATGACGTAGACAGGATAATAAGTCTTTTTTCAACTCACCCTTTGGTAATGCTCGTATCGTTGAATAAATCGTTGTATGGCTTACATTCATTGTTTGATCCAAATCAGGAAATGTCTTTAAACGCTTTGCTATTTGCTGAGGAGACCATAAACAACGGATCGCTTCAACAATAAATTTCCAGAGGATTGAATCGATTTTGAGTTTTCTGTGACCACGTCTACGTCTAGCGAAGGTGTTATCAGAAGCATATCGAGCTTGATAAACGTCATTGATGCTATTTCTTTTAAGCTCACGATAGATCGTACTAGGATGTCTTTTAATGAGTTCAGCAAATTTTCTGGCTGAAAAGCCTTCTTTTCTTGACTCAAGCATTAATGCAGTACGATCTTCAAAGTTAAGATGATGGTATGACAATTTTATATACTCCATAAACCCTTTAAATTAATTAGGTGGTTTATGTCGCACTTCAAGTTTTACTCTGCCAACTTTAAATCAGTGGCTCCACTAACACTCTTCACTTATTTATTTAAAATTTAGCGACGTTAAAAGACAATTAAGTATTTTTAGATAATGGGGTTCTAGGGATTTTCCGTCCAAAAACGACAAAGTGCTCTGGAGGCCGCGCCGTCCGTGGCCTCCAGAGGGGTATTACTTTTCGCTGACGGGTAAATATCCCTCGATTGAGCGCATAAGCTCCTCCAGATCTGGCAATTTTTCGCTCAATTCGAAGTGGTAAGTCCCCTTGAGGTTAATGTTGTGCCAGGCCACAGGGGATGCCTGTTTGACGATATCTATTCTCTTGGTATCTCCTTGGTATTCGAAGCTGGTCAACAGCTGGCTGAGTATCCTGGAGTTGAAGTAAACGATGGCATTGGTGACCAGGCGAGCGCACTCATTCCATAGCTGGATTTCTTCGTCTGAACTGCCCCGGAACTGATCCCCATTGACGCTGCTCACGGCCCGACGCAGTTGGTGATAGGCCTCTCCCCGGTTCAGCGCGCGCTGAACATAGTTTCTTAAACTGGCATCATCGATGTAGCACAGTAGATAATTCGCTTTCACCAGGCGATTGTATTCCGTCAGGGCTTCCAGCAGCGGGTGATTGCGCTTGTACTCCGAGAGCTTTCTCACCAAGGTGGCTTGCGTTGTTTTCCGCTGCTTAAGTGATACTGCAATCCGTTGGATGGTATCCCAGTGCTGCGCAATACGATGGGTATTGATTGGCTTTTTTAAGCACAGCTGAATTCGGTGTTCTTTGTCTTCCTTGACATCAAACATGTCATTGATCACTTTGCCAACCTGGGCATAGCGTGGGGCAAACTGGTATCCGAACAGATCCAGTAACGCGAAGTTCACATGGTTCACCCCATGGGTATCGGTTGAGAGCACATCCGGAATGATGTCTGACGTATTGCTCATCAACAAATCAAAGATGTAGTGCGATTCATGTTCGTTGGCGCCGATCACTCTGGCGTTGATCGCAGCGTGATTGGCGATCAAGGTCATGGCAGAAACACCTTTTTGAGTGCCAAAGTACTTCGACGAATAACGGGTTTTGAAGGTCTCGCGCCGGGCTTCGAACTTTTGACCATCGGCACTGGCGTGGATCACATCTTCCTGGATGTTGTAGTACCGGAAGATGGGTAGCTTGGCTGTCGCGTTATTGATGTTGTCGTTAGCAGCATTCAATGTTTCCAGGCGAAGATAGTTCGCCTGGATAGTGCTGAGCTGATCATAGGTACGATCAGAGATCTGTGCCATGCCGTAAATGCCTTGATTGGTTGCATTGCCGACCAGAATTGCCAACAGGTCATATTCATGGGAACGGCTTCTGGATTGGGAACCCAGCACATGAGCGAAGCAGTCAATGAAACCGGTGTCACGATCAACCATGCGCAGTACATCCGCAATCCCCGTTGTGGGAATTTGCTGGAAGAAGGGATTGTTGACCAGATGATGTTTGCTGGCCGAAGGCAGGCGCCAGAAGCGTTTACCCTGCGGATTACGCAAGATGATATTCCGGTTGTCTTCCTGTTCAAGATATTCGCCGACTTCGTACAAACGGGTATCCAATTCCATGGCCATCTGTTTGATCAGCTTTTCAGGCTCCTCCGCTAATTTTGTAAAATGGCTCTGTTGAAGCAGCGTATATTTGTTTTTTCGCCAATGTTCCCCGTCGATCAGGTCGGCGTCGAGTGCCCGGTATTTAGTGATATCAGGCAGCGTCAGCTGGCCATTCAGGCGATCAGGAATCTGTTGATAGAGGAACCACTCATAACGATCGATCAGGATATTCCCTTCACCATCCAGCAGGAATTCACGTGATTTTTTGGAAAGGAGTCTGGTGTCGGCAGTTTGCAACTGAGCGTCCTGGCCGTTGAGTTCGTTTTGTGTTTTCGCCAAGGCGGCCGCTAAGTGCTGGGTGCCGTCGCAGCCTTCGAAGCGCAGACATAGGAACAACTCTCGCAGCAAACCTTTCCGCAGACTTTCTTTCTCGTCGCAGTACTGCCACATGGCTTCATCGACCGATCGTCGCTGCTCGTTCAGGAAGAGACATACAGATTCCAGATCCCTTTTGGTCAGCAGGCTCAGTGCTTGCTGTCTTACTGTTGCAAACGGTAGTTGCAGATCAATGCTGTCATCAATGAACAGGTGCAGTACTTCAGCTGCCTTGCTGACATTTTTAGCTGCTTTTTGCCAATCCTTAAACACCGCTTCCTGCGCATAATCCTTTGCCTTCTGTTTGGTCTGTCTGACATGATGCACAAAGCCATCGGCAATACGTTCCAGCGCTTGCTGCCATCGCGTTTGAAGATAGCACAATAAATACAGCCATTGGCTGCCTACGGTTTGACGTTTCAGTTTGGCACCGTAGTAGTCGACTTTCTCTGCCAGGTGTTGCAGATTTTTCTGCGACAGTGATAGCGTGCTCAACAGCAGATCCACTTCCGGCATCCAATGCTGGATATGGCGATAGACAATCAGTTCTTTCTCCAACTCGGTTCCGGTGAAGTTACGAGCCGATTGTCGCAACTGTCGGAACGGCAGTGGACCTGTGCCGTTCACGAGCTCCGCCAGTGCTTGCTTAAGACCGCGTGACATTGCACGCTCAAGGTGCGCGGCCATGTGTTCCTGTTCGTCTCCCACCACCTGACTGATGATCTTTTGCAGCGTGCTGTAGGCAGGGATTGCGATCTTCTGCCCCGAACAATATTCATTGGCCGCATCGAAGAGGTGCCTAGGCGCTGTCCAGGCTCTGGCTTGCTGGGATAAGTAATCTCTCAACGCCGCTCCATGGTCTTTGACATTTCAGCGCTGGTAGTTGCAGAGCTGGAAAACACGTTGGTAAATCCGTTCGTTCTCTTTTGGCGTGAGATTAAAGGGTCTACAGCCTGGGCCTGGTAGAACGGTTTGATAAACGTATTTGAGGTCCTGCTTGATCTGATGAAAGCCGGGATTCAGCACCACCGGCTTGGCTTTGAAATAGCCCAGCAGTACCACCAGCATGTAACGCTGGCCCCGATGACGGAGGCTTTTAGCGATCGCCAGTTCCTTATCGTTCAGCGAGAAAAAGAAGCGTTGGTCGGCGGAGGTGAAAGCGGGGGGTCCATATAACTCATCTTGTTCTGCCTCGGACAAGATTTGGACACGTTCTTCGAATGCCATGGATTTAGCCCAAAAAGACTAAATCTTACTCAAACAGAGCCCAAATAGGGATCTCGAAAAAAGTAATACCCCTCTGGAGGCCACAGACGGCGGGGCCTCCAGAGCACTTTGTCGTTTTTGGACGGAAAATCCCTAGAACCCCTCAGTGGGACGAAATGATCCGGACCGCTGGCTCCCTGAAGCTGGGCAAAGTACAGGTTTCAGTGCTGGTCCGTTCATTGCTGA
>NZ_JBMKJK010000042.1:0-4561 GCF_049236925.1 Enterobacter cloacae complex sp. SYL003 | reverse complement strand
CGCCGTCTGCTGGAGCTGGAGCTGAATACCTGGGTGCGTAGTCTGGTGACGGAAATGACCGATCCGGGCGATGAGTTGCAGGCTTCTCATCCGCTGCGTGACGCGAAGGTGGTGGTGGAAGATATCGAAGACAACCCGGGCTTCTTCCGCGTGAAGCTGTTTGCGGTGCCGCACTTCCAGGTGGAAGGCATGGATGTGAACCTGTCTCTGGTGAGCCAGATGCCGAAAGCGAAAGCGTAACGTAAGGCAGGAAGCATGAAAACGGAACAACCGTTATGGGGCAGGGGCCAGATGGTCTCTCCCCAGCACTTCCAGCAACAGGCCGCGTATGCGGCCTGGTCTGCGGAATGCATCGCCCGGTTAGGTCTCTCCCATCCCTGGGGAGTGATTGAAGCCACTTTCGAACCGGATGCACTGAAACTGGGCCGCCTGCAGGCCCGTCATCTGCACATCCGTTTCCCCGACGGGACGCTTATCGACACGGATAATGCTGACGATCTGCCACCGGTTCTCGCGCTGGAGAGTGAATCAAATGAGGTGGTAGTGATGCTCGCGCTTCCGCTGTTGCGCGCGAATGGTGGCAACTGTCTTAAGCCCGATGAGGTAGCCGGGCGTCCTGTTCGCTATCGCCAGCGTTGGCAGGATATCCGCAATACCTTCGGGGACGATACCCGCCAGATTGCGGTAATGCGTCCTGAGCTGACGCTGCGGTTTGCACATCAGAACAACAGCGATTACCTGACCTGTCCGGTTGCCCGCCTGCAGCAGGATCTGCAGGGGGCATGGCAGCCTGATGAGACGTTTCTCCCCCCGCTCCTGGCCATCGAGGGCAGCCGCTGGCTGTTAACCCAGCTCGAACAGCTGATGATCCAGCTACGTGTACGCCTGAGCCGACTGATGGCCATGCGACGGGAAAGTAATGAGCGCATGGCAGACTTTGCCGTGGCCGACGTGTCGCTGTTCTGGTTGCTGAATGCCCTCAACAGCGCTGAGCCCGTGCTGGGGCAGTTTCAGCGCCATCCGCAAAGTCCGCCTGAACGCCTGTATCCGGAGCTGGCCCGCCTGGCGGGCAGCCTGCTGACCTTCTCGCTGGAGCACCAGGTGAGTGCGATCCCGGTCTGGCAGCACGAGCAACTGAATAACGTATTTCCGCCGCTGTTTGATTTACTGGGGGACCTTCTGGAAGCCAGTCTGCCATCGCGGGTGGTGGCGATTGAGCTTGAGCACGATGCCCGGCTGCACTTCTGGCAGGCCCGTCTGCATGATCCGCGTCTGCGTGAAGGGGCGGATTACTACCTCTCCGTTCGTTCAATGGTGCCGGTGGCTCAGCTGCAGGAGCAGTTCCCGCGCCAGTGCAAGGTTGGCAGCCCCGATCATGTCAGAAGTATCGTCAATTCATCGCGGGTGGGCGTGCCGCTGACCCCGCTGCGCCATGTGCCGGCAGCCATTCCGTTACGTCTGGAAAATCAGTATTTCAGTCTTGATGTCTCTCATCCTCAGGCCACTGAAATGCTCCAGGGCGGCACCTGCATGTTTTACGTTCCGGGCATGCTCGGCGAGCCTGAACTTGAACTCTTTGCGGTGCTGAGAACATGAGTGAGCGTAAACGCGGCGCTGCCGCGGCCATTGATATTGATGCCCTGCTGCAGGATACCTGGCTGCAGGTGATCAGCCTGCGTCACGGTCCGAAATTTCAGGATGGAGAAGGGCGCACGCTGTGGGAGCGTTGTATTGCTGATGTCGAACGTGTGCAGCGTGAGCTGAAAGCGGGCGAACTTGATGAAGCCCGCTGCCGGCATATTCTCACCGCACAATGTGCGCTGCTGGATGAGGCGGTTAAGAGTCGCGGTGTGGAGGATGATGCCTGCGTGCAGTGGTATGACATTCCCCTGCAGGGGCACTTCCTTGGCACCATGGACGCCGGTGACACGCTGTGCGATCGGATGCGCGATGTGCTGCGTGAACCGGCTCCTGACCACGCTGTCGTGACCTGCTTCCAGCGGGTCATGATGCTCGGATTCCTCGGCAACTTCCGCTCCCTGAACGATCCTGAGCGGCAGAAACTCATGAATGCACTTAATGAACATGTTGCGCCGTTCAGCTATTCACAACCCCATCCCGTTCTGGCGGAAAGCCATGCCGGACGGGGGATAAGGGGTTGGCTTGCATCATGGCCCATGCGCATTGGCCTGAGTGTGGTGGTGGTCACCGCATTATGGTGGGGACTGGATTGCTGGCTGGATCAGACACTGCTTACCCTGCTGCCGGGAGCCGTGAAATGAGCCCTGCACAACAGCGCGGGCTTGCGCTCTGGGCTGCCCTGCTGAGTGCAGTGGTCTGCCTGTGGTTTCTGCCAGCATCCCGGCTGGTTTCCGTTCTCGTCCTGCTGGCGGTACTGGGGCTAATCATGGCGTTCTGGGCTGTCGCCTGCCGTCGCGTGCAGCACGATTTCACCCTGTGTCTGGAGGACCTGCCTGAAACCAGTTATTGCCAGCCCGTGGTACTGGTCTGTGGCGATCTGCCGCTTGCCTGGCCGCATCAGTCACCGGTACTTACTGTCACGCAGGGCTGCTGGATCCGTGTGGAGGATCATCTGGAACTGGAGCAGGCCGCCCGTCAGGTACTGTGGTTGCGCTCCGACTGGGGACGTCAGCTGTCAGTGATGGTCAGTGTTTGTCCGCAGCAGCACCCTGACAGTGAACGCCTTACCAGTCGTTTGCTTGCCCTGCGCTGGCAGATTAGTCGGTTGCGTAAAGCAACCGGCCATTCTGTGCCACTGGTTCTGAATGGACAGGTCGGCAGTGCGATGATGAATGACATGCTCTGGCAGACGGCGATCCTGGGGGAAGGGGTAAAGGTCTGGAGTGGGACTTCAGCGCCTGGCTCAGTTGCTGAATGGGTTAATACTGGCGGAACGCCTGCGATGCATCAACAGGTGCTTATGAACAGCCTGATGAGCTGGTTCCAACAGCACGTCCACGCTGTCCTTATGGATGAAAACCCCGATATTCCTGTCATTGAACCTGTTGCGGTTCTGTGGGGATTGGGCCCGATCCTGGCCGGAAGCATGGCCACCTCTGTCTGGACAGCGTGGTTGTCCCGCCATACTGCGATGCAGCAGGTGTCTGGCTGGCAGCCGGCGGGAACGGACAGTACGGTTATTTCCCTGTTCCCGAATTTTGTCCTCCCTTTACTGCCAGAAGGACGAGGCCTGACACCGCATGGACGAACCTGGCGCGGTGCGCTCGGAATCTTCACGCTGGCGACCATTGCTGCACTGCTCAGCAGTGGCTGGAACAACCGCCAGCTGCTGCAACGCGTTAGCTTCGATATTGTCCGTTACAACAGCATCGCCATGGATGATTACGGTCCTAAAGCCAGCGCCGTACAGGTGCTGCGCGAGGATGCGGCGCTGCTGGATGAGCATGCACGCAATGGTGTACCGGCCCGGCTGGGTCTGGGGCTTTATCGGGGGGAACGTCTGCGAATACCGGTGCTGGAAGCGATCCGCTCATATGTGCCACCACCTCCTCGACCAAAGCCTGTGGAAAAGGTCGCGCCGAAAATCATCCGCCTCGACAGCATGTCGCTGTTCGATACCGGAAAGTGGGCGCTGAAACCCGCCTCAACAAAGCTGCTGGTGAACTCACTGGTGGGCATTAAGGCGAAGCCCGGCTGGCTGATTGTAGTGGCGGGCCATACCGATAGCACCGGGGATGACCAGTCCAACCAGGTCCTGTCGCTGAAGCGTGCGGAGTCCGTGCGCGACTGGATGCGCGATACCGGCGATGTGCCGGAGAGCTGTTTTGCGGTGCAGGGCTACGGTGAAAGCCGACCTGTCGCCACCAACGACACGGCGGAAGGCCGGGCGCTGAACCGCCGTGTCGAAATCAGTCTGGTGCCGCAGGCGAACGCCTGCCAGCTGCCGGGCAACACCCCCGCGTCATCGCAGGATGATGGCGCTGATAACAACTTAACGGAGTAATTAACATGGCAATACCAGTCTATCTGTGGCTGAAGGACGACGGCGGCGCGGACATCAAAGGGTCTGTGGACGTTCAGGATCGTGAAGGCAGCATCGAGGTGGTGGCCCAGGAGCACAACCTGTACATCCCGACCGACAATAACACCGGCAAGCTGACCGGTACCCGTATCCACACCCCGTTCCTGTTCACCAAGGAAATCGACTCCTCCAGCCCGTACCTGTACAAGGCGGTGACCACCGGCCAGACCCTGAAATCTGCGGAATTTAAGTGGTACAGAATCAATGACGCGGGCCAGGAAGTGGAGTACTTCAACACGAAGCTTGAGAACGTGAAGCTGGTGAAAGTGAATCCGAAGATGCACGACATCAAAGATCCGGCGTTCGAGAAGCACAACCACCTCGAGCAGATTGAACTGCGCTACGAAAAAATCACCTGGACCTACAAGGACGGCAACATCATTCATTCCGATTCCTGGAACGAACGCGCCACCGCGTAAGTCGCATGCGGACAGGGCCCTGTCCGCAGTTTTTTGCACAGCGTCTGTATGCACGGACGCTGTGCAAAGAAAAACACAA
>NZ_JBMKJK010000041.1:0-5762 GCF_049236925.1 Enterobacter cloacae complex sp. SYL003 | reverse complement strand
GATCCACGGAGCGGCCATTTAGACCCGCCAATAACGACCCGGCCAAGATAAATCGCATGACGGCCTTTTTGGCCGGGGGTAGCATGACCGGACACTTTGCGTATGCCCAAAGGAGCCCGCAAGTATGCGCAGGACGAAGCCAGTAGCCGCGCCGATGGTGGCGCGGGTCTATCTGCGCGTCAGCACCGACGCGCAGGACTTGGAACGCCAAGAGGCGATCACTACGGCCGCGAAGGCCGCCGGCTACTACGTCGCCGGCATCTACCGTGAGAAGGCATCCGGCGCACGCGCCGACCGGCCTGAGCTGCTGCGCATGATCGGCGACCTACAGCCCGGCGAGGTGGTCATTGCCGAGAAGATCGACCGCATCAGCCGCCTACCTTTGCCCGAGGCCGAGCGCCTGGTGGCCTCGATACAGGCCAAAGGCGCAAGCCTGGCCGTCCCTGGCGTGGTCGATCTATCCGACCTGGCGGCCGAGGCCCAGGGCGTCGCCAAGATCGTGCTGGAAGCCGTGCAGATCATGCTTTTTCGCCTGGCCTTGCAGATGGCCCGCGACGACTACGAGGACAGGCGCGAACGCCAGCGCCAAGGCATTGAGTTGGCCCGCCAGGCCGGGCGGTACAAGGGCCGCCGTGCTGATCCGAAGCGCCGCGCCCAAGTTGTCGCGCTGCGCAAGTCCGGCTACAGCATCAACAAGACCGCCGAGCTGGCCGGGTACAGTGCGGCCCAGGTGAAACGGATATGGGCCGAGGTCAGCCAGGCCGAAGCGAAGCAGCACGGCGCGTTCGTGGAGGACGCATTGACGGAAGCCGATGCCCTGGCCGCTGTCGGCCAGGATGAGCGCCAGGAGGAAAGGGCATGAAGAAGCCGAACCAAGACGACGAGCCGTTTTTCATCACCGAGGAGATTGCGGCCGAAATGATCGCCGGCGGCTATGAGTTCGAGCTGCCGCCCATTCCTTGCACCATCCGCCTACGCGACGTGCTGGAGCGCATGACCGATGCTGAGCTAGCATTGCAGCCGGGCGAGATCGCCGACCAGGAGCGTGAACGCTGCCGGCGCAAGCCGTGTTCAACCTCATGATCTGGTCATGGTATTTTTCATGGCACTGAGCCTGATAGTTCTTGCAAATTGTTGTCACTAAAGGGTTTTGTGTGCTTGTTTACAATCGAGTGGGTATCGGAGACGAAGAAGGACAAGGTACATGCTGACCGATACCAAGCTGCGCAATCTCAAGCCCAGGGACAAACTCTACAAAGTGAATGACCGGGAAGGTCTCTATGTGGGGGTCGCCTCAGAAAACGGAATCTATGGTCACTCCCGTTTTTGCAACACCGATTTTGACGACAAGTTGGCTTGCTTGAATCTATCCGGCGTCTGAATGGGATTTTATTCCCGCGCCTCGATGAGTTCCGCGCCTGATGAACCTCCAGAAAATATACGGCTTCAATGAGCCTTTCCGTTTTACAGGTTCCTCAACAGGCCGGTGGGCCGTTAGTATCATCAATATCAGTATTCGCAAAACCAGATGAATGATTGTTTAAACTGGTGTATTTCTGCCTTTATGCTTCGTAAGTTTGCTGTCGCGCCGTCAGTGCCCAGGCTATTCTGGCCAGCTTGTTTGCCAGAGCACAGGTGACGACAAAGTTGCTTTTCCGACACAACAACTCCCTGACCCAGTCGGCCAACTTGCCAGACTGGTGTTCCAGTTTTTGTATGAATACCCTGGCACACTGAACCAACAAAGTTCGGATCTTTTTGTTGCCCCGCTTGCTAATCCCTAACAATGTCGTCCGACCTCCCGTGCTGTACTGTCGGGGTACCAGCCCTGTTGCCGCCGCAAAGTCACGGCTGCTGGCGTACTGCTTCCCGTCGCCAATCTCAGTTGAAATAGTACTGGCAGTCAGCGTTCCAACGCAGGGAATACTCAGCAAGCGCTGTCCAACCTCATCTTCGTCCAACTTTCGTTTCAACTGAGATTCCAGATCTTTAATCTGCTCAACAAGATAGTGATAATGCTGTTGTAATTTCAGCAGTAACTGGCTGAGATAAAGAGGCAAACTACTGTCCTCAAGAAGGGTACTCAGTCGACTAATAACGGCAGCACCTCGCGGAACGCTGATACCAAATTCCAGCAGAAAAGCATGCATCTGATTAGTTGTTTTCACCTTATCCTGAACCAGGGATTCACGGACACGATGCAGAGCTCGCATTGCCTGCTGAGATTCGGTTCTGGGCTGCACGAAACGCATAGATGGACGTGATGCTGCTTCACAGATAGCTTCAGCATCAACGAAGTCATTTTTGTTGCTTTTAACGAATGGGCGGACAAATTGCGGTGATATCAGCTTTGGAAAATGCCCTAACTCTTCCAGCTTGCGTGCCATAAAGTGAGAACCGCCACAGGCTTCCATCGCGATGGTTGTTGCCGGGCATGTCGCCAGAAATTCGATTAGCTTTGGTCGGGTGAATTTTTTACGGTAAACGGCCTTCCCACGATGATCCTGACAATGAATATGGAAAGAGTTCTTACCCAGATCGATACCAATAAGCGCAATGTTTTCCATGATGGTTCTCCGAATGAAAGCCTGTCCTCAGCATAGTACTGGGAAGGAGGGAGTGACCATCTCATTAAATAAAGCACGCTAAGCCGGTTGCAGCGGTCGTAGCGGCCTGAACTTGCCCGCGCCGATCTTGGCGCTGCTGCGCCAGAGGTAATCGCCGGTGAGGTTGATGTGCTCCCAACCGAGCGGCGACAGGTACTGCAACAGCGCGTCATCAATGGCATGGCCGTTGCCACGCAGCGCGTGCGCAGCCCGTTCCAGATAGACCGTGTTCCACAACACGACGGCAGCCGTTACCAGATTGAGGCCGCTAGCCCGGTAGCGCTGCTGCTCGAAACTGCGGTCGCGGATTTCACCCAGGCGGTTGAAAAACACTGCCCTGGCCAGCGCATTGCGCGCCTCGCCCTTGTTCAGGCCGGCATGCACGCGGCGGCGCAGTTCCACGCTTTGCAGCCAGTCCAGGATGAACAGCGTGCGCTCGATGCGGCCCAGCTCGCGGAGCGCCACGGCCAGGCCGTTCTGGCGTGGGTAGCTGCCGAGCTTTCGGAGCATCAGGGAGGCCGTCACCGTGCCCTGCTTGATCGAGGTGGCCAGCCGCAGGATTTCGTCCCAATGGGCGCGGACGTGCTTGATGTTGAGCGTGCCGCCGATCATGGGTTTCAGCGCGTCATAGGCGGCGTCGCCCTTCGGGATGTAGAGCTTGGTGTCGCCCAGGTCGCGGATGCGCGGCGCGAAGCGGAAGCCCAGGAGGTGCATCAGGGCGAAGACGTGATCGGTGAAGCCCGCCGTGTCGGTGTAATGCTCCTCGATCCGCAAGTCGGACTCGTGGTACAGCAGGCCGTCGAGCACGTAGGTCGAATCGCGCACGCCGACGTTCACGACCTTGGTGTGAAATGGCGCGTACTGGTCAGAAATGTGGGTGTAGAACGTCCGCCCTGGGCTGCTCCCGTATTTCGGGTTGATGTGGCCGGTGCTCTCGGCCTTGCTGCCGGTGCGGAAGTTCTGGCCGTCCGACGATGAGGTGGTGCCGTCGCCCCAGTGCTCGGCGAAGGGATGGCGGAACTGTGCGTTGACCAGATCGGCCAGCGCCGCCCCGTAGGTTTCGTCGCGGATGTGCCAGGCTTGCAGCCAAGCCAGCTTGGCGTAGGTCGTGCCGGGGCAAGACTCCGCCATCTTGGTCAGGCCCAGGTTGATCGCGTCGGCGAGGATCGTGGTCAGCAACAGGTTCTTGTCTTTGGCCGGGTCGCCCGATTTCAGATGCGCGAAATGCCGAGTGAAGCCCGTCCATTCGTCCACCTCCAGCAGCAGTTCGGTGATCTTGACGTGCGGCAGGATCATTGCCGTCTGGTCGATCAGCGCTTGGGCGGTGTCGGGTACCGCCGCGTCGAGCGGCGTGATCTTCAAGCCTGACTCGGTGATGATGGCGTCCGGCAGCTCGTTGGCCGTCGCCATACGGTTGACGGTGGCAAGCTGTGTTTCCAGCAGCGTCAGCCGGTCGTTCAGGTACCGGTTGCAGTCGGTGGCCACGGCCAGCGGCAATTCGCTGGCCTGCTTGAGGCTGGCGAATTTCGCGGGCGGCACCAGGTAGTCCTCGAAGTCCTTGAACTGGCGCGACCCCTGCACCCAGATGTCGCCGGAACGCAACGCGTTCTTCATCTCCGACAGCGCGCACAGTTCGTAGTAGCGCCGGTCGATGCCGGTGTCGGTCATGACCAGCTTCTGCCAGCGCGGCTTGATGAACTCGGTCGGCGCGTCGGCGGGCACCTTGCGGGCGTTGTCGCTGTTCATGCCGCGCAGCACCTCGATGGCGTCGAGCACGTCCTTCGCGGCGGGAGCGGCCCGCAGCTTGAGCACGGCAAGGAATTCCGGCGCGTAGCGGCGCAGCGTGGCGTAGCTTTCGCCGATGCGGTGCAGGAAATCGAAGTCCTCGGGCTGCGCAAGCTTCTGCGCTTCGGTGACGCTCTCGGCGAAGGCATCCCAGGACATGACGGCCTCGATGGCGGCGAACGGATCGCGGCCCGCCTGCTTGGCCTCGATCAGCGCCTGGCCGATGCGGCCGAACAGCCGCACCTTGGCGTTGATCGCCTTGCCGGACGCCTGGAATTGCTGCTGATGCTTGTTCTTGGCGGCGTTGAACAGCTTGCCCAGGATGCGGTCGTGCAGGTCGATGATTTCGTCGGTGACGGTGGCCATGCCCTCGATGGCAAGCGCCACCAGGGTGGCATAGCGTCGCTGCGCCTCGAACTTGGCCAGGTCGGCGGGCGTCATCTGGCCACCCTCACGGGCGATCTTGAGCAGGCGGTTCTGGTGCACCGACCGCTCGATGCCAGAAGGCAGGTCGAGCGCCTGCCACGCTTTGAGGCGTTCGATGTGTTCCAGCATGTGCCGCGAATTCGGTTTGACGGGCGATTGGCGCAGCCAGGCCAGCCAGGTCGTTTTGCCGTTGTCCCGACGCTTGAGCAGATCGTCGAGGCGGCGGCGATGCGCGTCCGACAGCGGTTCGGCCAAGGCATCGTAGATGCGCCGGTTGGCGCGGGTGATTGCTTCGGCGCTCGCCCGCTCGACGGCGTTGAGGGCAGGCAGAATGACCGACTGCTGCCGCAGGTGCTCGATCAAGGTGCTGGCCAGCACGATGC
This sequence comes from Enterobacter cloacae complex sp. SYL003, assembly GCF_049236925.1. Taxonomy (NCBI): domain Bacteria; kingdom Pseudomonadati; phylum Pseudomonadota; class Gammaproteobacteria; order Enterobacterales; family Enterobacteriaceae; genus Enterobacter; species Enterobacter cloacae complex sp. SYL003. The sequence continues at coordinate 562 of NZ_JBMKJK010000041.1, read as the reverse complement.
CCTTGTCGGTCTGCAAGGCCATCTCGGTCAGCAACTGGACGGCCTGCCGGTAGTGGCCCATGGTAAAGGGCTGGAAGCCGAACACCGTTTGCAGTTCGACCAGGTGCTCGCGCCGGGTCTGCTCCCGCTGCCCGTATTCGTCCCAGCTTTCGACGCTGACCTTGAGCTGGTCGGCGACCAGTTTCAACAAGGGCGGAAACGGCGGCTCATCGACGCCCAGGATGACACCAGGAAAGCGCAGGTAACAGAGCTGCACGGCGAAGCCCAGCCGGTTGGCCGGGCCGCGCCGCTGCCGGATGATGGAGAGGTCGGTTTCGCTGAACGTGTAGTGACGGATCAACTCATCCTTGGTGTCCGGCAACGCCAGCAGGCTTTCGCGCTCGGCGGCGGACAGGATTGAACGACGTGGCATATTTACTGATCCGTTCTCAAGTATTGATACAGGGTTTCGCGACTGATTCCGAATTCACGAGCCAGCTTGGCACTGTTGCAAAGTTAGCGATGAGGCAGCCTTTTGTCTTATTCAAAGGCCTTACATTTCAAAAACTCTGCTTACCAGGCG
>NZ_JBMKJK010000040.1:0-6319 GCF_049236925.1 Enterobacter cloacae complex sp. SYL003 | reverse complement strand
GAACTCAGAAGTGAAACGCCGTAGCGCCGATGGTAGTGTGGGGTCTCCCCATGTGAGAGTAGGGAACTGCCAGGCATCAAACAGAAAGAACCCCGTACCGGAAGGTGCGGGGTTTTTTGCTTTTGTTTTTCTCCCTCTCCCAGTGGGAGAGGGCCGGGGTGAGGGCATCAAACCGCACCATCCCCTCCTTGAAACTTTCTCACCTTTCGCTTGCAGACTCGACATTAAGCCCGTTTCTGGGTATCGTTAGCTGTCTGGATGTCTAAACGTTTATACGTATGTTGTGAGGATTTAAGGTTATGCCGATTCGGGTGCAGGACGAGCTACCAGCCGTCAATTTCTTGCGTGAAGAGAATGTCTTCGTCATGACGGCTTCGCGTGCGACAGGTCAGGAAATTCGCCCGCTGAAGGTGCTTATTCTCAATCTGATGCCAAAAAAGATCGAAACGGAGAACCAGTTCCTGCGTTTGCTCTCCAACTCTCCGCTTCAGGTTGATATCCAGCTGCTGCGCATTGACGCCCGTGAGTCACGCAACACGCCTGCTGAGCATCTGAATAACTTCTACTGTAATTTTGAAGATATTCGCGATGAGAATTTCGATGGACTGATCGTCACCGGCGCACCGCTGGGTCTGGTGGAATTTAATGACGTTGCCTACTGGCCACAAATCAGGCAGGTGCTGGAGTGGGCAAAAGATCACGTCACGTCCACCTTATTTGTCTGTTGGGCGGTACAGGCCGCATTGAATATCCTGTATGGTATTCCCAAGCAAACCCGCAGCGACAAACTTTCTGGCGTATACGAACACCACATTCTTCACCCGCATGCGCTGCTGACGCGTGGTTTCGATGACACTTTCCTGGCTCCGCATTCTCGCTACGCCGATTTTCCGGCACAGCTGATCCGCGATTATACCGACCTGGAAATCCTGGCCGAAACGGAAGACGGCGATGCCTACCTGTTCGCCAGTAAAGACAAACGCATCGCGTTCGTTACCGGCCATCCTGAGTACGATCCGCATACCCTCGCGTCAGAGTATTTTCGTGACGTTGAAGCGGGTCTGAATCCGGATGTCCCGTACAACTATTTCCCGAAAAACGATCCGCAAAACACGCCTCGGGCAACCTGGCGTAGTCACGGAAATCTGCTGTTCACTAACTGGCTCAACTATTACGTCTACCAGATTACGCCGTACGATCTGCGCCACATGAATCCGACGCTGGAGTAATCGTCTGCATTAAACGATCCTAAAGCGTTTCAGCTATTCAGATCAGGCACCTTCAGGTGCCTTTTTTATTTCCGAAATCCAACTCAACATCGTGAAAAACTTTAATCCCAAATTAATCATGCAGTTGTGATTGGGTGTGGATTAAAATGGAAATTGTTTTTGATTTTGGAAAAAATATAGATAGTCTTAATTCTGCTGAGCGAAAACTACACAACGATCTTTCGCTCGCATCGGGGGCGTGATTTTGGATCTTTGATGAGGAGCAGAACGATGACTCAACAGGCAACAACGGTCGATGAACTGACCTTTACCCAGCCGAATGGTGAGCAAGAACAGCAAGTTTTGACGGCAGAAGCGGTAGAGTTTCTGACTGAACTGGTGACTCGCTTTACGCCACAGCGTAATAAACTGCTGGCGGCACGCATTCATCAACAGCAGGAGATCGATAACGGCAAGTTGCCAGGGTTTATTTCGGAAACCGCTTCCATTCGTCATGGTGAATGGAAAATTCGCGGAATCCCTGAAGATTTACAGGATCGTCGCGTAGAGATCACCGGCCCGGTAGAGCGCAAAATGGTGATTAACGCCATGAATGCCAACGTCAAAGTATTTATGGCGGACTTCGAAGATTCCCTCGCGCCGGACTGGCAGAAAGTTATCGACGGGCAGATCAACCTGCGCGACGCCGTCAACGGCACCATCAGCTATACCAACGAAGCCGGTAAAATTTACCAGCTCAAACCGAATCCGGCGGTGCTGATCTGCCGCGTACGCGGTCTGCATTTGCCAGAAAAACACGTTACGTGGCGCGGAGAAGCGATTCCGGGCAGCCTGTTCGACTTTGCGCTGTACTTCTTCCACAACCATAAGAACCTGCTGGCGAAAGGCAGCGGCCCCTATTTCTATCTGCCGAAAACCCAGTCCTGGCAGGAAGCGGCGTGGTGGAGTGAAGTCTTCAGCTACGCAGAAGACCGTTTCAGCCTGCCGCGCGGCACCATTAAGGCCACGCTGCTGATTGAAACCCTGCCAGCCGTATTCCAGATGCATGAGATCCTCCATGCGCTGCGTGACCATATTGTGGGCCTGAACTGCGGCCGCTGGGATTACATCTTCAGCTACATCAAAACCCTGAAAAACCATGCCGACCGGGTATTGCCGGATCGTCAGGTTGTCACCATGGATAAACCCTTCCTCAGCGCCTACTCGCGCCTGCTGATTAAGACCTGCCACAAACGCGGCGCCTTTGCGATGGGCGGTATGGCGGCCTTTATCCCGAGCAAAGATGCTGAGCGTAACAACCAGGTGCTCAACAAGGTGAAAGCCGATAAAGAACTGGAAGCCCGTAACGGCCACGACGGGACGTGGATTGCCCACCCCGGTCTGGCCGACACGGCGATGGAGGTCTTCAACCGCGTACTCGGCGATAACAAAAACCAGCTGTTTGTCACCCGTGAAGACGATGCGCCAATCGCAGAAGAACAGTTGCTTGCGCCGTGTGCGGGCGAGCGTACGGAAGAGGGCATGCGCGCCAATATTCGCGTCGCCGTGCAGTACATCGAGGCATGGATCTCCGGCAACGGCTGCGTGCCGATCTACGGCCTGATGGAAGATGCCGCCACGGCGGAAATTTCACGTACCTCCATCTGGCAGTGGATCCATCATCAAAAAACGCTCAGCAACGGCAAACCGGTCACCAAAGCCCTGTTCCGTCAGATGCTGGCCGAAGAGATGCGGGTCATCCAGGACGAACTGGGCGAGCACCGCTTCAGCAGCGGGCGTTTTAATGACGCTGCGCGCCTGATGGAGCAAATCACCACCTCTGATGACTTAATCGACTTCCTGACCCTGCCGGGCTACCGCTTCCTGGCGTAATTCACCACATAACAATATGGAGCATCTGCACATGAAAACCCGTACCCAACAGATCGAAGAGTTACAAAAAGAGTGGACCCAACCGCGCTGGGAAGGCATTCGCCGTCCGTACAGCGCAGAGGAAGTGGTGAAGTTACGCGGCTCGGTTAACCCGGAGTGTACGCTGGCGCAGAACGGCGCGGCGAAAATGTGGGATCTGCTGCACGGGGGGTCTAAAAAAGGTTATATCAACAGCCTCGGCGCACTGACTGGCGGTCAGGCATTGCAGCAGGCGAAGGCCGGCATTGAAGCTATCTATCTTTCCGGCTGGCAGGTCGCGGCGGATGCTAACCTGGCCTCCAGCATGTATCCGGATCAATCTCTTTACCCGGCGAACTCGGTGCCGTCAGTGGTAGATCGGATCAACAATACCTTCCGTCGTGCGGATCAGATCCAGTGGGCTGCGGGCATCGAGCCCCACGATCCGCGTTTTATTGATTATTTCCTGCCGATCGTCGCCGATGCGGAAGCCGGTTTCGGCGGTGTGCTGAACGCCTTTGAGCTGATGAAATCGATGATTGAGGCCGGTGCAGCGGCCGTACACTTTGAAGATCAGCTGGCGTCGGTGAAGAAGTGTGGGCATATGGGCGGGAAAGTGCTGGTGCCAACTCAGGAAGCGATCCAGAAGCTGGTTGCCGCGCGTCTGGCTGCTGACGTGCTCGGCGTGCCGACGCTGGTCATTGCTCGTACCGATGCGGACGCAGCGGACCTGATCACCTCTGACTGCGACCCGTACGACAGCGAATTCATCACCGGCGAACGCACCAGCGAAGGGTTCTATCGCACGCATGCCGGTATTGAACAGGCGATCAGCCGCGGCCTGGCGTATGCCCCTTACGCCGACCTGGTCTGGTGTGAAACCTCCACGCCGGATCTGGCGCTGGCGAAGCGCTTTGCCGATGCGATTCATGCGAAATATCCGGGCAAGCTGCTGGCCTATAACTGTTCACCGTCCTTCAACTGGCAAAAAAATCTGGACGACACGACCATCGCCAGCTTCCAGCAGCAGCTGTCGGATATGGGCTACAAGTACCAGTTCATCACCCTGGCGGGTATCCACAGCATGTGGTTCAACATGTTCGACCTGGCGCATGCCTACGCACAGGGCGAAGGCATGAAGCACTATGTTGAGAAGGTACAGCAGCCAGAATTTGCGGCGGGCAAAGAGGGTTACACCTTCGTTTCGCACCAGCAGGAGGTGGGAACCGGCTACTTCGATAATGTGACCACGATTATTCAGGGCGGGACTTCCTCCGTCACGGCATTAACGGGCTCAACGGAAGAAGCACAGTTCTGATCTTTCCCCCTCTCCCCCCCCGGGGAGAGGGTTGGGGTGAGGGGGAATATATGTCGCGTGGTCTGGAATTACTGATAGCCCAAACTATTTTGCAGGGCTTCGATGCCCAGTATGGCCGCTTTCTGGAAGTTACCTCTGGCGCGCAACAGCGTTTTGAGCACGCCGACTGGCACGCGGTTCAGCAGGCCATGAAGCAGCGTATCCATCTCTATGATCACCACGTAGGTCTGGTGGTGGAACAACTGCGCTGTATCACCGACGGTAAAAGCCCGGATGCGGAATTTTTACTGCGCGTGAAAGAGCATTACACCCATCTGTTACCCGACTACCCGCGCTTCGAGATTGCGGAGAGCTTTTTCAACTCCGTCTATTGCCGGTTATTTGACCACCGCTCATTATCTCCTGAGCGGTTATTTATCTTCAGCTCCCAGCCCGAGCGACGCTTCCGTACCATTCCGCGTCCGCTGGCGAAAGATTTCTTTCCCGATCGCGGCTGGGAAAAGCTCCTGCACCGCGTCTTAACGGATTTGCCGCTGCGCCTGCCGTGGCAGAATAAACCCCGGGATATCGGCTATACCCACGCGTATCTCAGTGAAACCTTCGGTGAGGCGGTGCTCAGCCGCAGCCATTTGCAGGTTGCCAACGAGCTTTTCTACCGCAATAAGGCCGCCTGGCTGGTGGGCAAACTGGTTACGCCGACAGCCATCGTGCCGTTTCTGCTGCCCATTCACCGTACCGACGACGGCGAACTGTTTGTCGATACCTGCCTGACTACCAGCGCTGAGGCGAGTATCGTATTTGGCTTCGCCCGCTCCTATTTCATGGTCTACGCCCCGCTGCCCGCCGCCCTGGTGGAGTGGCTGCGCGAGATCCTGCCGGGTAAAACCACCGCCGAGCTGTATATGGCGATTGGCTGTCAGAAGCATGCCAAAACGGAGAGTTATCGGGAATACCTGCGTTATGTCACCACGGCTGATGAGCAGTTTATCGAAGCGCCGGGTATCCGCGGCATGGTGATGCTGGTCTTCACGCTGCCGGGCTTTGATCGGGTGTTTAAGGTGATTAAGGATAAATTCGCCCCGCAGAAAGAGATGACCGCAGCCCACGTCCGTGCCTGCTATCAGCTGGTAAAAGAGCACGATCGCGTCGGGCGAATGGCCGATACCCAGGAGTTTGAAAACTTTGTGCTGGATAAGCAGCAGATCGATCCGGCGCTAATGACGCTGCTCATGCAGGAAGCGCCGACGAAAATTACCGATCTTGGCGATAAGATTGCGATCAGCCATCTCTACATTGAGCGCCGTATGGTGCCGCTAAATATCTGGCTGGAACAGTCAGAGGGCCAGGCTTTACGTGATGCCATCGAAGAGTACGGCAACGCCATCCGCCAGCTCGCCGCTGCCAATATTTTCCCCGGGGATATGCTGTTTAAAAACTTCGGCGTCACCCGTCACGGGCGGGTGGTGTTCTACGATTACGATGAAATTTGCTACATGACCGAGGTGAACTTCCGCGATATCCCGCCGCCGCGCTACCCGGAAGATGAACTGTCCAGCGAGCCTTGGTACAGCGTCTCGCCGGGCGATGTGTTTCCGGAGGAGTTTCGCCACTGGCTGTGTGCGGACCCACGCATCGGGCCGTTATTTGAAGAGATGCATGCCGATCTGTTCCGCGCCAGCTACTGGCGCGGGCTGCAAGCGCGGATTAAAAACGGGCACGTGGAAGATGTCTACGCTTACCGCCGCAAGCAGCGGTTTTGCATCCGCTTTTCTCCCTCTCCCGCAGGGTAAGGGCATCATGTTTTCTCCCTCTCCCTGTGGGCTGAGGGATCCCCAGTAATTTTTTTATGCAGAAGCAATAAAGTTGCTTTCTAAATGACTGA
>NZ_JBMKJK010000039.1:0-6405 GCF_049236925.1 Enterobacter cloacae complex sp. SYL003 | reverse complement strand
TCAGAACCAGAGAAAGAAAATAAAATGCGATGCCATAACCGATTATGACAACGGCGGAAGGGGCAAGCTTAGTAAAGCCCTCGCTAGATTTTAATGCGGATGTTGCGATTACTTCGCCAACTATTGCGATAACAAGAAAAAGCCAGCCTTTCATGATATATCTCCCAATTTGTGTAGGGCTTATTATGCACGCTTAAAAATAATAAAAGCAGACTTGACCTGATAGTTTGGCTGTGAGCAATTATGTGCTTAGTGCATCTAACGCGCTGATCACCGGCGGTTGAAAACCGTCCGGTGGATTGGCAGGTTATGCTCCTTCATTTCATTTCTGGTTTCCTATAGGGCAACCAGGCTGTCCTTGCCGGCGCTGGGAACGCAGACGATGGCATCAAATGCCTCGCTCAAATTCGTTTCTACAGAGGCGCTTTGGGACCGCATTCGCTTTGCTTCCATGGGGTCATCTGTCAATGTCAGGCATGAATCCTCCTTACCACAGGCATCGATGACATACTGTTCCACACTATCCTCACGGATTGCATCGGCAGGCGTGGTCACAACAGAGAATCCAAGAGGACTGTCGGGCGATGGGAAATGCATTTCCGGCACGGTGAGTCCAAGATGGGTGAATGCAATCGCACGGTAATCCCCCTCCTCCCTCTCTGCGAGATGCTGTCCCATGGGAACAGCCGTAAGCTCGCCTGAAAAGGAAACTGGAGTTTTTTGTAAATGATTGTTGTGCGCCAGCAGAATTATCCTTACATCCGGATTCGCTCGAACCATTCCATCCACCACGCCCGCCATATACGAGTCACGTACGGAAGTATCTCCCTCAAGAGAGGTACCATCGAAGAAAGCTTTCATTACACGCAAGGTTTCCAACGTATACTCTATCGACTCTATTCGATCAGAGGCTTTTCGGAAAAAATCGCTGTTGACGTGATTTTTCAGGACAGGGGCAAGCGACGCCAAACGGAGCTTCAATCTGGTTACCCCTGAGATAGCTTTCTCCTGCTGAGCCGTTTCCAACTCCCCCCATTTTGCCGATGAAATAACCGCCGACTGGCCATCAATGGACGTCAACAACTGAGTCAGCGCATCAACGTGGGGTTTCATGAGGTGGTCGATGACCTGGATAATTTCGGCCAATTGCGCTAGGTCGTCCCTTGGATTCAAGGTGTTGGGTAAATCGATTCCGACTAACTGCAGTTTTCTTCCTGATTCGCGTAGATATGATTTAACCCAAATCAGCACTGAGCCATACAAAGAAAAGGTCAGGGTATCCGAAAATCGCTCAAGTTCATGAGCACCGGCTGTTGAGTTGAGCCATTCAGATAGCCGGGATGCCTGAATCGCCCCACATTCCAAACCAATCGCATTAAGCATGCTTCCTCCACAATGGAGAGGCCCAGTTACAGGACGTTGCATAACTGCCAGCCGCGACCATTGAGGTCGCGGCATTTCTCTCATGACCGCTTTTGGCGCAATCCGAGCGATCTACTCGGCAGCTGTCGGCCCTTGGGGTCTTGTTTAGGGAACTGGCTCAGATGTTCGTGAGTGATCTTCCAGACATTCGCTTCTCTACGAAGGATAGTTGTTCCTCGCCCACCGCCTTCCAGAGCGCTACCATTTAAAATTGCCCTCCACCGGAAGTGATAGGTGCATCCGGCACAATCTTTCGACTGGGCAACCCACTCCAGGTTTTCTAACCAATAATTTTCAAGAGGAAATTTTTTCCAGGTTTCCTCAAAGGCTTGCCGTATCTGCTTCAGTCCACAAAATGATCCGTCATTGAACCAGAATATCGCATTTGGTGAAATTAACGGCACCAACTGATCGAAGTCGTGCATATTAATCAGTTTGCTCGACTTCACGCGGGATCCAGAACCAGGCGACATAGAGGGCCCGTAGGAAGAGAATCGTCAGCGCCGTTCCCACGACGATGCCGCCCATCATTGCGTAGGCACGATTGCCAGCATGAACTGGCAAAGCGCCGAAGTGCTTGCCAGCCTGGACACGTTTAACCTGACCGAGAGGTACGGTTGCGATGCGGAGATCATATTTGTTAATTAACGCGCTTGCTTAATTAACAATGGCCACGGGATTCTACTCGGAATCCCTTCAAGGCGAGGGGCGAAAATCGGCCCCAGGCGGCGAGTGGGCTAAGCAATTTGTGGCATCCGCGACGCGAATAAAGACCAGTGCGGTCATCGGCTACAGTCGGTTCCATGCGCCATGATGGCACTGCCGGCAGGCGACGTTAATCGATGATCTCGGCACCTTCTGCGTTCAGACGCGCCAGGCCCTCCTTCATTTCCCGCAGCCGCTGGGCCGTGTGTGCTTGCCACTTCGTCACTTCAGCAATTACGCGCAATGGATCGCGGGAGCGATAAGACAGGGTCGGGTTACCCGGGAACTTCTTATCCGTCAGGTTCGGATCCTCCTCGATGGCGCCGGTCGGTTCGACGACATAAATTCGTTCCGTTCCGCTGCCACCCGCCAATTCGGCGCCCCAGATCGCCGCATCGAGCGTGCCTGTAAAATACACCCACGACAGGGATTTCGCGTCTGTGAAATTCGATCGATAACCGACGGCGATCAGATCACCGGGTGCAAGAGCGGCTTTGGTTCCATGGAAGAACGACTGGGCAAACATGGTTGCGGTAGCAGACATAGAGTCCCCCTTGATGTTAAGCGCTTCTGTTCACAGTGTCGCGGGGCCCGTATTTTCGGCGGGGCGCACCCTGGATACATAGTCGTTGATAGGGTGCGGGCGAGCATCCCGCATGCCATGCGTCGGATCAGGGCGAGCCAAAGTGCCGTTGAAGATAGTCGACACCGAACGAAACGATATCCCGCGCTTCGAACAAGTAGCAGTGCGCCTGACCGACCAAGCCCTCCCGATGGCGTCGCAGCTCCACATAGGCATTGGTAATTGTCTCGACGGCGTCCGGCTCTCCTTCGATAGCGAAACAATCGAGAATGCCGTTGGAGTCGAAATCCTCGGCGCGTTTCCATCTCACTCCGCCGTCCTCGCTGCGGATCGGCATTTCGTAGCTCACGCGTCGCTTGTTCGGGATGCGGGCAATGGCCTCGGCGTAGTGCAGGACGGTAACGGAATCGAGCGGGGCTCCGAGCAACAGAACCTTTCCGGCACGCTCGACGAAACGCTCCAGCGGCGATCCAGGTCCGAAAGCCTGCCCAAGTTCGTGAGGCCGCGTCAGAGTGCCGGCCAGAGGCCCTACCGCGACCATCGAGGCATCCGGGTGCGCGCTGCGCCGGGCGCCGGGTGTCTGGAGGAGGAACCGGTTGAGCAGGCCGAAGCCGCGATACGTGCCTGATATGGCTGGATCGAACGGCGGCCATCGGTGGCGCAGTTCCGCATCCATCCGTGCGCCATTGAGCGTTTCTTCGTAAGGCGACCGGTCCCACGAGGCGTATCCCATCAAGCTTCCAGTGGGGCCGACGGCATCGAGCAGGGCAGACACTATCGATGCTGCGCCTCCATCGACGGGGCCGATCGCCTTCAGCGATGCGTGAACCATGACGAGAGCGCCGGATTGGACACCCAGCCGTGAAAGGTCCGCCGCAATTGTTTCCCTTGTGTTCATTCCGCTGCCATCCTCTATATCCTGCATTCCCCAAGTGGCGTGTCGTTTGAGGTGAAGATAGCCTGTATCCGAGCGCTAGACAAGGATTTTCTGCCGCAAGCGGCACCTGCGGTCGCGCAGACTGCTGGATCTGGACGGATCAGACCGCGAAGCCGCTGTTTCCTTGCCCAGGGGCGGCGTTTTTCAGCGCAGCGGACAGATCTGTCCAGCCGCTTTCGTTCAGTTTGAGCGTGGATCGCGATCATGCGCATAGCGGTGGCGCTCGCAATCGGCGGATAGCGGCGAGGATGGCGCGTACCATCGTGCCGGTGACAGCGACCTCGGCCAGCTGGAAGGTGATGGTGCGGGCGTGACGGACCACACGTGCCCCGATCTTGATCAGCTTCAGTTGCAGGCTGGTCAACGACCAGTCGGCCATGGCCTCGGGCAGCTCGATGCAGCGCAAGAAGGTGGCCAGGTTGTACGCCAGGGCGTGCAGTTGCAGCCGCACCTCATTGTCGCGGAACTTCCGGCACGACAGCCGCGTCCAGCGAAAGGCGTATTTGCCCTCTTTGATGTGCTGCTCGGCGGTGCCGCGCTGGTTGTAGAACCGCACCACCCAGTCCGGCTCCATCGGCAGGTTGGTGACGATGAAGCCGACACGCGGGAACAGTTCGCCCGGATGCCATTCGATCTTGGCGATCACCCGGCGTTCCTTGTCCCAGGACGCCGCCTGATACTCGAATTCCTCGAAGAACCGCTTGACCTTGGTCAGTGACGGCCGCCCGACAGGGCGCGTTAGCCGATGCGCGATCTTGTCCTTGAGGACCGCGTTTGCGGGCAGCCGGATGGCGTAGAAGAACCGCGCTTCTTCCAATCGCTCATAGATCGCCGGGATCGCGTAGGCAGCATCGGCCCGGAAGAACCTGCCACCAAGGTCGCGCTCCGCGTAGCGCGCAATTACGGGGTCGAGAACATCACGCCAGCCATCGGCGCTGTGGACGTTGCCATGGCGCAGGGCGCAGCGTTCCAGCATCCCGAACTGGTTGAACAGAAAGTTGGGGTGATAGCAGCTACAGTCGAAATGGCCATTCCAGGCGGACCCTTCCTGGTCGCCATGGGTCGGGCTGACCGAGCTGTCCATGTCCAGAACGATGTACTTCAGCCCGTTACGGTCATGGAACCGGTCGATCCATTGCCCGTTCAGGTCGGCCAGCGCGGCACGGTTCCCGGCCAGAGCCAGCGTCTCGGTCTCGAACCGTCCCATCTGCGATGCCGAGGCCGCTTGTGCATCGACCGCTCTGCCGCCGACAACTTGGCGCATGACCGGATCGCAGGCGAGACGGTTGGCGTCGTTGACATCCTCGTATCCGGCCAGCCGCCCAAAGACTGATTGCCGGAACAGGCCGTCGAGCCGATGGACCGTGTTCTTGCCAGAGCGAGTATCGCGCAGCGCCGCTGACGCCAAATCGGACAACCCGAGCGCGTCATCAAGCTCGCGCATCACCAGAAGGCCGCCGTCGGAACTGAGCTGCGTGCCGCGAAATTCCAGCCGCACGCGAGGGTCGAAATCCACCCGATCTGCCCGTTGCAAGCCCGCACCCTCTGGGTGATCCATGAAACGCGCCCCTCGCAGCCTTCAACACCATGTTTTATATAGGAAATATAATGGTCAGGACAGCGAAATCAGCGCCTTACTTGGGAAATGTGGGTTAAAATCATGCCTCTCGACAAAATAGCGAATAAGACTAGCTCTAGCCAGTGAGAACTCCGCGACAAAGTGAGCACCCTCGCCAATGCCGACAATTCGGGCGCCCTCAACTACGGGATTAAGAATCTCAAACTCATTGAACTCCAGCTTTTGAGGCTGTAAAAGTGTTCTGGTCGTTCTCCATGTCATTTTTTTATCCTTTTGCGTTTATTGCTGAAATCGTCATACTTTCGCTTCGCCAATAACCAGGCTCACAGAGCATAACGCCCCAGTTAACCGACATCAACGTGCGCAGCACGTTGATGTCCGGTTGAACGCCCGGTTAGGCTGACGACAGATGCGAAGGCAGATGAGAACACGCCGAGATACCAGTTGGTAGAGATGGTGCAGCCATTCATGACCACTTCCCCTTGATTTTGAAGCTTTGAACAGTGCGCAGGCTTTCGAACGCCTGGCGTGTTTGGACCATGTACACCGCAGGGCCGTCAGGTGTGAGGATGTTTTTTTCTTGAACGAACCCGGCCTTCTCGTAGCAGCGAATGGCGCGATGGTTGCTAGGAGATGGATCGGTTTGGATTTTCGTTACGGCCGGGTCGCTAAACAGGAGTTCAACGAGCGAGCGTACGAGCTTTGTACCCAACCCCTTGTTTAACTGTGATGGATTAGCCAAAGACTGGTCAATCCCGCGGACCCCTGGATCAGTTTCGTCTTCCCACCATCCATCGCCACTTCCAAGTGCGATGTAGGATTGGGCGTAGCCGATGGGTTCGTCATCTAGCATTGCGATGTAAGGCACTACAGCTTGCTTTGCCAGAACTTCGGGCGAATAGTGTTCTAAGACTTCGTCAAGAGTTGGGCGTTCATCCTCGCCGCCCCACCACTCGACTATGTGGGGGCGGTTCAGCCAAGCATGGAGCATTGGCAGATCGTTCTCGGCCATGACTCGTAGAACTATTGCGGCATTGTTGGCGGACATGAGATGTTGATTCCGTGCGGGCCTAACTTTGTTTTAGGGCGACTGCCCTGCTGCGTAACATCGTTGCTGCTCCATAACATCAAACATCGACCCACGGCGTAACGCGCTTGCTGCTTGGATGCCCGAGGCAT
>NZ_JBMKJK010000038.1:0-7989 GCF_049236925.1 Enterobacter cloacae complex sp. SYL003 | reverse complement strand
AGAAAAAATCGGCTCAAACATGAAGAAATGAAATGACTGAGTCAGCCGAGAAGAATTTCCCCGCTTATTCGCACCTTCCCTAAAGGGATTGATTTAAATCAGGCAGATCAGCATTATTTAAATCAAGTTGCCATGTCACTGAATACTCGTCCTAGAAAGGCGTTAGATTGGCTTACACCATTAGAGAAATTTGCTCAGCTTGTTGATTATCATATGGCTTTTGAAACTGTCGCACCTCATGTTTGAATTCGCCCCATATTTTTGCTACAGTGAACCAAATTAAGATCATCTATTTACTAGGCCTCGCATTTGCGGGGTTTTTAATGCTGAATAAAAGGAAAACTTGATGGAATTGCCCAATATTATGCACCCGGTCGCGAAGCTGAGCACCGCATTAGCCGCTGCATTGATGCTGAGCGGGTGCATGCCCGGTGAAATCCGCCCGACGATTGGCCAGCAAATGGAAACTGGCGACCAACGGTTTGGCGATCTGGTTTTCCGCCAGCTCGCACCGAATGTCTGGCAGCACACTTCCTATCTCGACATGCCGGGTTTCGGGGCAGTCGCTTCCAACGGTTTGATCGTCAGGGATGGCGGCCGCGTGCTGGTGGTCGATACCGCCTGGACCGATGACCAGACCGCCCAGATCCTCAACTGGATCAAGCAGGAGATCAACCTGCCGGTCGCGCTGGCGGTGGTGACTCACGCGCATCAGGACAAGATGGGCGGTATGGACGCGCTGCATGCGGCGGGGATTGCGACTTATGCCAATGCGTTGTCGAACCAGCTTGCCCCGCAAGAGGGGATGGTTGCGGCGCAACACAGCCTGACTTTCGCCGCCAATGGCTGGGTCGAACCAGCAACCGCGCCCAACTTTGGCCCGCTCAAGGTATTTTACCCCGGCCCCGGCCACACCAGTGACAATATCACCGTTGGGATCGACGGCACCGACATCGCTTTTGGTGGCTGCCTGATCAAGGACAGCAAGGCCAAGTCGCTCGGCAATCTCGGTGATGCCGACACTGAGCACTACGCCGCGTCAGCGCGCGCGTTTGGTGCGGCGTTCCCCAAGGCCAGCATGATCGTGATGAGCCATTCCGCCCCCGATAGCCGCGCCGCAATCACTCATACGGCCCGCATGGCCGACAAGCTGCGCTGAGCCATGGCTGACCACGTCACCCCCAATCTGCCATCGCGCGATTTCGATGTGACAGAGGCGTTTTATGCGAAGCTGGGCTTTGCGACGAGTTGGAAGGATCGCGGCTGGATGATCCTGCAGCGCGGCGGTTTGCAGCTCGAATTCTTCCCCTATCCTGACCTCGACCCAGCTACGAGCTCGTTCGGCTGTTGCCTGCGGTTGGATGATCTCGATGCCATGGTGGCATTGGTGAACGCGGCGGGAGCCGAGGAAAAAAGCACCGGCTGGCCGCGCTTCAAAGCTCCGCAACTGGAGGCGAGCGGCCTGAGGATCGGCTACCTGATCGATCCCGACTGCACGCTGGTGCGGCTGATCCAGAACCCCGACTGACCGCATGCCCGCGAAAATCAAGATTTGCGGGATCAGCACACCCGAGGCGCTCGATGCGACCATCGCGGCGCGGGCGGACTATGCCGGGTTGGTGTTCTATCCAGCGTCGCCCCGTGCGGTTACGTCGAATGTCGCGGGCGCTTTGACATCGCGCGCAGCTGGCCAGATCGCCATGGTCGGTTTGTTCGTCGATGCGGATGATGCTGTCATCGCCGACGCACTGGTGGCAGCCAAGCTGAACGCGCTGCAGCTGCACGGTTCGGAATCGCCCGAACGCGTGGCCCAGTTGCGCGCGCGGTTTGGCAAGCCGGTGTGGAAGGCGCTGCCCGTCGCCAGCGCCAGCGATGTCGCACGCGCCGCAGCCTATGCCGGGGCGGCGGACTTGATCTTGTTCGACGCCAAGACCCCCAAAGGCGCGCTGCCCGGCGGCATGGGGTTGGCGTTCGACTGGTCGCTGCTGGCCGGATATCGCGGTGCCTTGCCGTGGGGGCTGGCAGGCGGGCTAAATCCGACGAATGTTGCCGAGGCGATTGCGCGCACCGGAGCGCCGCTGGTCGATACCTCCAGCGGCGTCGAAAGCGCGCCGGGCGTCAAGGATACCGACAAGATTACCAATTTCGCCTTTGCGGTGCGCTTGGCCTAAATCGCGTCGATCAATAGGCGTCGTTCAGCGCAAAGATCGGCTTGCGGGTGCGCCACTGCCCTCGGGTGAAGTCGGGAAAATCTAACGTGCGATTGCCCTCAGCAATCGATTGTTCCGACAGAGGCGTGATCGCGCTCCAGGCCAGCGCGTCGTAAATGTCGATTGGCATCGGGGCCTTGGCCTTCAGCGCCTCGACAAAAGCGTGGATCACGAACCAGTCCATCCCGCCATGCCCGGCCCCTGCCGCCAGATCGGCGTAGCGTTTCCATAGCGGGTGATCGTATTTCGCAAACCAGCCCTCGGCAGGCTCCCAGCGGTGCGGCTGTGGGCTCTTGCCCTCCAGATAGATCGACTTGTTGACGTCCATCCACAGCCCCTCGGTGCCTTGCACCCGAAAGCCGAGAGAATAGGGGCGCGGCAGCGAGGTGTCGTGGCACAGCATGATCGTTTCACCATTAGTGCAGCCGATCATGGTGTTGACCACATCACCCAGTGCGAATTTCACCTCGGCGTTGGGATGATCGGCAGAGCCGTTCTTGACGACATAATCATGCAGCCCGCGCGCCTTACAGCCGAAGCCGCCAGCGCCCGCTTCGCCCGGCAACGCGACCTTCAGGGTGCGGGTCTGCGGCGGGTAGCACACGCCGGCATCGGCGCAGCCCTGGTACTTCACGGTCAGGGTGGTCGCGCTCGCGCCGGCCGCGGGCGTGCCGGTGAGGGTGCCGAGCAATTCCTTGCGGTAGGTTTCGACGTCGCCGAAGAATTCGTCGCGGTAGGCCTTGCCCTTCGGCAGCGCCATGGTCGCGCCGGTGAAGGCGGCATCGGCCTTGACCGAGGTGCGGTGCCGGTACAGGTAATAGCCGTCGGCGATCCGCCAGCGCACCTCGATGCGGTCCGGCGCGGTGGCCTGCGCGGACAGGACGAAGACCTCGTCGACCGGCGGCAGTTCGAAGTCCTGGGCGACGGCCGAGGTCGCGGGCAGCGCAAGCAGCAGGGCGAGCCCGGCCAGCCAGCGGCGCAGGCGGATCGTGGATGCGGTCATTGGCTCAGTTTACCGGTCGGCTCTCGGCGGCCAGCCATTGCAGGTATTCGGGCAGGCCGGACGCGGCTTCGACCGCGAGCAGCTCCGGGAGTTCGTAGGGATGCAGTTGGCGCAGGCGTTCCTGCAGGGCGGGGTAGGCCTCGGCACTGGTCTTGACCAGCAGCAGGACCTCGGCCGCGGCCTCGACCTTGCGTTGCCAGCGATAGACCGAACGCAGGCCGGGCAGGAGGTTGACGCAGGCGGCCAGGCGCTCGGCCACCAGCGCGGTGGCGATGCGCTCGGCGCTGTCGGCGTCGGGACAGGTGCAGAAGCAGATCAGGGCGCTCACCGGCATAGGGTAGCGGCTGCCCCGATCCGGCGGGCCTGGCGGACATCCGCGTGCGGCCCTTGAAAGTCGGCGGGCCCGCCCCATCTCGGTGGCATGCCGGGTTCGCCCGGTTCTGTTGTCCGCGGTTTGGCACTCGCTTCGCGCGACTGCTAAAATCGCCGGGTTTTTCCACGTCAATCAACCATTTACCGAGGTTGCCATGTCCAATATCAAGCCGCTGCACGACCGCGTGGTCATCAAGCGCATGGAAGAAGAGAAGCTGTCCGCCGGCGGGATCGTGATCCCGGATTCGGCCACCGAGAAGCCGATCAAGGGCGAAGTCGTCGCCGTCGGCACCGGCAAGGTGCTGGACAACGGCCAGGTCCGCGCGCCGCAGGTCAAGGTCGGCGACAAGGTGCTGTTCGGCAAGTACAGCGGCACCGAAGTGAAGCTGGACGGCGTCGAGCTGCTGGTGGTGAAGGAAGACGACCTGTTCGCGATCCTCGGCTGATCGCGCGTCGCTCCCACACATTTCTCATCCGAATAATTTTTCGAGGTAATTCGCAATGGCTGCCAAGGACATTCGTTTCGGCGAAGACGCGCGCTCCAAGATGGTGCGCGGCGTCAACGTGCTCGCCAACGCCGTGAAGGCGACCCTCGGCCCGAAGGGCCGCAACGTCGTGCTGCAGAAGAGCTACGGCGCGCCGACCATCACCAAGGACGGCGTCTCCGTCGCCAAGGAAATCGAACTGGCTGACGCGTTCGAGAACATGGGCGCGCAGATGGTGAAGGAAGTCGCTTCCAAGACCTCCGACAACGCCGGCGACGGCACCACCACCGCCACCGTGCTGGCGCAGGCGTTCATCCGCGAGGGCATGAAGGCGGTCGCCGCCGGCATGAACCCGATGGACCTGAAGCGCGGCATCGACCAGGCGGTGAAGGCCGCGGTCGGCGAACTGAAGTCGCTGTCCAAGCCGTCGTCGACCAGCAAGGAAATCGCCCAGGTCGGCGCGATCTCCGCGAACTCGGATGCCAACATCGGCGACCTGATCGCGCAGGCGATGGACAAGGTCGGCAAGGAAGGCGTGATCACGGTCGAGGAAGGCAGCGGCCTGGACAACGAACTCGACGTGGTCGAGGGCATGCAGTTCGACCGCGGCTACCTGAGCCCGTACTTCGTCAACAACCAGCAGTCGATGTCGGCCGACCTGGATGATCCCTTCATCCTGCTGTACGACAAGAAGATCTCCAACGTGCGCGACCTGCTGCCCGTCCTCGAGGGCGTGGCCAAGGCCGGCAAGCCGCTGCTGATCGTGGCGGAGGAAGTCGAAGGCGAAGCGCTGGCGACCCTGGTGGTCAACACCATCCGCGGCATCGTCAAGGTCTGCGCGGTGAAGGCCCCGGGCTTCGGCGACCGTCGCAAGGCGATGCTGGAAGACATGGCGATCCTGACCGGCGGCGTGGTGATTTCCGAGGAAGTCGGCCTGTCGCTGGAGAAGGCCACCATCAAGGACCTCGGCCGCGCCAAGAAGATCCAGGTGTCGAAGGAAAACACCACCATCATCGATGGCGCCGGCGAAGGCGCGGGCATCGAGGCGCGCATCAAGCAGATCAAGGCGCAGATCGAGGAGACCTCCTCCGACTACGACCGCGAGAAGCTGCAGGAGCGCGTGGCCAAGCTGGCCGGCGGCGTTGCGGTGATCAAGGTCGGTGCCGCCACCGAAGTCGAGATGAAGGAAAAGAAGGCGCGCGTCGAAGACGCCCTGCACGCGACCCGTGCGGCCGTCGAGGAAGGCATCGTCCCGGGCGGCGGCGTCGCCCTGATCCGTGCCAAGGCGGCGATCGCCGGCATCAAGGGCGTGAACGAAGACCAGAACCACGGCATCCAGATCGCCCTGCGCGCGATGGAAGCCCCGCTGCGCGAGATCGTGACCAATGCCGGCGATGAGCCGTCGGTCATCCTCAACCGCGTGGTCGAAGGTTCGGGTGCGTTCGGCTACAACGCCGCCAACGGCGAGTTCGGCGACATGATCGAGTTCGGCATCCTGGACCCGACCAAGGTCACCCGCACCGCGCTGCAGAACGCCGCGTCGATCGCGGGCCTGATGATCACCACCGAAGCGATGGTGGCCGAGGCCCCGAAGAAGGACGAGCCGGCGATGCCGGCCGGCGGCGGCATGGGCGGCATGGGCGGCATGGATTTCTAAGCCCCGCGATCCATCAAGCAAGACCACAAAGCCCGGCCTCGTGCCGGGCTTTGTGCGTTCTGGCGTCCGAGGCGGGAGACTTCCTACCCGCCCCGCGGCAATGTCTGACGCGAAGATCAGAAAACGCCGATATGAACGCGTGCTCGCGGGCGCAACCCTGAGCAGCCGTCCCTGCAACGGAGCGCTGCGTGCCGCGCCTGACCGCACCCCGGCGGCAGGCCGAGGTGTGCGCGCCACTGCCGGCCGCCCACGCCGCTGCGCGTTACGCGCGCCACCTGCCCGAGCGCACGCTGCTGTACGCGCTAGTGCAGGCGCACTACCCGGACTTCATCGCGCGTCTTGAGGCCGAAGACCGCCCGCTGCCCGAGTATGTGCGCGAGGAGTTCGAGACCTACCTGCGCTGCGGCGTGCTCGAGCACGGCTTCCTGCGCGTGGTCTGCGAGCACTGTCGTGCCGAGAGGCTGGTGGCGTATTCCTGCAAGAAGCGCGGGCTGTGCCCGAGCTGCGGCGCACGGCGCATGGCCGAGTCGGCGCGGCATCTGGTGGACGAGGTGTTCGGCCCGCGGCCGGTGCGGCAATGGGTGCTGAGTTTCCCGTACCCGTTGCGCTTCCTGTTCGCCAGCAAGCCTGAGGCGATCGGCCCGGTGCTGGGCATCGTGCATCGTGTGATCGCCGGTTGGCTTGCCGATCAGGCCGGCGTGCCGCGGGATACGGCGCAATGCGGCGTGGTGACCCTGATCCAGCGCTTCGGCAGCGCGCTGAATCTCAACATCCACTTCCACATGCTGTGGCTCGACGGCGTGTACGAGGACACCACCGAGCGTCCGCAGCGCAAGCCGCGCCTGCACCGCACCCGTGCGCCCACATCGGCGCAACTGACGGAACTGGCCAACACCATCGCGCATCGCGTGTGCCG
This sequence comes from Enterobacter cloacae complex sp. SYL003, assembly GCF_049236925.1. Taxonomy (NCBI): domain Bacteria; kingdom Pseudomonadati; phylum Pseudomonadota; class Gammaproteobacteria; order Enterobacterales; family Enterobacteriaceae; genus Enterobacter; species Enterobacter cloacae complex sp. SYL003. Next base: position 1,346 of record NZ_JBMKJK010000038.1, on the reverse strand, counting down.
GCACCTGTCGCGCCGCGGCTGGCTCGAAGGCGAAGACGAATCCGTGTTCCTGTCCGACAGCGCGGGTAGCGACGACGGCATGGATGGGCTGCGGATGAGTTCGATGACCTACCGCATCGCCACCGGTCGCGACGCTGGCCGCAAGGTCGTCACGCTGCAAACGCTGCCTGGCGACGCCGGTCCGCTGGAGGGCGACGCCGGCAAGGTCGGCGGCTTCTCGCTGCATGCCGGCGTGGCCGCGGAAGCACACGAAAGCCACAAGCTCGAAAAGCTGTGCCGCTACATCACGCGCCCGGCGATCAGCGAGCAGCGGCTATCGATCTCGCCACAGGGCAGGGTGCGTTACCAGCTCAAGACGCCGTGGCGCAATGGCACCACGCATGTCGAATGGGATGCGGTGGACTTCATCGCCAAGCTGGCGGCACTGGTCCCGCCGCCACGCGCGCATCTCACCCGCTTCCACGGCGTATTCGCCCCGAATGCAAACCTGCGCGCGCAGCTGACGCCCTCGGGGCGCGGCAGGCGGCCTGCGGGCGATGCGGCGCCAGTGGACGTCAGCGCCCACGACGAGCCGCGCAGCCCCGAGCAGAAGCGCCGTGCGATGAGCTGGGCGCAACGGCTCAAGCGGGTCTTTTCCATCGACATCACCACCTGCGCCCACTGCGGCGGCGCGGTGCGGATCGTCGCCAGCATCGAAGACCCCAAGGCCATTCGCGCCATCCTCGCCCACTTCGAGAAACACGGCGCGCTGGAGCAAGCGCACTACCGGCCCGCAGCGCGCGCCCCGCCGCCCGCCGCGTGATGAGGCGCCGGCCACACAGCCGGCAGCCAAGCCAGAGTCCGATCCGATGCGGCCACGACCCCGCAGGGCTGCGCTCGGCCCTGTGCCGGGATTCGGTGAGAAATGGCTACGCACTGAGCCGCTGCGTGGCCCCGCGATGTCGAAAACCCACGCATGAACCCCCGATCTGTGCCCGATCTGTGCCCAAAGCGGCGCTTGCGCGGCCGCTTCCTACCCGCCAGACTCGCCAAAAAGGGCGGTTGAACTTCCTATACCCATATCCCACTTTAGGTTTGGCAGCACCTTTTCAATCAGGTGGTTGTTTACACCAATCCAGCTATTGGCCAATTGAATATTGGTTTCGTCTACTTTTTTTGATTTTTTAAACAGCTTGGTAAAACCGAGTGCCAAAACAGGGGGACCATGTAAAAACGTGCTTCCTGTAATGACTGAACCAACTGTGAGTCCTTTACTGACTTTTTGCGGCACTGTTGCAAAGTTAGCGATGAGGCAGCCTTTTGTCTTATTCAAAGGCCTTACATTTCAAAAACTCTGCTTACCAGGC
>NZ_JBMKJK010000037.1:0-9271 GCF_049236925.1 Enterobacter cloacae complex sp. SYL003 | reverse complement strand
GAACGCAGCGGTGGTAACGGCGCAGTGGCGGTTTTCATGGCTTGTTATGACTGTTTTTTTGTACAGTCTATGCCTCGGGCATCAAGGCGAGCTCAGAGACCATGGAAAGCATGTTCTCGGACTTACGTAGCAACTCGTTTCTTTTCGCAGGTTGAGCCACCTCCGCGCTTCATCAGAAAACTGAAGGAACCTCCATTGAATCGAACTAATATTTTTTTTGGTGAATCGCATTCTGACTGGTTGCCTGTCAGAGGCGGAGAATCTGGTGATTTTGTTTTTCGACGTGGTGACGGGCATGCCTTCGCGAAAATCGCACCTGCTTCCCGCCGCGGTGAGCTCGCTGGAGAGCGTGACCGCCTCATTTGGCTCAAAGGTCGAGGTGTGGCTTGCCCCGAGGTGATCAACTGGCAGGAGGAACAGGAGGGTGCATGCTTGGTGATAACGGCAATTCCGGGAGTACCGGCGGCTGATCTGTCTGGAGCGGATTTGCTCAAAGCGTGGCCGTCAATGGGGCAGCAACTTGGCGCTGTTCACAGCCTATCGGTTGATCAATGTCCGTTTGAGCGCAGGCTGTCGCGAATGTTCGGACGCGCCGTTGATGTGGTGTCCCGCAATGCCGTCAATCCCGACTTCTTACCGGACGAGGACAAGAGTACGCCGCAGCTCGATCTTTTGGCTCGTGTCGAACGAGAGCTACCGGTGCGGCTCGACCAAGAGCGCACCGATATGGTTGTTTGCCATGGTGATCCCTGCATGCCGAACTTCATGGTGGACCCTAAAACTCTTCAATGCACGGGTCTGATCGACCTTGGGCGGCTCGGAACAGCAGATCGCTATGCCGATTTGGCACTCATGATTGCTAACGCCGAAGAGAACTGGGCAGCGCCAGATGAAGCAGAGCGCGCCTTCGCTGTCCTATTCAATGTATTGGGGATCGAAGCCCCCGACCGCGAACGCCTTGCCTTCTATCTGCGATTGGACCCTCTGACTTGGGGTTGATGTTCATGCCGCCTGTTTTTCCTGCTCATTGGCACGTTTCGCAACCTGTTCTCATTGCGGACACCTTTTCCAGCCTCGTTTGGAAAGTTTCATTGCCAGACGGGACTCCTGCAATCGTCAAGGGATTGAAACCTATAGAAGACATTGCTGATGAACTGCGCGGGGCCGACTATCTGGTATGGCGCAATGGGAGGGGAGCAGTCCGGTTGCTCGGTCGTGAGAACAATCTGATGTTGCTCGAATATGCCGGGGAGCGAATGCTCTCTCACATCGTTGCCGAGCACGGCGACTACCAGGCGACCGAAATTGCAGCGGAACTAATGGCGAAGCTGTATGCCGCATCTGAGGAACCCCTGCCTTCTGCCCTTCTCCCGATCCGGGATCGCTTTGCAGCTTTGTTTCAGCGGGCGCGCGATGATCAAAACGCAGGTTGTCAAACTGACTACGTCCACGCGGCGATTATAGCCGATCAAATGATGAGCAATGCCTCGGAACTGCGTGGGCTACATGGCGATCTGCATCATGAAAACATCATGTTCTCCAGTCGCGGCTGGCTGGTGATAGATCCCGTCGGTCTGGTCGGTGAAGTGGGCTTTGGCGCCGCCAATATGTTCTACGATCCGGCTGACAGAGACGACCTTTGTCTCGATCCTAGACGCATTGCACAGATGGCGGACGCATTCTCTCGTGCGCTGGACGTCGATCCGCGTCGCCTGCTCGACCAGGCGTACGCTTATGGGTGCCTTTCCGCAGCTTGGAACGCGGATGGAGAAGAGGAGCAACGCGATCTAGCTATCGCGGCCGCGATCAAGCAGGTGCGACAGACGTCATACTAGATATCAAGCGACTTCTCCTATCCCCTGGGAACACATCAATCTTACCGGAGAATATCGTTGGCCAAAGCCTTAGCGTAGGATTTCGCCCTCTCCCGCAAACGACCCCTATGGTGCAGCGATCACCGAATTGAAGCGCGAAGGAAAGCTGGACCGGGAGACGGCCCACCGGCAGGTGAAGTATCTCAATAACGTGATCGAGGCCGATCACGGAAAGCTCAAGATACTGATCAAGCCGGTGCGCGGTTTCAAATCGATCCCCACGGCCTATGCCACGATCAAGGGATTCGAAGTCATGCGAGCCCTGCGCAAAGGACAGGCTCGCCCCTGGTGCCTGCAGCCCGGCATCAGGGGCGAGGTGCGCCTTGTGGAGAGAGCTTTTGGCATTGGGCCCTCGGCGCTGACGGAGGCCATGGGCATGCTCAACCACCATTTCGCAGCAGCCGCCTGATCGGCGCAGAGCGACAGCCTACCTCTGACTGCCGCCAATCTTTGCAACAGAGCCTCCGTCGCCATGCTCACCTCGCTTTGGTGCACACGAGTATTGAGCATAGTCGAGATTGGTGCAGATCACTTCTGATATTGAACTGTCAGGAGCTGGCTGCACAACAGCCATTACGCCCAATCAACTGGTGCAGTCGTCTTCTGAAAATGACACTGTTTGTATATAATCATGAAAAAATGGTGAGTAGAGTTTCAGGGTAACAGGGGATGCTTATGTCGGTTTTCCACAACTGGCTACTTGAGATCGCATGTGAGAATTACTTCGTCTACATCAAACGCCTTTCCGCCAACGATACCGGCGCAACAGGTGGTCACCAGGTAGGGCTTTATATCCCTTCAGGTATCGTTGAAAAACTCTTTCCGTCTATCAACCATACCCGTGAACTGAACCCTTCGGTTTTTCTCACCGCACATGTGTCATCGCATGATTGCCCTGACAGCGAAGCCAGGGCAATTTATTATAACAGCCGTCATTTTGGTAAAACCCGGAATGAAAAAAGGATTACCCGCTGGGGTAGAGGCAGCCCACTTCAGGATCCTGAAAATACAGGGGCTCTGACGCTCCTGGCTTTCAAGCTTGATGAGCAAGGGGGGGACTGTAAGGAAGTAAATATTTGGGTATGCGCCAGCACTGATGAAGAGGACGTCATTGAGACCGCTATTGGTGAAGTTATACCCGGAGCGCTTATATCCGGCCCCGCAGGACAGATTCTAGGCGGACTATCTCTACAGCAAGCGCCAGTAAATCATAAATATATTCTACCTGAAGACTGGCACCTGCGCTTTCCGTCGGGAAGTGAAATTATTCAGTATGCAGCCAGCCATTATGTGAAAAATTCCCTTGATCCGGATGAGCAACTTCTTGACCGCCGGCGCGTGGAGTACGACATATTTCTATTGGTTGAGGAACTGCATGTTCTGGATATCATCCGGAAAGGATTTGGCTCTGTGGATGAATTTATTGCGCTGGCCAATTCTGTCAGCAATCGCCGTAAATCCAGAGCCGGGAAGTCTCTGGAACTGCACCTGGAGCATCTATTCATTGAGCACGGCCTGCGACACTTTGCGACGCAGGCCATCACAGAAGGTAATAAAAAACCCGATTTCCTTTTCCCTTCCGCAGGGGCTTACCACGATACTGAGTTTCCCGTAGAAAATCTGCGCATGCTGGCAGTCAAGACTACCTGTAAGGATCGCTGGCGTCAGATACTGAATGAGGCCGATAAAATTCATCAGGTGCATCTGTTTACACTCCAAGAGGGAGTTTCTCTGGCTCAATATCGGGAGATGCGGGAGTCGGGTGTCAGATTGGTCGTGCCATCATCGCTGCACAAAAAATACCCGGAGGCGGTGAGAGCTGAGCTAATGACGCTAGGTGCGTTTATTGCTGAGCTGACAGGGCTTTACGCAGATATTCCATAGATTATCTCCCGGCATAAATACCGGGAGGAGCGATCAGATTCGTTCAACCTTGCACGAATCGGCATTAACCGCTTTCAGGATATAAGGTTCAAGCAGTTTGGCTACGGCTTCAAACACGGGCACCACTACGGAGTTACCGAACTGCCTGTACGACTGAGTGTCTGACACAGGAATGCGAAAAGGCCTGCCATCTACTTTTTCAAAACCCATAAGGCGCGCGCACTCTCGTGGAGTCAGCCTGCGGGGCCGATGCGCCTGATTTTCTTCGTTCGCGAAGTCTGTTTCACCTGTGGCCATATCCCAGCCACGGTCTATCAGAATTTCAGACCCGTCTTTGTGATAGCGAGCAGAAAGCGTACGGGCAATGCTTTCTTTATTTTCAGGATTAACGAGGCCAAAACCGAATCCGTTACCCTTAGCTGCGTGCTTTTTGGCGTAGTTATAGAGATACTCCCAGAGTTTCGGCGTCAGTATATATTTGCTGTCAACCACGGGTTCCAGCAGTTCGCCAAATGACGGACGCTGTTCCGGATAAAAACGACTAATATCGCGCAGGGTAAAGCCCTGGTGAATGTTCAGATCACGACGGAAACCGACCAAAACGATACGTTCTCGGTGCTGAGGTAAAAAGTGCTTTCCGTCGATAACTTTAGGATCGTTTTTGCCCATCTCAGCTGCATCCGCAACTTCATAGCCCAGTTCGTCGAGGGTATCCATGATGACTTTAAAGGTTTTACCCTTGTCATGGCTCTTCAGGTTTTTAACGTTTTCAAGAACAAAGATGGCAGGTTTTTTTGCGCGTATAATACGCGCCACATCGAAGAAAAGCGTTCCCTGAGCCTCACATTCGAAACCATGCGCGCGCCCGAGCGAGTTTTTCTTGCTTACGCCCGCAAGGCTGAACGGTTGACAGGGGAAACCTGCTAGAAGTACATCATGATCCGGCACATGCTCATTAATGTAAGCATAGGCATCGTTTTCAGGTACTTCAGGTTTATCACTGAGCGTGACTTCCCGAATATCGAGATTGAAAGTGTGTTCCTGAGCATCGTTAAACCAGTTAGCTTTATATGTGCGCACAGCCTCTTTATTCCATTCACTGGTAAAAACGCACTGGCCACCGATGGTTTCGAAGCCCTTCCGTATACCTCCAATCCCAGCAAACAGGTCAATAAACCGGAAGGCATAGTCAGGGTGATGTGCAGGCGCTTCCGGAAGCATTTTTCGTAGAAGTTCCTCTTCGGCTAACGTCAGCGTCTTAGGTGAGCACTTACCATTAATCCAGCGATTAAGAGTCTCGCGACTCCACTCATTTTTACCAACTTTTCTAAGCAGTTCAGCCACGTACTTCTGGTCATAGATTTCCAGCACCTGCCCGAGCAGCTTTTTATCATTTTCCTGTCGCAGTTGTTCTTCCGCTTCTGCTTTCTCAAGCAGATCCTGCGCCAGTAATTCAAATTCAGACATATTGCCTCCATTGGGTCTTATGGGTGAAACTGTATCACTCATTTGACCCAGATTGAATGTTTTTATCTGGATATTTAAACAGGTTTATTGTTAGGTAACGCACGTTGGCCACGCTGGAGCGTCTTCTGGGCCTGCTGTCGGCCTTTGAGGTCGTGGTATGGATGACGGATGGCTGGCCGCTGTATGAATCCCGCCTGAAGGGAAAGCTGCACGTTATCAGCAAGCGTTACACTCAGCGCATTGAGCGACATAACCTGAATCTGAGACAACATCTGGCAAGGCTGGGACGGAAGTCACTGTCGTTCTCAAAATCGGTGGAGCTGCATGACAAGGTCATCGGGCATTATCTGAACATAAAACACTATCAGTAAGTTGGAGTCATTACCGGTTCTCTTTGTCTTTTAGTGATTCTATAAACCTCATTACGTCTGAATATAAAAATCTATTATTTGATTTATGTGGCTCATGAGGTTGTGGGATGGTCTTGTTTTTGAATGTGCCAGTTTTCTTAATGGCAAAGATTAATTCACCTTCTGTTATTCCTAACATTTCAGCAAATGTTTTTGCTTCTATAGTTACTGACTTCATTTAATTAACTCTCATGGTATCGATTTTCTTTACCGGCATCTTTAACAATGGTGCTCGTTTCTAGTGTTGCTGCGGTACGCTTCATCATCGTCTGCGGGGCGGTTGCGATAGTGAAGGAGCTGCCGGGCGTGAGCAAATCTATCAGGCGCTGGCCGCTGATAATCTCCATCCGTTCACTGGCAATACTGACAGATTTTGAACCTGCGCCGGTTTTCCCGGTATGGCAAAACAGACCGCGACAGTTATGACGTTTAAGCAACTTCTCGAACTCCTGTACGTGCTGTAAAGCAATATGGCCGCGATAGCGTTTAGCCTGAATAAGATAGCGATATTTTCCTATTATTACCTGGCCGTCAATGCCTCCATCGCCGGTATAGCGTTTGTTTCTGATGGTTCTGAAGCCATGCGCTTCAAATCCTTCCAGCAACAGTTCTTCAAACACAAAAGGATCAATTTTCCTCAGGTAGTTAATTTTTTGTGGGAAGCCCGGCAACGTCTTTATGCGCTCCAGCACCCGCCGCGCACTTTGCTGCTTCCTTTTGTGTCGTCGGTTGCGTACTGAACGCCGGAAGAATACAACGGCAAACAGTGCGATGGCGCTGCAAGCCCATAGAATAAGGTTTTCTGTAGTGGGGAAGGGGAACATGGTGATAGTGTGCTTTCTGTGGGTAAAGAAAAGGGCGGTTAAACCGCCCTGGTGTTTAGCGACGGCTGTAAACCTGCCACGAAGCGCTGCCTGACTGATTTTGGCAAATCCGCCCGTAAAGTACGGTGCCGGTCGAGTAGCGGGCGCCATTCAGATAGCAATAGCCGCTGGATTGCAGCAGTTCGTTGCGCAGCTTTTCTTCCTGCTTTGATAGCCGGGACTCCGCAGACTGCAAACGAACGGATAATTCGTTAATCTGGCGTTGCTGGTTATTCATCTGGCTCTGCATCGCATTACCTTTATCTTGGCTGACGCAACCAGTTAAGAGAGCTGTACAGGCTAATGCACTTAATATAATTTTTTTCACGTTGGCTCCTTAAATTGAGATTATTCCTAGCCCGCCTATAAGCGAACTTTCCCGTATTTACTTATGATCTGGCTTATCATCGACTGGTTACTTCCACCTTCGCCATTATCCGGGCATTCATTAAGAAAAGCCTTCCTGGCATCCCTCGTGTGGTTGGGTAAAAAGCCGTGCTTGTTCTTTTTAACGATATTGAAGAAAGCAGCTTCAGCACTGTTACACTCGCTTCCGCCGCTATCGCCGGTGAGCTTGCCCGCCATGCACATAATAACTTTGCAGGGATCTTCAGCATGGCTGGCAGGAAGATAAAGCAGACTACCAGCTGCTATCAGAGGGATTAAGAGTTTCTTCATTGTTTTGTCCTTAACAGTTTGTTCAGATATACACCCGCCAGAATGTTGATAACGGTAAGTAATATTAATAATAACGCAGAGTTATAAATAGATTTGTAACCTATATCGCCTGCGATATATTCGACAATAAAAACGAAAATCGTTAACATTGCGAACAACTTGATTAACTTTCCTGTAATTTTCTTAACGATATAAGCAACTGAATAAGAGCCGGATTTGATGATGCTGGCGAGTAACCTGATAGCATGGACTCGGAATTTTCTTAAAATGGGCGGAATGGAAAATGCCTTTTTCTTCCTTCTGCCTTTTTGCTTTTCCGCAAAATCAATAACATCGCCCATTTTTATACTCTCCGGTTATATCTTTAGATCATCAAGTGATAAACCACTATCAAGCAGCTCTTTGAGCCATGTTGGTCGGCGGCCAGTCCCGGACCAGGTATTTTCTGCGTTCCTGGGGTCGCGGTATTTTACTTGTCTATGTTCTCTGGGGTTGGCAACGCCCTGCATTTTCATGGCTTCCAGGCTAATGCCAGCGTCCAATTTTGCAGTTAGCCAGGCCGGGCGCTTCCCTATACCAGTCCACGTATTAAAAGGGTTATCCGGGTCACGATACATGGGTTCACCTTTGGGGCGTTTTTCTGATTTCAGGGGAACCAGCATTACCTTCCTTCCTTCAGAGGTTTTCTTTTCGTTTCTTCTTGACACGATCTCATTAGCCCTTATCATAAACATAAGTCGTCGAAATTACAATTACGCGGTGAAACGTAAATGAGTAAACATCCAAAACTTCTGGTTCTCGCTCTGGCCTGCCTTGCTTGTGCTGGCCGTGCCAGTGCTGCGCCTGCCTCAGATGAAGTTGCCAGGCTTGCGCAGAGATGTGCGCCTGATGTTTCACCCTTAACAATGGCGTACATCGTCGGCCATGAGTCCTCAAATGGGCCGTACAGGATCAATATTAACGGTGGTAGTACCCAGTTAAAACAGCAACCACGTACTGAAGCTGAGGCCGTCAGCGTTTCGAAAGTTCTGCTGAAGGATAATAAAAGTTTTGATATGGGCCTTGCACAAATTAACTCAAATAATTTAGTGGGCCTGGGTCTTTCGGTTGACGATATTTTCAAGCCCTGCATCAACCTGCGGGCGAGCCAGACCATCCTTAAAGCCTGTTATGATAGCGCCCTGAAATCCTATCCAGCCGGGCAGGTTGCGCTGAGACACGCGCTTTCCTGCTACAACACCGGCTCACTCATAAACGGGATTTCTAACGGGTATGTCACGAAAGTTATCAACGTGGCGCGTCAATCAACTGATTTGAAAATCCCTACGCTGCTACCTGATGGCCAGACCAGTGAGGACAGCACCGCGACTGAGCCTCAGCAGGCAAAAAGTACGGCCACGCAGTATGACGGTGAACAAGATGTTTTTGGTTCGGGTGATGGCGATGCCTTCAGCCGAAATAATACGGATGCCTTTTTAACCAAACAGGAAACAGCGAAGGGGGAGTGAGGTTATGGATGGAACGTTTGTACCTTGTATTGCAATCACAGATCCTGGAGCTATTTGAAACAGGAAAAGTGAAGGAGGTAACGATAAAACGGGTTTCATTAAAGACGTGGTATCCCGTTTTTCAGATAGACGATGAACAGTTGGGCCAGATCGCATGTTCCATTCGGGTTAACAAAGAGCATGAACTACGAACCTGGGCTGATTTAAGGCTACTGGCAGAGTTTTTGAAAGATAAGTGTGGCGTTGAAGAATGCCGGTTAAATCTGCAATCAACAGAAGATAGTGAGTAAGGAGAAAGTATGACCACGTTGTTTAAGAAGTATGGCCCTGCGGTAGTTATGGGCGTTTTGTCCATTGCCCTGCCGCAAATTGCGCTGGCCGCTGGCACCGATACTGGTGAATCAACCGCTACATCAATCCAGACGTGGTTGAGCACATGGATTCCAATTGGTTGTGCTATTGCGATCATGGTTAGTTGCTTTATGTGGATGCTTCACGTAATCCCGGCACTGTTGCAAAGTTAGCGATGAGGCAGCCTTTTGTCTTATTCAAAGGCCTTACATTTCAAAAACTCTGCTTACCAGGCG
>NZ_JBMKJK010000036.1:0-13918 GCF_049236925.1 Enterobacter cloacae complex sp. SYL003 | reverse complement strand
TCAGAACCAGAGAAAGAAAATAAAATGCGATGCCATAACCGATTATGACAACGGCGGAAGGGGCAAGCTTAGTAAAGCCCTCGGTGCGGCGGACATTATCCGCGAACAGGCTGAACAGCACGGCATTGCGCGGGTAACGGATGTCTGGCTGGAAGTCGGCGCACTGGCGGATGTTGAGGAGAGTGCACTGCATTTCTGTTTTGATATCGCCTGCCGTGATACCGTGGCGCAGGGCTGCACACTGCATATTGATGTTATCCCGGCACAGGCATGGTGCTGGGATTGCAGCCGTGAGGCCGAAATCATGCAGCACGCCGGATGCTGTCCGCACTGCGGCAGTGAACGGCTGCGCATCAGTGAAGGTGATGATTTGCGGGTAAAAAGCCTGGAAGGTGAGTGAGTTTTACGCCGCCGCCGTATTCAGCAGCCAGCGGGCGAATTGCTGCATGGCCGGGGTTTCCGTACGGGACTGTAACCGCGTCAGCCAGTAGCCGCCGAGGGTGATTTCTGCGGCAAACGGCTGTACCAGTGCGCCTGACTGTAACAGGCGGCTGAACATACATACCGGTGCGATCGCTACCCCGGCACCCAGTTGTGCCGCCTCGGCCATGGCCAGTGAGGTATCGAACACCATTACCGGCTGTGACGGGGAAGGCGGTGTGCCGCCCGCACAATCCAGCCAGCGGCTCCATTCATCCCGGCGGAATGAGCGCAGCAGGGTAAAGCGGTGAACATCATCCGGCTGCTGTAACTGTTCTGCAATGGCCGGTGAGCACAGCGGAGCGTGTGGTGCACTGAAAATCAGTTCCGCATCTGACTCATGCCACGCGCCGTTACCGAAACGGATCGTATAATCATGCCCTTCCGCCGCCGGGTCCACATGATTGTTATGGGTGGAGATATGCAGATCAATATGCGGATGGCTGTCATAGAATCCGGCCAGACGCGGCAGCAGCCAGCCTGCGGCAAATGTTCCCACCGCACCGACTTTCACCCGCTCACGGAACTGCCCGTGAGAAAAACACTCCAGAGTATCCGCAATCCGGTCAAACGCCTCATTGAGCACCGGCAGTAATCCCTCACCTTCATGGGTCAGCACCAGCCCGCGCGAGACGCGGGTAAACAGCACACAGCCGAGTTGTTCTTCCAGCGCCCTGACCTGCTGGCTGACGGCGGCATGGGTGACATTCAGCTCAATCGCCGCGCGGGTAAAACTGAGATGACGGGCGGCGGCCTCAAAGGCGCGCAGCGGGTTAAGGGGGAGATAACGTCTGACCATAATCCACCTGTAAGTTTTTCTTTAGGCTCTTGTTATAAATAACCGTTTGTTCTGTCCGGTGAATCTGACGATACTTGCCGCCGTTACTCACACACGGAAGGTTAATTCTGATGAAAAAATCGTTATCTGCAACACTGATTTCCGCTCTGCTGGCGTTTTCCGCCCCGGGGTTTTCTGCCGCTGATAATGTCGCGGCGGTGGTGGACAGCACCATTAAACCGCTGATGGCACAGCAGGATATTCCCGGGATGGCGGTTGCCGTCTCCGTAAAGGGTAAGCCCTATTATTTCAATTATGGTTTTGCCGATATTCAGGCAAAACAGCCGGTCACTGAAAATACACTATTTGAGCTCGGATCTGTAAGTAAAACTTTCACAGGTGTGCTGGGTGCGGTTTCTGTGGCGAAAAAAGAGATGGCGCTGAATGATCCGGCGGCAAAATACCAGCCGGAGCTGGCTCTGCCGCAGTGGAAGGGGATCACATTGCTGGATCTGGCTACCTATACCGCAGGCGGACTGCCGTTACAGGTGCCGGATGCGGTAAAAAGCCGTGCGGATCTGCTGAATTTCTATCAGCAGTGGCAGCCGTCCCGGAAACCGGGCGATATGCGTCTGTATGCAAACAGCAGTATCGGCCTGTTTGGTGCTCTGACCGCAAACGCGGCGGGGATGCCGTATGAGCAGTTGCTGACTGCACGGATCCTGGCACCGCTGGGGTTATCTCACACCTTTATTACTGTGCCGGAAAGTGCGCAAAGCCAGTATGCGTACGGTTATAAAAACAAAAAACCGGTCCGCGTGTCGCCGGGACAGCTTGATGCGGAATCTTACGGCGTGAAATCCGCCTCAAAAGATATGCTGCGCTGGGCGGAAATGAATATGGAGCCGTCACGGGCCGGTAATGCGGATCTGGAAATGGCAATGTATCTCGCCCAGACCCGCTACTATAAAACCGCCGCGATTAACCAGGGGCTGGGCTGGGAAATGTATGACTGGCCGCAGCAGAAAGATATGATCATTAACGGTGTGACCAACGAGGTCGCATTGCAGCCGCATCCGGTAACAGACAACCAGGTTCAGCCGTATAACCGTGCTTCCTGGGTGCATAAAACGGGCGCAACAACTGGTTTCGGCGCCTATGTCGCCTTTATTCCGGAAAAACAGGTGGCGATTGTGATTCTGGCGAATAAAAACTACCCGAATACCGAAAGAGTCAAAGCTGCACAGGCTATTTTGAGTGCACTGGAATAATTTTTTTCCTGAACAGGCCCCTGCGGATACGCCGGGGCCGTAATTTAAGATTATTCCTTATGCAATAATTTGCTTTATGGGCTGTTTTATGGAGGATGAGAGTATCGGGCACTGACAGCTTCCGGCTGAACCGGATTTCACTGTGTGCTGCGGCAAACTGATGTCAGTCTCAACACACAGAGGAAAATGTTGTCATGGACGTTCTGCGTTTTATCCTCCGCTTACCTTTTATTTTGCTGCGTCTGGCGGCTCGCAGTCTTGTTTATCTCTTTACTCTGCTGGGTTTTCTGCTGCGCCCGTTCACCGGACGGATCCGCTGGGCGGTGCCGGGCTGGGTGACCTTTGCCGGTAATCAGCTTGCCCGGCTGGAGCGGGGGGGCAACCGCTATCCGAAAACCATATCTGCCTTATTATTACTGACTGCTGCGGTGGCAGCGGGCAGTTATTACACCTGGCACTGGTATCAGAACAAACCGAAGCCGGTGGATGTTGCGCCGCTGGTGGTGCAGGATATTTCCGCGTCTGTGCAGCGCCCTTCGGCGGTTAATTATAACCGTGATGATAATTCAGCGCAGATTGTGGTGGTGACATTCTCCCGCTCTGCCGCACCGGTAACGCTGATCGGTAAACCGGTCACCGCCGGTATTACCCTGACCCCCGCAATGGAAGGTGAGTGGCAGTGGCGTAATGACCGTAAGCTGGTATTCACGGCGAAAAAAACCTTCCCGATGGGGAAAACCTACACCGTCGATATGGATGCCAAAACACTGCTGGCTCCGCAGGTGGCGTTAACAGAGAAACAAAAAACCTTTACCACCCCTGAGTTTTATTATCGCGGCGGCCGGGCGGAGTTCTATCAGGATCCGCAAGATCCGATGAAAAAACACGCCATTATCGGCCTGACCTTCAATGCCCCCGCTGATGTCAAAAATCTGGAATCGCGTCTGTCTATGACCCGTGACGGCAAGCCGGTGCCGTATACCGTCACTGTAATGAACTGTTGTCATTTATGCTGACGCCCGTGCCGGGAGGCATTGATGTCCCAACCCAGCAGCTCGGCGAACAAAGCTGTAATTTATTATTTAGCCTGATTGCCGGTGAGAAAGGTTTACAAAATATCACCGTGGGTACACAAATATCGTTAGCCGACTCACTGGTATAAAAACTGGGGCATAACAATGCCCCAGTGCATTTTAGAATGCGTAATTCACACCGATACCTGCATAATGGAGTCTGTCGCTTTCACCTTCATTTCTATTGGTAGCGATCCCATGACACAAGAGACTACTCTGCCGCAAATTAACTGGGGGAATGTTGACTAAATGTTGCTTGCTTTTGTTGTTTCGGATATCAGGGTTGATTACCTGAATAGCGTTTCGACAATTTTGTCGCTGCCCGGCTCAACAAAGGTTCCAATACTAACGCCAGCAACATTTTTAGCGGACGTCGGGCCACGGACTTCACCGCCCACCCTGCTACCCCAGCCGGGCCATAGCGCAGCGCAGTCAGTAGCACCAGCTTACCTGCTATTTTAATGCCCGGCTTAACCCTTTGCCCGGCACGTTGCCAGCGATTATTCATTTCTAACCTCACAATTGGCGGAAGCGGCTGCGTAATGTAAAAGTATCAGACGTTACATAACGCTCCATCTCACGCAAACGCTTTTCACTTGCAGCCAGTTCACGATCGACAGCATCCAATAGCTCACCGCTTGATGGCTGCTGTTCTCCGGAAACCACGTTGTCTGGCATCGGATCCAACACAAACGTCAGTACGATGTAGGCGACAAAGGTGAAAAAGGCCAGACCAAAAAAGATGGACAGCACCACCAGGATCCGCACCAGTTTCACAGGAACATCGAGATAATGCGCAATACCCGCGCAAACCCCTTTCACCATGCCCTGCTGCGGTATACGCCACAGTTTTTTATTCAGATTAACGCCCCCCATTAGCGGTCCCTCCAGTTTGGATGTTCAGCATCAAGGATGTCTTCCAGCGCTTGAATGCGCTCACGCATCCGCTGTGCGTCCTGGTTAAGTTCTACCAGACGCTGTTGTTCACTTTGCGCCAGCTCGCCGCGACTGGAACGATTGCTGTAATGCAGCCAGAGCCAAATCGGTAAGACGAACAGCACAAAGATGGTTAACGGGATGGCCAGAAATAGCGCGCTCATGAGTACTCCTTACAGGTGATGAGCGGCGGCGCGTTCGGGCACCGCCAGATATTATTATTGCTTGTCTTGCTGCATTTTGGCTTTCAATTGCGCCAACTGCTCGCTGATTTCATCATCTGCTTTCAGGTCAGCAAATTGCTGATCCAAAGACTTCTGCTTACCGAAGTTATGGCTTTCAGCTTCAGCTTCCATTTGATCGATACGACGCTCAAAAGATTCAAAGCGAGCCATCGCTTCATCCAGTTTGCCGCTGTCCAGTTGACGACGAACATCACGGGAAGAACTCGCCGCCTGATGGCGCAACATCAATGCCTGCTGACGAGCACGGGTTTCACTGAGTTTGTTTTCCAGTTCACCGATCTCTTTTTTCATACGCGCCAGCGTATCGTCAACCAGCGTCACCTCATGCTCCAGGGAGGCAATCAGGTCAGTCAGTTTCTGCTTTTCGATTAACGCAGAACGCGCCAAATCTTCTTTTTCTTTACGCAGCGCCAGCTCTGCTTTTTCCTGCCACTCTGCCTGTTGGGCGCTGGCCTGTTCAATACGACGCGATAACTGTTTCTTTTCTGCCAGCGCGCGTGCGGAGTTGGAGCGCACCTCAACCAGCGTGTCTTCCATTTCCTGGATCATCAACCGCACCAGCTTCTGCGGATCTTCAGCCTTTTCCAGCAACGCATTAATGTTGGCGTTCACGATGTCGGCAAAACGAGAAAAAATACCCATAATGTAATCCTCACTTACTGTTCTGATATCGGGCAATGCCCTGCTGCTGTTCTAATGCACTTCGCATGCCAACTTTTTAATTCATTGAAATATTTGAAAATAACTAATTTTACCTGTCGGGATAAATAGGGTAAATTGGTGAATAACACTAACAAATGGTGAATTTCATCATGGCAGGATACAAAGATAATCTGCTGGGCGAAGCGAACAGCTTTATTGAAGTGCTGGAGCAGGTTTCTCGTCTCGCGCCGCTGGATAAACCTGTGCTGGTCATTGGGGAACGAGGAACAGGGAAAGAGCTTATCGCCAACCGCCTGCACTACCTCTCAACCCGTTGGCAAGGCCCGTTTATTTCACTTAACTGCGCCGCGCTCAACGAAAATTTACTTGATTCCGAACTCTTTGGGCACGAAGCGGGCGCCTTTACCGGCGCGCAGAAACGTCACCCAGGTCGGTTCGAGCGCGCCGATGGCGGCACACTGTTTCTTGATGAACTGGCAACCGCCCCGATGCTGGTACAGGAAAAACTGCTGCGCGTTATTGAGTACGGAGAGCTGGAACGCGTAGGCGGTAGCCAACCTCTGCAGGTCAATGTAAGACTGGTTTGCGCAACCAACGCCGACCTGCCACGCATGGTGAGTGAAGGCACGTTCCGCGCCGACCTGCTGGATCGTCTGGCCTTTGACGTGGTGCAACTTCCCCCGTTACGCGAACGTCAAAGCGATATCATGTTAATGGCTGAACATTTTGCCATTCAGATGTGCCGTGAGATCGGGTTACCGTTGTTTCCTGGGTTCACCGATGAGGCCAAAGAAACGCTCCTCCACTACCGTTGGCCGGGCAATATTCGTGAACTGAAAAACGTCGTGGAGCGTTCGGTATACCGACACGGGACCAGCGATTACCCACTGAATGAGATTGTGATTGACCCGTTCAGGCGTCACGCCGCACCGCCGCTGGCGCAAGAAACCAGACATACATCAGTAACCCTACCGCTGGATCTGCGTGAATTCCAACAGCAGCAGGAGAAGGAATTTTTGCAAACCAGCTTACAGCAGGCGAAATTTAATCAGAAAAAAGCCGCTGAATTATTAGGTCTGACCTACCATCAACTCCGCGCATTACTGAAGAAACACCAAATTTAGCGTGCAGGGGCAGACGTTGGACGCGAGAGTTAAAACAGTTTACCATGTTGCAATCACTGTATAAAAAAACAGGTTAATCATGATGACTCTGGCGTTAGTTGGCGAAAAAATTGACAGAAACAGGTTCACCGGTGAAAAAGTTGAAAATAGCACATTTTTCAACTGTGATTTTTCGGGTGCCGACCTTAGCGGCACTGAATTTATTGGCTGCCAGTTTTATGATCGAGAAAGTCAGAAAGGATGTAATTTTAGTCGCGCTAACCTGAAAGATGCCATTTTCAAAAGTTGTGATCTCTCCATGGCTGATTTCAGGAATATCAATGCGCTGGGAATCGAAATTCGCCACTGCCGGGCACAAGGGTCAGATTTTCGCGGCGCAAGTTTTATGAATATGATCACCACCCGCACCTGGTTTTGTAGCGCCTATATCACCAATACCAACTTAAGCTACGCCAACTTTTCAAAAGTCGTACTGGAAAAGTGCGAGCTGTGGGAAAACCGCTGGATGGGTACTCAGGTGCTGGGCGCAACGTTCAGTGGATCAGACCTCTCTGGCGGCGAGTTTTCATCCTTCGACTGGCGAGCAGCAAACGTTACGCACTGTGATTTGACCAATTCGGAACTGGGCGATTTAGATATCCGCGGGGTTGATTTGCAAGGCGTCAAACTGGACAGCTACCAGGCATCGTTGCTCCTGGAACGTCTTGGTATCGCTGTCATGGGTTAATGTTCAGGGAGCGGTATATGCCGCCCCCTGCCCTTATACAATATTGTCCGGGCTGGCTTTCCCCCTCAGACGTTTCGACTTCGGGGGCATAAACGTCAGAGGGTTCCGGTCCCCCCGTCAGAACACCATACCTGACCGGATGTATAGCTGTTCTCTTCAGCCGCTAAAGTGACATACAGCGGAGCAATTTCTACCGGTTGGCCAGGGCGACCAAGCGGCGCATTTGCACCAAATTTCTCAATTTTTTCCTGTGGTTGGCCGCCGCAGCACTGCAATACCGTCCAGTACGGCCCAGGCGCGACAGCATTTACACGGATCCCTTTAGGGGCCAGTTGCTTCGCCAGCGATTTAGTAAATGCCACTATCGCCGCCTTGGTCTGAGCATAATCAAGCAGGATCTCACTCGGCTCATAAGCCTGTACCGATGAGGTGTTAATAATCACGCTGTCTCGGGAGAAATGGGGAATAGCCGCCTTGGTGATCCAAAACATGGCGTAGACATTGGTCTTGAATGTCGCATCAAATTCTTCTGTGGTGAGGTCTTCGATCGATTCACAAAATTGCTGACGGCCTGCGTTATTCACCAGGATATCCAACCCTCCCAGCGCGTCTACCGCCTGTTTTACCAGATGGTTACAAAAAGTTTCGTCACGAATATCGCCGGGAATCGCCGCAACTTTTCTCCCAGCTTTTTTTATCAACTCAACAACCTCACGAGCATCGTCCTCTTCTTCAGGTAAATAATTAATCGCGACATCGGCGCCTTCGCGGGCATAGGCAATGGCAACAGCACGCCCAATACCTGAATCACCACCGGTAATTAATACCTTGCGACCATTTAACCTGCCGCTTCCCTGATAGCTTTGTTCGCCATGATCGGGGCGCGGTTGCATTTTTCCGGCGAGCCCCGGAAAAGGTTGTTTTTGATGTGGAAAAGGCGGCTGCGGAAAACGCTCTGAATTAGTTTTATTGGTGGTCTGTTTTCCTTTATTTAGGTCAGTCATTCAATCACCTCTCGTGAGTCATCATTCATCGCAAAGACTAATAAGCGTAGAACAAAATGAATGACATGGTCTTTATAATTTACCTACCACTTAATTTTCTCCTAATATTAACCTGGCTCTCACGACGATAACTTCACATAGCATTGAAATATTTCCTAGGATAAGTCCTGGTTTATTTATTTGTTCTTCCAGGCTGACACTTCTTCAATCAATACCGCCAGGCTAAAACGTACCGCCTTTTCAATGACGTCCTGGCAATCCCCGGAAAAACACTCACGTTTTGTTATTATCTGTCCGCGGAAATTCCACGCAAACCACACGGTTCCTGCGGGAGTACCATCCTCCCCACCCTCCGGCCCTGCATATCCGCTGATGGCTATACTGATATCGGTTTCGGCTTGCTGACGTATTCCTACAGACATCTCACTGACCGTTTGCTCACTAACGGCGCTATATTTCTTCAGCGTACTGGCCCGCACGTCGAGCATTTTCTGCTTGGCGCGATCGCTAAAGGTTATAACGCCGATATCATAAAATTCTGCGGTATCCGCCTGTGCGCAAAGCGCCGCGGCCAGCTTTCCTCCTGTACAGGATTCTGCGGTGGTCAACGTTAAATCGCTATCAATGAGCGTGTTTGCAAGCCGTTTTGTCAGTTCATTGACTGTTTTTGCGTCATTGTACTCCGTATTCATTACCGCCTCGCTAATTCTCTTCAGGAATGACAGAAATATGTCCGTTGCGTTCCAGAATGGCATACTTGATTTTACTTGATTCGGTAATCCCCTGATTTTGTCGCGCAGCGACTAATATATCTTCAAGAGAGACATCCACTTTCTTCATTTTATCTAATAAAGGGATCCCGTGATCAAGCAGGATAACCGGGGAACCATCCAGCACGGATTCGGCCCCACCCACCTTTTTTTTAATGAAACCGAACAGAATATCAATAGTAACCAGAGTGACAATCGTGATCATGGCGCCGGTTATCGAAAAATCATTACCCAACAAGGCTTGTTGAGTTGCTTCACTGATAATCAGTAATAAAATCAGATCGAAGCTGGTCATTTGTAATAATGCCCGGCGACCTGCTATTTTGAAAACCACCAGCAAAATAAGGTAAATGGCGGATGCCCGGAAGACCATCTCCATACTCACCTCCTAGGGATAAATAAATTGTCTGAAGCGGATTTCAGGTTCGCCATTTAGCTGGAGAAAACTCTTTACGCTTCCTGGCTTCACGGGCGTAACCCGCAGCCAGATAGTAAAGTTCTGCATTGCTTCAGAATCATTGTAGACGAGGTAAAGATCGTTCCCCTTGCTGTACATGCTGTCTGGCTGCGGCCAAATATTTTCCATTTCATAAAATTTGTTGAAATCGCCGCCAATGCGCAACGTCTTGTTCACAGAATCATACTTTTGTGCAGAGATTTTAAATTTAAATTCCGTTTGCAAGCGCCCAAACCTTTCGTACTGTAACCCTGTTGTCTTTAAGGTGTTTTTTCTCGTCACCTCACTTAAATATCCGCCGGAAAACGCTCCCACCGAAGCAAGAAAAACAATGCAGAGCAAACAGATAAAACCAATCTTGTGAAAGCCAGATTCAAAATTCAGAAAACGCAGGCTCTCTTTTACTCCTTGAAAATGGGTTTTCTCTCTGTTCATCTCCCCGCCTCGCTTATATAACACCAAGCCGTTGTTTTATTGAAAAATTACAATTTGAGACTTATCCCACTCGCCAGATTAATAAATAGCTACCAAACTTAATAAGTCAAATCAATTTCAATGGAGGCTCTATGAAAATATCGTTCGCCCCCTTACTGTTCTGTTTTTTATTGCCATCAGCGTTTGCCGATGATAATGGCGGATTGAAAAAAGATACCGCCCCGCCACCTGCCCATGCACTGGATGAAGGCTATCGCGGCACTGAAAATGCAAGAATCATGACCGTCGAACAAGCTAAAACCATGCATGACGGTGCGACCATCTCTTTACGAGGTAATCTCATTGAGGATCAGGGAGGAGATAAGTTTATCTTCCGTGACAAAACCGGCAGTATCAATACGCTAATCCCGCTTGCGGTCTTTGATGGCCGAACGATAAAACCCGATCAAATGATCAGCATTAACGGTAGCCTTGACGCTAAAATGCAACCGCCGGTGGTGCGCGTTAATAAAATCCAGAAGTAATACCTCAGCCGGGAAGAAATTCACTCTTCCCGCCTCCCACACAACAGATTCATTTTCCCCGTCAGACACCTCACATAATCTCTCTGGCAGCAAATCCAGCGTTTAAGCGAGTCAGAGGGGCCATGAAAATGCTAAGATAGCTACAAGAGTATATGCAAAGTGGATAGCGGGTATGAATTTTGACCAGTACGCGATGTCGAATTCGCGGTTATCAACCCCACTGCCCCAAAAACAAACGGTAATGGCAAATGTCATTAAGTATTAGTAAGATAGCTTCTTTATATATAACCCTTTAAAATTATGCGCCTGGTTTTATCATCTCTGATCGTGATGGCTGGATTTCTGAGTGGTCAGGCTGCAGCTGCGCCTGAGCAGGCCTCGTACGCTGATATTCGTGACAGTGGCTTTGTCTATTGCGTTAGCGGGCAGGTCAATACGTTCAATCCACAAAAAGCAAGCAGCGGTCTCATCGTAGACACATTAGCGGCCCAATTGTATGACCGACTGCTTGATGTCGATCCCTACACCTATCGCCTGGTGCCAGAACTGGCTGAAAGCTGGGAAGTATTAGATAACGGCGCAACCTACCGCTTCCATTTACGACGCGATGTTCCGTTTCAAAAGACTGCCTGGTTCACGCCCACCCGCAAACTAAATGCGGACGATGTGGTATTTACCTTCGAGCGCATCTTTGATCGCCAGCATCCGTGGCATAATGTCAATGGTAGCAGTTTTCCTTATTTTGATAGCCTGCAGTTCGCCGATAACGTCCAAAGCGTGCGTAAACTGGACAACAACACCGTTGAATTTCGCTTAAATCAACCCGACGCCTCCTTCTTGTGGCACCTTGCCACACATTATGCCTCTGTGATGTCGGCCGAATATGCCGCCAAATTAGCAAAACAGGATCGCCAGGAATTACTCGACAGACAACCCGTCGGCACAGGCCCGTACCAACTTTCAGAAAATCGTGCAGGCCAATATATTCGCCTACAACGGCATGAAAAATTCTGGCGTGGTACCCCCTTGATGCCGCAGGTCGTGGTGGATCTCGGCTCTGGCGGGACCGGACGCTTATCGAAATTACTGACCGGCGAGTGCGACGTCCTGGCATGGCCTGCCGCCAGCCAGCTCAGCATACTGCGTGATGACCCGCGGCTGCGCCTGACGCTGCGTCCGGGGATGAATATCGCCTATCTGGCGTTCAACACGGATAAACCGCCGTTGAACAACCCTGCCGTACGACATGCGCTAGCGCTGGCCATTAACAACCAACGGTTAATGCAATCTATTTACTACGGTACGGCGGAAACCGCGGCATCTATTTTGCCTCGCGCCTCGTGGGCTTATGACAACGAAGCTAAAATTACCGAGTACAACCCGGCAAAATCGCGCGAGCAGTTAAAAGCGCTGGGGCTGGAAAACCTGACGTTACAACTCTGGGTACCTACCAGCTCTCAGGCCTGGAACCCCAGTCCGCTGAAAACCGCAGAGCTGATTCAGGCTGATATGGCTCAGGTGGGTGTGAAAGTGAAGATCATCCCGGTAGAGGGCCGTTTTCAGGAGGCGCGATTAATGGATATGAACCATGATCTGACGTTGTCCGGTTGGGCAACTGACAGTAACGATCCTGACAGCTTTTTCCGACCGATGCTTAGCTGTGCCGCCATTAACTCGCAGACCAATTTTGCCCACTGGTGCAATCCCGAGTTTGACAGCATTTTGCGCAAAGCCCTCTCTTCGCAACAACTCTCCTCGCGAATTGATGCCTACGACGAAGCGCAAAATATTCTTGCGCGCGAGTTGCCGATCCTGCCTCTGGCCTCTTCGCTCCGTTTGCAGGCTTACCGCTATGACATCAAAGGGCTGGTGCTCAGTCCGTTCGGCAACGCTTCTTTTGCCGGGGTTTCCAGGGAAAAGGCTGACGAGGTGAAAAAACCATGATTATCTTCACCCTACGCCGATTTTTATTATTGCTGGTCACTTTGTTCTTCCTGACCTTTATTGGCTTCAGTCTGAGTTATTTCACCCCCCATGCGCCGTTACAGGGCGCATCGCTGTGGAACGCTTGGGTATTCTGGTTCAATGGCCTGATTCACTGGGATTTTGGTGTGTCCAGTATTAACGGCCAGTTGATCTCAGAACAACTGAAAGAGGTGTTCCCGGCAACAATGGAACTGTGCATTCTGGCATTTGGTTTTGCACTAATGGTCGGGATCCCCATCGGCATGTTGGCGGGCATAACGCGTAATAAATGGCAGGATCGTTGCATCAGCGCATTGGCTCTGATGGGCTTCTCTATTCCGGTTTTTTGGCTGGCGCTGCTGCTGACGTTGCTATTCTCACTAACCCTCGGCTGGTTACCCGTATCAGGGCGTTTTGATCTGCTTTATGAAGTAAAACCCGTAACCGGGTTTGCCATTATTGACGCCTGGATCTCCGACTCGCCCTGGCGCGATGAAATGCTGGTCAGTGCCATCCGCCATATGGTGCTTCCGGTGTTAACGCTCTCCGTGGCACCGACGACGGAAGTTATTCGTCTGATGCGTATCAGCACTATTGAGGTCTTTGATCAAAACTATGTCAAAGCGGCGGCGACTCGTGGTCTGTCACGGTTAACGATTTTACGCCGTCACGTACTGCACAACGCTCTCCCACCGGTTATCCCGCGCCTGGGGTTACAGTTTTCCACCATGCTGACGCTGGCGATGATCACCGAGATGGTCTTTAGCTGGCCAGGTCTTGGCCGTTGGCTGATTAACGCGATTCGCCAGCAGGATTACGCGGCGATTTCGGCGGGTGTGATGGTGATTGGCTCACTGGTTATCATTGTTAACGTGATCTCTGATATTTTGGGTGCTATGGCTAACCCTCTGAAACATAAGGAATGGTATGCCTTACGATAGCGTCTACAGCGAAAAGCGCCCGCCTGGTACGCTGCGCACCGCATGGCGCAATTTTTACGGCGATGCAACCGCAATGATCGGCCTGTATGGCTGTGCTGGACTGGCAATTCTGTGTATTTTTGGTGGTTGGTTCGCGCCTTATGGCATCGACCAGCAGTTTCTTGGCTACCAGCTTTTGCCGCCGTCATGGTCACGCTATGGCGAAGTCTCTTTCTTCCTCGGGACTGATGACCTGGGGCGTGATGTTTTAAGCCGCCTGCTTAGCGGTGCGGCCCCGACCGTGGGCGGTGCGTTTGTCGTCACCCTTGCCGCCACGTTGTGTGGCTTATTGCTTGGCGTGGTTGCCGGGGCAACACACGGTTTGCGCTCCGCGGTGCTGAATCACATTCTGGACACCCTGCTGTCGATCCCTTCACTGTTGCTGGCGATTATTGTGGTGGCTTGGGTATAGGAAGTATAAACCACCTTTTTGCTCCTCATCCGAAGTATCTTACCTGAAATTCCCTCACTCGTTTACCGCTCAAG
>NZ_JBMKJK010000035.1:0-16711 GCF_049236925.1 Enterobacter cloacae complex sp. SYL003 | reverse complement strand
GTCTATCAGTAAAGAGAATGAGAGATCAAAGTGGTCATTTTAATTGAGCTGGATAACGGACATTTCAATTGAGCCTTGACATAAGTTGTAGTAGCAAAGTTGTAATGTCCGATAATGGCTAAGTTAAGATGTCCGGCGTGTATAATCAAGTAAGGATTACCATGACGGCTCTCGCAGCGGAGTTTTTCACATTGGATGAAGTTAACCGACTCAAAATCATTCAGGATGTCATCGACCGGCGTCTGACAACACAAATGGCAGCTCAGCGGCTTGGTATCTCCGACCGTCAGTGCCGTCGTCTGCTTGCGCGTTATCGTGAAGATGGTCCGATTGGCATGACCAGCCGCCGTCGTGGTAAATCCAGTAACAACCAGTTGCCTCAGGGACTGGCCGCATACGCGCTGAACATTATTCGCGAACGCTATAACGATTTCGGTCCGACGCTGGCCTGTGAAAAACTGTCTGAGGTGCACGGTGTTCATCTTTCCAAAGAAACCGTCCGTAAGCTGATGACTCAGGCCAGTCTGTGGGTCCCACGTAAGCAACGTGCGCCAAAAATTCAGCAACCTCGTTACCGCCGTGCCTGTGCCGGTGAACTCATACAAATCGACGGCTGCGACCACCACTGGTTTGAAAATCGGGGACCTAAGTGTACGGCACTGGTTTACGTTGATGACGCAACCAGTCGTTTAATGCAGCTTCTTTTCGTGAAATCTGAGTCTACTTTCACCTATTTTGAAGCGACCCGGGGCTATATTGAAAAACATGGCAAACCGCTTGCGCTGTACAGCGACAAAGCCAGCGTATTCAGGATCAACAATAAAAATGCAACCGGCGGCGACGGCGATACCCAGTTTGGCCGTGCGATGCATGAACTGAACATTCAGACCATTTGTGCAGAAACCAGTGCTGCCAAAGGCCGCGTTGAACGGGCGCACCTGACGCTTCAGGACCGACTGGTCAAGGAGCTCAGGCTTCAGGGCATCAGTTCCATGGAAGCTGCGAACGCATTTGCCGAAGAGTTCATGAACGATTACAACCGTCGTTTCGCAAAAGCGCCTCGCCAGGCGTTTGATGTTCATCGGGAACTGGATGTCGATGACGATCTTGATATGGTATTTAACTGGCGTGAAGCTCGTAAAGTGTCGAAATCACTCACAGTGCAATACGACAAAGTCCTTTATCTGATTGAAGACAGCGAATTCAGTCGTCGGGCGATTGGTAAATACATCGATGTCTGGCATTACCCGGATGGACATAAAGAGCTCCGGCTTAATGGCGTATCACTTCCCTACTCCACCTATGACAAGCTTTCTGAAATCGATCAGGGGGCCATTGTGGATAACAAACGTCTGGGGCGGGCCCTGGAAATGGCGCAGCTGGTCCAGGCCGAGCGGGATAATAACCGGTCGCAATCCGTACCATCCGGAGACGGCCCTTCTCGCAGGCGTAAAGCTCCCACGACGAAGAAATCCCAGCGTTCCCTGGATCAGGACGATATGTTCAATGCCCTGGTGAAACTTCAGTCACGCTCTGAAGAGATATTTGGGAAGAAACCGATTTAAAGCCCGGTAATCCATCCGGGCATGCCTGGCTGTCAGATTTTGGCCTGATTGACCCGTGCCGCGAGCTCCTGATGACTCTCTTTCCTTTCGCTGTAGCGGTCGGACAGGTAGGCTGTGTGCCCTTTCAGGAGTAACGTCATTTTGAACAACTCTTCGGTAACGTCGACAATCCTGTCATACCAGGGTGAGGGTTTCATGCGCCCTTCATCATCAAATTCCTGCCATGCCTTTGGCACTGACGACTGATTGGGGATGGTGAACATCCGCATCCAGCGGCCAAGTATCCGCATCTGATTGACCGTGTTAAACGACTGTGAACCACCACAAACCTGCATGACGGCCAGCGTTTTACCCTGGGAAGGACGAACAGCACCTTCACTCAGGGGTATCCAGTCAATCTGGGCCTTCATCACCGAGCTCATGGCGCCATGTCTTTCCGGAGAACTCCAGACCATTCCGTCACACCACCTGACCAGCTCGCGGAGTTCAAGCACTTTGGGGTGACTTTCGGGCGCATCATCGGGTAACGGCAGACCGGATGGGTTAAATATTTTCACCTCAGCCCCCATCTTTGCCAGCAACCGCCCGGCCTCTTCCGCTGCAAAACGACTGTAGGACCGCTCTCGTACTGAACCGTACAGGATGAGAATTCGCGGCATGGTTTCGTTGTTGCCCGTAAGTTTGCTGGCAAGCGCATCATCAAAATAAGCCGGTTCGATTGCTGGTAAGTCGGTCATAAAAAATCTCCATTTCATAAGCTATGCTTTAAAAGTTATCACATATGAAATACCATATGTATTGTTATTTTTTTACGAGGTTAAGCATGCTACAGCCTGTTCAGCTTTTTAAACTGCTCGCCGACGAGACCCGTTCAACTATCGTGATGCTTCTCAGGGAGTCCGGTGAAATGTGCGTCTGTGACATCTGTGCGGCAACCGCAGAGTCTCAGCCAAAAATTTCTCGCCATATGGCCCTTTTACGTGAAGCCGAGCTGGTCATCGACCGTCGCGAAGGAAAATGGGTGCATTACCGACTGTCGCCACACATGCCAGCATGGGCTGCGGGTATTATTGATACAGCCTGGAACTGTGAACGAGAAAACATACGCAACAAGCTCAGTAGCGTGGCATCTGTCTCCTGCTGATGGCGATATATATATCCGAATAAACAAATGTGAATGGAGTTTCTGATGTTACTGGCTGGTGCTATCTTTTTATTCACGCTCGTCCTGGTTATCTGGCAACCCAGAGGGCTGGGGATTGGCTGGAGTGCCTCACTGGGCGCAATTCTGGCATTGCTGACTGGCGTCGTTCATCTGGGGGATATTCCGGTGGTCTGGCAGATAGTGTGGAATGCGACCGCCACCTTTATCGCCGTGATCATCATCAGTCTTCTGCTCGACGAATCCGGCTTCTTTGAATGGGCCGCGCTGCACGTTGCCCGTTGGGGGAATGGCCGGGGGCGGCTGCTCTTCACCTGGATCGTCCTGCTTGGTGCGATGGTTGCGGCACTGTTTGCCAACGACGGTGCGGCACTGATCCTGACACCTATCGTTATCGCGATGCTGCTGGCGCTGGGATTCAGCCGGGGAGCAACCTTAGCGTTTATCATGGCCGCAGGGTTTATCGCTGACACGGCAAGCCTGCCACTGATTGTCTCAAACCTGGTGAATATCGTCTCGGCGGATTTCTTTAAGCTTGGTTTCTCAGAATATGCCGCCGTGATGGTCCCGGTTAACCTGGCCGCGATTGCGGCTACGCTGGTGATGCTGCATCTGTTTTTCCGTAAGGACATTCCCGCCGTTTACGACGTTTCTCTGTTGAAAGAACCGAAAGACGCTATACGTGATGTGAATACCTTTAAAACCGGCTGGCTGGTTCTGGTGTTGCTTCTGGTGGGATTCTTCGGACTGGAGCCGCTGGGCGTACCGGTCAGTTTGGTCGCAGCCGCTGGTGCATTGCTTCTGTTTGCTGTTGCGAAAAAAGGGCATGCCATTAACACCGGTAAGGTGCTGCGTGGTGCGCCCTGGCAAATCGTTATCTTCTCGCTGGGGATGTACCTGGTGGTCTACGGCTTACGAAATGCCGGTCTGACCCACTATCTCTCTTCCTTGCTGAATCAGCTGGCAGAGCAGGGATTGTGGGCGGCAACGCTGGGTACGGGCTTCCTGACGGCCTTCCTGTCATCAGTGATGAACAATATGCCGACCGTGCTGGTCGGGGCGCTGTCGATTGATGGCAGCACAGCGACCGGTGTTATCAAAGAAGCGATGATTTACGCCAACGTCATCGGCAGCGACCTGGGGCCAAAAATTACCCCTATCGGCAGTCTGGCAACGTTACTGTGGCTGCACGTTCTGTCGCAGAAAAATATCAAAATTACCTGGGGATATTACTTCCGGGTGGGCATTGTCATGACAATCCCCGTGCTGTTTGTCACGCTTGCAGCACTGGCGCTTCGTCTGTCTTTCACTTTGTAATGAGATACTGATATGAGCAACATTACCATTTATCACAACCCGGCCTGCGGCACGTCACGCAATACCCTTGAAATGATCCGCAACAGCGGTACAGAGCCGACCGTTATTCATTATCTTGAAACCCCACCATCACGAGCTGAGCTGGTAAAACTCATTGCGGATATGGGGATCACGGTACGAGCGCTGCTGCGTAAGAATGTCGAACCTTTTGAAGCGTTAGGGCTGGCGGAAGACCGCTTTACTGACGAGCAGTTAATCGATTTTATGTTGCAGCACCCTGTTCTGATCAATCGCCCTATCGTGGTAACGCCGCTGGGTACCCGGCTATGCCGCCCTTCTGAAGTCGTGCTGGATATTCTTCCCGATGCGCAGAAAAGCGCGTTCACGAAAGAGGACGGTGAGAAGGTAGTTGATGAAAAAGGTAACCGGCTGAACTAAACGTGTTCTTGTGACGAAGGGCGAGAGAACTCGCCCTTTTTTATTTAAGATAATCAGTGCTAACGGAGGATAAGAAGCGGTTGTTGCGTCTTTTGCAGCATTTCGGAGGTATGACTACCGATAAAGAACTGCCGCAACCTGGAATGACCGTAGGCCCCCATCACTATCAGATCGACAGCATTTTCCTCGGCGTAACGAATAAGCGCGTCCCCGACTGATTGCCCGGTAAGATGTGTTGTGCTGTTTTCTATATCCGCGTCACGTAAAATTTGCTGTGCGGTCAGCAGCTCTTCCTTCTTACCGTTTACCATGACAAGGTGGCACTCCAGCCCCCTGAGTAAGGGACTCATCGTCAGACGTTCCAGGTTACTCCTGCTTTCTTCACTGCCATCATAAGCCAGCATGACTCTGGAAGGCACTGAGTAGTTCTCCGGAACAACCAGTAGGGGTTTCTTTTGCAGACGAATAACGCTTTCCAGATGAGAGCCTACCGGATGCTGGCTACCCCGACGCCCCAGCACCATGAGACGAAGGTCGCTCAGCTCTGCCAGAACTTCATCCGGTGTACCGTGTTTTTGCATCAAAAGCACATCCGGGCTTCCCTGTTTTTGAAGCAGTTCAGCACAACTTTCCAGTATTGCTTTCCCCTGGGCCATCAGCAGGCGATTACGTTGCCCTTCAATTTCTACCAGCTCATCGGTCAGCAATTGCTGACTGTCTATGCCGAGAGTGCCGGTCAGGTCTGACACTACCGGGGTGCTGTCTTTTTCGATAACGTGCAACAGTGCTAGCTGTGATTGCAAAGTGCGGGCTGCCCACGCCGCATATTCACACACTGACCGCGTTGAAAGTGAACCGTCCACACAGGCTGTAACAGTATTATTCATAGTTTTCCCTCCAGTCTGTTAATGACCGCCCATCAGTTTTTCGACTTCTTCAGGTTTATCGTGAACACCAAACCGGTCAACGATGGTGCGGGTGGCTTCATTCATCCCACGTATTTCAACCCCGGCGCCCTCTCTACGGAACTTAATGACCACCTTATCCAGGGCGCTGACGGACGTGATGTCCCAGAAATGGGCATGTGAAACGTCTATCACCACATTCTCAATCGCTTCACGGAAATCAAAGTGGCTCGTAAAGCGGTCTGCTGATGCAAAGAATACCTGGCCGGTGACGGTATACGTCCGGCTCGTCCCCTCCAGAACTGAGGTTACACGCATGAACCGGGATACTTTAGTGGCAAAATTGAGCGAAGCAATCAGTACACCGGTCAGCACACCGAAGGCCAGATTATGTGTTGCCACCACAACCGCGACGGTGGCAAGCATGACCACGCTGGTTGAAAGGGGGTGTGTCCGCAGGTTGGCAATGGAGCGCCAGGAGAATGTCCCGATGGAAACCATAATCATCACCGCGACCAGCGCTGCCATCGGAATTTGGGAGACCCAGTTGCGCAGGAACACAATCAGGCAAAGCAGCACCACGCCCGCCGTGAGGGTTGAAAGTCGTCCGCGTCCACCGGATTTTACGTTGATAACAGATTGCCCAATCATCGCGCAGCCTGCCATTCCTCCGATAAAGGATGTGCAGATGTTCGCGATGCCCTGAGCTTTGCACTCCCTGTTTTTGTCGCTTGGCGTGTCGGTCATGTCATCCACGATAGTGGCGGTCATCATCGACTCAAGCAGGCCAACCACCGCAAGCCCCGCAGAATATGGCAGGATGATGAGCAGCGTCTGAAGATTTAAAGGCACGTCCGGGAGCAGGAAGACCGGCAGACTGTCGGGAAGTTTCCCCATATCCCCGACGGTTCGCACATCCAGATGCAGCCACATGGCAATCCCAGTCAGCACCACGATGCACACAAGCGGTGAAGGAATGGTTTTGTTGATATAAGGGAAGAGATAGATGATCCCCAGCCCTGCCGCAGTCATGGCATAAACATGCCATGTCACATTGGTCAGCTCAGGCAACTGGGCCATAAAAATCAGTATTGCCAGTGCATTAACAAACCCCGTGACCACTGAGCGTGAAACAAAACGCATCAGCCCGCCAAGCTTCAGATATCCGGCTATCAGCTGGAATACCCCGGTCAGTATGGAGGCAGCCAGTAAATACTGTAAGCCATGATCTTTCACCAGCGTCACCATCAGGAGAGCCATTGCACCGGTGGAGGACGAAATCATCGCCGGACGTCCGCCAAAGAAGGCCATAACGAGAGGAATACAGAACGCCGAGTAGAGGCCCACCTGGGGATCAACACCGGCGATAATGGAAAAGGCGATCGCTTCTGGAATGAGTGCGAGCGCGACAACAATACCGGCCAGAACGTCACCACGGACGTTACCCAGCCAGTCCTTACGCGTCGAGGACAGCAACATAGTAATTTCTCAGTTTTTAGATACAGTCAGCCCTGGAGGGCTACATTTTTACGTACGGTAAAGCACATCCGCAGACGGGATGTTATTGAGTGCGTGCTGAGGCTTGCTCAGTACGACAGAGGAAGGAAAAACTCAGGGTGGCGTAATACGCATAGCGGTTGTCAGATTCTCCATAGCGGATGTGTATATATTGTCGGCTCTGTTGTCAGGAAGAACTTACAGAACACGTCGCGTTTGAACATGAAACACTTCAAAGCAGCCCAATACTACAAATAAAGCGAATACGGGGTCAACCCAACAAGGTACTCAAACGAAGAGGTTAAGATGCGATTTTTATCCAGGAATTCAATATTATCAAAGGACATTTGAACTTTGCCCCACCCCGGACATCTCTACTTAGCTTTGACATAAGTTATTGATTCATATGTGGTTATTTTTTAACATTTACGTTTCACGTACTGATAGATTGCCTTTGAAGCCAACGCTGACCGTCATTCATCTTGATCAGGAATTTGGGCATCTTCTAAAAACACCTTTGTACGGTAATCATCTTTCCAGCCTAACCAAACTGAATCTTCACCACCGGAAGAAACAACTTTACGGTTTCCTGTGAGATTATCAGCCTGTTCTAAGCATATTGACTGCATATCAATGAGCAAATCAGCTTCTGCGACTTCCGTGCCGCCGATCGTTTCATAGCCGGAAATCAGAACAATTGCCTCAGGGTCTCTTTCGTTCAGCATGGCGATCAACTCTTTCACTTTCATTTTAAGATACCAGTAGTTTATTTGTGTGCATTGCTGATGGATTTTATAGTGCTGCCGACCTTTTTCAAGGTGCTTCCGTTGCTTCCAACGATCATGCTAACGACCTTGTTGTCTGACCTGGTATTGCCGTGGTCATCCTTTTAGAGAAATGCTCCAAAGATCAACATGGCGGCATAGGTTTTCCAGCTTGACCAATCAATCGTGGAACCAAGCAACAGATAGAATGCCAGGGCTACCAGCCCCAGCTTTACTACTAGCGCGATTATTATGGTGAAGATAGACTCATCGCGTTCGCCTTTAAGTATTTTATACCGCGTAATTAAACTGTCGTTTTTCATGTAGCATCCGTTATAGTTATTAAAGTCCTGCATTAGAAGTTGTTATTTGCCGAAGTTACCTTGTATGAGTTAACTGTGGATCCAAAAATACAAAATATAAGCTGTGCCAATTGAAAGGATTAGAAAAGCACAGTTACTAATAAAATCTACTAATGCTTGTAGCTTCTTTATTCTCACAATTGCTGGACCGTGTTCAGTAGAGGTACTACTCAGCCCTTTTGTTCTGGCACTCTCTGCTTTTCTGAAAAAATTGTAATGCAATCCTGACCGCAAGCAAAACCATGCCAAACCAGTCGTTATTACGATATTTATGTAGAAAGCATATTGAATCATTTGTTCAGTTTCGAAGCTTTCCATTGAAAACCCTTTGTTGAAATGTTGAATAAAATTATTTTTAGTAAATGTAAGCAATAAATAGAACGAATATTAATAGTGAAAGATGCAATGCCAACATCTGCTTATGATGCCTTATGAGGATTTCTTCCTTCGCATTCATTAAATCGTACATCTCATCAATATTTTTATTGCTGGTATATTCGAGACGTTCATCACGAAGTAATTTGAACTTTACCAATACGACAAGTGATTTAATAATAAAGCTCGTAAGCATAACAGTTATAGACAAAAATAAAAAATAGGCCAAATTCATATATCACTCCATGGAGATTAATAGAAAAATTTATAATAAGTAATCTCATAGAGCATTACTTGAATCTTCTTCCCATACTAAGGACTCACCGAGAAACTTAGTTAAAGATGATTTGGCATACTGTGGTTCGGAAAAAAAACGTGGGAACCAGCCGTCAAAGCTTTGGGTACCATTGTGACGATTTTCAGGCGAGACTGATAAGCGGTACCCGTCTTCGTAAGGTGAAATGCTAAATGTGTATCCATCATCTGTCTTTGAGATCAGCGTTTTGCATGTCATATGACTGTTTGCTCACAAAGTTACTTTTCTAAGATATCGAAAAGTGTGGATTAGATCATCATTCAGATAGTCTTTTCATCACAAACTTTCCTGCCCACATTATCACAATTATAAAGGTAATAAAACCGATCTGCTCCCAACGTAAATTGGTTTGCTGTTCGGAATCATCCAAATGAATTGCATAAATGTAACATCCGAAGGTAAGCGTGAGTGGAACAACAAGCATCCCTACCTTTTTAGTAATATTTCCAATAAACCACCAATAAAGAACCCAGGAAATAATAGAAGAATAAAAAATTGCTTCTGAAACTATCATATGTAACCTCTTGAATTAGTCGATGCTGTGGGTAAATAAACCCGGACCGTCAAATGATGCAATTGCAAAATATTTAGTAACCATGAATCCTTCGGTTATCTATTTCAGCCATGTATGCAGTAGGCTTTTTTAAGAGATAGATTGGTGAAACGACATTCGTTTTGACTTTATAAGCCAGAATGAAAACACCTGCGGAGCTTGCCATAAGTACCGCAAGAAGAATAGATACCGTTAACTCCTTTGGTGTTTGTATCACCGAAAGAAGAAACAATGCGCTTATGGCTGCAAAAATCCAGCAATATAATGATGCATCCATAAAACCAGCTACAACACTCGATCCAAAAAAAAACCAAAATAAACTTATTAAGATTACTGAGTTTTCATTCATGTCTGTTCCTTGTTATTACTAATTATATTATGCTTTATAGTTGACCGTCAGACTACCCACGGGTTTTGACGAACAAAGTCACGCACTCCATTTATACATGCTTTTGAGATGACTTCAAAATAAGGATGGTTTGATGGAATCATATTCCCGGTATTATCAAGAAGCATAATAGTCCCTAAAGACCGAACCAGTTGATATTCATTGAGCTTACGCTTTAGCAAAGTTTGCAATCTATAAATTGTCTCACCGGAACTGTTACCTTCGATACCTACAACAGAGACCGTACAGTTCACTTCCTGATTATCAGATTGATAATCGAACCAGTAATTTTCGTTGCAATTTCCTTTTTGCGCATGCTCAATTTTGCCAGGCCATTTTACCCATAAAGAAGAGTTGTTTTTAGATCGTAAGATCTGCTTCAGCGTTTCCAATGGATTTTTTTCATCAACCTCAGACCAGGCCGAAATAAATTCTTTCTGCATTGCCTTAGGGTCTATAACGGCAATGAAATCAAATTCCTCTTTATTGATAGAGTTGGCTCGATCTTTGAGATAAAACAGACCGAGTTTATATCCCTTTTCACTTTTCCAGTTTGCTCCCACAGGCTGATAGTCTGTATTTATAAACGGTTTGAAAGTGTGAGTGTCGGGAGAAAAAATTACTGAGGGTGCCAGCACCCGGCCTCGGTATCGTATTGGATTTACAAATATTTTTTCCCCGTCACATAACATTTCAATAATTGCTTTTGTCACAACTACTGAAATAGAAGGTCTACATGTATTTTGATTTATTTCCCCGAGGTGCGCCAAACTTCCATCCTCACTCTTCAACACCTTTGTAAGGCAAGTCGGGCAATACTGTTGATCTCTATAATAAACAGGCATGGTTAGACGACCGGAATCGTTTAGTACCAACTGAAGTAACGGATGAGGCTCTTTCATCATGGTTATTTCTTCCCTTTCACCTTTCTGGGCTTTTCGTTTGCCTGTCTCCACTGCCATGGTGGGACAGGGTTGGTGTCTGCCCATAACCCTTTTGCCTCCTTTTGTGCTGCGGATTCATATTTGATATAGCCAGGGACAATGGCGTTATCTTCGAACCGATAAACCCACGCATATCCACTGTCCACCATAGAGGCATTGATATCATATCCATCTAACCAGATGGTACCTAACATACGGCCATAGATATCCGTACCATGGTCTATCACGGTAACGATTTTAGTTGCTATAGCTGTGGTTAAGGCCTGTTTTGCTTTTTGGCCAAAAGCCTGTTTAGATTCAGGAGCGTCTATACCATACATCCGTATTTTGATGGTTGTGTTTTGAGCATCCAACGCAGTTATGGTGTCACCGTCAACAATCTTAACCACCTTTGCCTCAAAAGTTGTTGAGTTCCCCCAGGACGCCACTGGGAATACAACAATCATGATGGGCAAAAGTAACTTTGTAAAAAAAAACATCATTTCACCTGAATTTGTTGAGTACAGACATGTATCCACAAGCCTATTTACAGGCAGTATTTTAACAAGTCATTATTTCATGGGCGGGCTTAAAACCAATCTTTTTGCAACTTAAAGGCAGAATAATCACAATAAATTTAGAACCTGAACCAAAAAATAATCCAAATTAAGCGTGTTAATCTATCTCAAAGATATTATTCCTGAGAGAGTTTGGATGAAACGTTACACTCATGATCTTGAGACAGACCTGAATGATGTGGATAAAACACCATCTCTGATCCACAAAACTTTGTTAACAGCTTCGACTATTTATGACCTGAAATATCTGGCTCAGGTATTAAATGATGAAAATGGCAGTAATTGGTCCCGTGCATCCCTTAAACGTCAGGTTACATGCATACCTGAGCATTGTGATCTGAGTATCGCAGATGGACGCTATCTACAGACTTTAATACCTTCACGACCTGCTGATTATGAGGACAGGCACTTTAGCTTTATCGATCTGTTTGCAGGGATAGGTGGACTGCGAAGCGGATTTGATGCCATCGGTGGTAAATGTCTTTTCACGAGCGAATGGAATACTTATTCCAGCCGTACTTACCGGGCGAACTGGTATTGCGATGAGAACGAGCACCGCTTCAATTCAGACATCCGTGACATCACTCTTAGCAACCGGCCCGAGGTTACTGATGACGAGGCATACAAATTTATCGATGCCTCTATCCCGGATCATGATGTTCTTCTTGCGGGATTTCCATGCCAGCCATTCAGCATCGCCGGTGTCAGTAAAAAGAACTCTATGGGTCGCAAACACGGTTTCGAGTGCGACACTCAGGGTACGCTCTTCTTTGATGTGGCCAGGATCATCCGGGCAAAACAACCTGCAATTTTTGTTCTGGAAAACGTAAAAAATCTGAAGAGTCACGATAAGGGTAATACCTTTAACATCATCATGAAAACGCTCGATGAGCTTGGCTACGACGTCGCAAACAGCGAAAGCACGGGCGCGGATGATCCTAAAGTCATCGATGGCCGTCATTTCCGACCCCAGCACCGTGAACGTATCGTCCTTATTGGTTTTCGCCGCGACCTACGTCTGAAAGACGGTTTTACTCTGAGAGATATTAAAGACTTTTATCCGGACAAGCGCCCTTCTCTCTCAGATTTACTGGATCCGAGCGTAGATAGTAAATACATCCTCTCCCCTAAACTCTGGGAGTACTTATACAACTATGCAAAGAAACATGCGGCAAAAGGCAATGGTTTTGGTTTTGGACTAGTAGATCCTTCCAATGTTAATAGTGTCACCAGAACCCTCTCAAGCCGCTATATGAAAGACGGATCTGAAATTCTTATTGATCGGGGCTGGTCTCATGAGCTGGGAGAAACTGATTTCCATAACACATACAACATGGACCGTCGGCCACGCATGCTAACGCCACGTGAATGCAGCAGGCTAATGGGCTTCGATAAACCCGGGGAAAGTGTTTTCCGTATCCCTGTGTCCAATACACAGGCTTACAGACAGTTTGGGAACTCCGTGGTCGTTGATGTCTTTGCGGCCGTCGCCAAACTGCTGAAGTCTCGAATTGAATTTGCAGCCTCCCAGCGCTTGCGGCAGTTTTACGACGAAGTCAGCTGACCTGAGCTCCTTCATCAATTTAAATGCTTAAGATTGTTGTAATAATGTCAGAGGTCAACCATGACGTATTTCGAATCAGCTGAAGGTGAGACGGTATCTAAAGAACGAGCATTACAAGAACTGTCCAGGCATTGCGTTCCCGAAACAGATTTCGAAGAATTCTTTAGCGACATGGGCGTAAAGGAACAGTATGACGCTCAGGAAGTGTTGCTTTGGTTGGGATATTAAACTTCCTGTTTAGGAGACTACTATGAGCCAAAAATTCGCAGTGATGATTGCTTACGACGACGATCCAAACGTCAAAAGGTACTCACCTGACTTTCAAACGCAGGATGAGTTTGCTAAAGGGTGGCAGTCGGCTCTTAAAAAGGCACACCACACCTCAGGTCAAAAATCAGTCATCACCTGCGGATGTCGTGGAAAAGGAGAAAAGCGACTTTATGTTCGTGCTTTACCGAACGGTGATGCCTTTATTCTCGTCAAAGCCGCTAACACGGGCATTGAGCATGATCCTTCCTGTGTATTCTTCTCCCTTGATGCCCGGCATACCGGCCTGAAAGGATATGCGAGTGGTGTGGTCCGGATTACAACCGAAGGTGATATGGCTGTAAGGCTCGGTATCGGTATGACAGAGAAAGATCCTCCTGAAAAATCAGAAGTGCCTCCCCTGCCCCATGTTCAGCGACCAGAAGGAGGTCAGGCCTCAATGACCCTCCTGGGCTTGCTTAGTCTTTTGTGGACAGAGTCTGGTCTGAATGTCTGGTACCCGAAAATGGCAGGGAAACGTAACGATTCACTGGTACGGTATCGTCTGCTTGAAACCGCTAAACAAATTCGTACCGGCAGAGCCTGCATAGGTGACCATTTATTCATTGGTGTACCTGACCCGAAACAACCTGTCGCTCAGTCGCAAATTCAGCGTCTTTCATCACAGGCGATGAGTGATAAACGTCTCATGCTCCTGTCAGTTTTACCTCGCTACGATGCTGAAAAGCATGAGAAGCCACTTAAATTTTTACCCCTGCGGAATTTTGGGGGGCTACCGCTGATTTTTTTCAATTCAGAAGGCCATTGGGATAGCGTAAAGAAACGATTTTCATCGGAGTACGCAGCATGGAAATCCGGGGCGAAAATAGTTGTCTTTGCGTTGACGTCACCAGCTGCGGTAACCGGCAGAGGCCCTTCTGTAAGAGCTCATCAAATTGTGCTGATGCACGTTAGCGAGAACTGGATACCTCTGGACTCCTCCTATGAGGCGGTTGTTGCAGAAAAGCTGGATGCAGAGCACCGGCAGTACGTTAAGCCCATGCGTTATGATGCGAGTATTAGTGAGGTGTTCCCTGACTTCTACCTGCTCGACACAAAAAGCGATAAGCCGTTCCCGATGGAAGTATTTGGTATGGCCACTCCTGCTTATCTGGCCCGAAAGCAACTCAAAAAAGATTATTACAACCGTGAATATGGGCCTTATGGATGGTGGCACTGGGATGCGACCACAGCATCTGAAACTATGGTGCTGCCTCATTTTCCAGAATCACGTAAACCTCTTTCAACTGGCACACCTGCTTAAAATGGAGAAAAAATGTCATACATGCTTTCACTAAGCGAACAGACAAAACTGAACGCTTTCCTGTCAGGGATCCTTGATGATTACAAGACTGGGGTTATCACTCAGATACAAGCTGTTGGTAAAATCGGTAACGTGTTTTCTGCACTGGAAAGTGGAGACTCAAAAAAGGTAGTGCATTTGTTGACTGAAGGACGAAAACTCCTGCGGACGGGCTGAATGTCCGCAGAAGGTCTACTGTGCTAGGGGATGCAGAGAAGTCTATCAACCTGGCTTCATTTATCATGATGTTTTTCTACTACGCGGCTGTTTTGACTTTCCAGTACCTCCCCCTGCCATTGCACCAGTCAATGTATCAATGGTGCCTTTCAGGGATTCTGAGATTGTTTTCTCTGCCTCCAGGGTAGCTTCCAGCTTCATTACTTTGGACTGGAGCGTTTTTAATTCACTGCTTTGTTCAGCCACTTCCGCTTCATAGCCCTGGCTGACCAAAGTTACTTTTTTCAGGTCGGCGCTCAGCGACTCGTTTAGTTTATGGAGTTCAGTAAGCTCGGCATTCACCGCCACCAGGTCACCCTCCTTCCCGGACAGTGCACTTTTCAGCTCAGCACAGAGGTTCTGTGCAGCAATCAATTCCTGTTCAAACCTGTCCCTCTCTGCCTTTGTATCTGACACAGTCTGACTTAACTGGTCGCATTGTCTGGAAAGACCGGCATTATCAGAACGCTGAGTGTTGATCTCTTCGTTCAGCTTTTTTTGATATTCAAGGTGACCAGCGATCTCTGTTTTACGTTCAGCCAGTTGCTGGGAGAGTGAGTCATTTGACTGCTGTGCGAGGCTTAATTCATGCCGTGTGCTATCTAACTGGTGATGGCAGGTTTCGAGTTCTGCTTCGGCAACATTCAGCCTTGTTTCTAACTCCTTGACGGTACTGTCCCGGATCTCTAATCGACCCTGTAGCGCCTGATTCTCAAGTTTCAGCTCATCCATATCGGTAGCGCTTTGCTCAAGCCGCTGTAAAAGCTGCGTTACCTCCTCCTCCAGCTGCATGCTACGTGCTTCAGCTTTTTTAACACTATCACTCTGTATTGCGGTATAGCTTCTACGGTAGTGCCAGGTGATGTACGAGATAATATCGCCGAGTGCAACCTTCACCTCATCGGGTATATCCAGGTAACGGGCCTCTTCAGGAACCTCTTTAACATACTTCTGGTACTCAGCGAACATCTCCTGTGACCTTGCAAACGAGCCGCCAACAGCGTTTCTGAGCCAGTGAACTTTGAAGCTCAGATCGATATTTTCCGGGTTAATTTTTTTCTCTTCGCACAGACGTTCGATTGCATTGAAGTAATCGATCATCGCAATAGATGAGTACCTTGAACGACCCATTTCCTTTGATTTTTCTGTGGATTCGCTGCGGATGTCATTCTGCACCTCTGGCGAGGTAGCATCGTTCAGGCTTTTTTCTTTATCGTTTTCGATCATCATTTTTTTCCTGCGGCCGGAAGCTGGTTTGCAAAATATATGCTGATAAGATCGTTCAGAGCATTCAGAAGCGAGATACTGTCGATACAAATATGAACGTTTCCATTCTCAAACAGGCGACACCGCCAGCCATTCTCATCGCAGACCTCGCCTGTGAAATCTGTATTTCTCATGGCCGTCAGCCTGTCGACCATACTCAGCCCACCGCCGGTTGCAGGTGTTGGAGTATCAGAACAGATGCATACAATATTCTCAAAGTCGCGTAAACAAAAGTGATTGTCCTGCGAGAAACCGTTGTACCTCAGTACGTTCACACCAGGAAAAATCCCCCGAAGAACAAGCTTTTTCGGCATTGTATATTGCCGTGCATTGCTTTTAAAACTTCGGTCAAGCTTGTTGAGAACATCAACGAAACCTTCTGCAAGCGTGTCTCGTCTGTTAGCCAGTGCATGCTGTAATGTTCCCTTAACAATCTCCAGGGAAGCGACGGGCGGATCCGTACGTAGGGATTCGTTAAAGGCTTCTTTTTGCTTATGGTTCCAGTACCGGTCCATACCTATTTCTTCAAAGAGCCTTTTCCACGTTTTACGGTCAATTTCCTTACGCCCCTCCTCGATGGTGCGATCCAGTGACGACGGAAGACCAAATGCGTTGGGCTGCATAATTCTGCTGGTGAAGAGAGAGAGACCGCACAGTTCCGACGCTTCCGAGATTAACCGCATCCCTTCTTCGAATTTCTGCATGGCCATATCCCGGGCGC
The DNA here is from genome assembly GCF_049236925.1 of Enterobacter cloacae complex sp. SYL003. Classification (NCBI taxonomy): domain Bacteria; kingdom Pseudomonadati; phylum Pseudomonadota; class Gammaproteobacteria; order Enterobacterales; family Enterobacteriaceae; genus Enterobacter; species Enterobacter cloacae complex sp. SYL003. Next base: position 192 of record NZ_JBMKJK010000035.1, on the reverse strand, counting down.
TGATGAGCTGCCCTGTCCGGCTCGCCGGTACTGGCTCAGAACCCTGGTTTTGAGTCATTTTACACTCCATTTTGGTATGTCAGAACATTTTGATTTGAGCAAAGGTAGGTGTACACAGACATTAAAGTTGTCTCCTTTAACATGAAAAAGACTTTAAAGTTGTCTACTTCTTCAGATAGACCTACTTAACAG
>NZ_JBMKJK010000034.1:0-25355 GCF_049236925.1 Enterobacter cloacae complex sp. SYL003 | reverse complement strand
ACATAAAGTGAACGGAATGACCACCACCGCCGTATGTTCCCCTCACCCTAACCCTCTCCCCGGAGGGGCGAGGGGATTGCTCAATGCTCGCATTAATTTGTGGGGAACCCTCAGCCCTGTGGGAGAGGGAATAGTTCAGTGCCGTGTCAGCCCGGCGGGAGGGGACAGCTTAAGTCGCCCTCTTCACACTGCATCAGCGTGGCCAGAAACGCTTCGCGCTCCACGGTTTTTTCCGCCAGACACTGGTTCACAATCATTGGCTGAACGCTCCCGCCTTCCGTACCCGAACCGATAAACGCACAGTCCGCGTCGCGCAGGCTGATCCACGCCTGCTGCGCCTTTTTCAGCAGATCGCGCTGAGGTGCAGCCGCACGTTTGATGGCGGCCTGATAGGTCTCGTTGAGCTTTTTATCGGCGGCCTGGTACTGCTGCGCGCTACAGGTGTTCAGTTCAAGCTGGGTGGTCGCGTTATCGCACTCGTCGGCCAGCGCGCTGGCGCTGAGCAGCAGTGCTGCGCCTGCGAGAAATACTCTTTTCATCATTCCCTCCGTGTAAAAAAGCCGGATGCGCTGCGCTTATCCGGCCTACGGTGATTTTGTAGCCCCGGTAAGCGTAGCGTCACCGGGGAAAGTTTACACGATTAACCGATTGTCATCAGGCTGGCGTTACCGCCTGCCGCCGCGGTGTTGACGCTGAGCGAGCGCTCCACGTACAGACGCTCCAGCAGCAGGTTGGTTTCCCCGCGCGCAAAGCCCTGCACGGAAACGATGGCACCGCTGCGGGCCGCAACCTGCTCACACAGTTCGCGCAGCTGGTCGGAATCACCGTGGTAGATCACCGCGTCAAACGGCTGGGTCAGCAGGGCATCGGCCTTCGCAAAGCGAATGCGAGCCGAGACCGCTTTTGGCAACTGTTTGGCGAGGTCGCGATGCAGCGCATCTTCCGGCCACAGCACCTCACAGCCCGTTGCTGTAGCGGCTGCCAGCTGCACCAGCGCATCCTGCTCGTCATCCGCCATGCACAGCACACGCTCGCGCGGCATCAGCGTCCAGGTGTTGCGCTCACCGGTTGGACCCGGCAGCAGGCGCTGGGTACCGGCCTGCGCCAGCTCGCCGTACTGCTGCGCAATTGCACGCAGTTCAGGGCGGTTTTCTGCCCACTTAATCAGCGCGTCCAGCGGCTGGGTCAGCACGGTTTTCACCTGCGCATCCACCGGATAGTCCGCGTCCTGACGCGCCAGCGTCACGCCCAGCGCATTTTCCGGACGGTTTGCCAGCAGGCGGTACAGATAGAGCGGACCGCCCGCTTTCGGGCCGGTGCCGGAGAGACCTTCACCGCCGAACGGCTGCACGCCCACGACCGCGCCAACCATGTTGCGGTTGACGTACAGGTTGCCGACTTTAGCATTGCCGGTCACCTGGGCAATGGTTTCGTCGATACGGGTATGCACGCCAAGCGTCAGGCCGTAACCCGAGGCGTTGATCTGATCGATCAGCTCGTTGAGGTTGTTACGGTTGTAGCGCACCACGTGCAGTACCGGGCCGAAGACCTCTTTTTTCAGCTCGTCGAAGCTTGCCAGCTCAATCAGCGTTGGCGGCACGAAGGTGCCGGTCTGCCACTCGCGGGCATCTTCACTGTTCTCACGCACCGCCTGGAACACCGGACGGCCTTTGGCACGCATGGTCTGAATGTGGTTTTCGATGTTGGCTTTGGCTTCCGCGTCGATCACCGGCCCGATATCGGTGGTGAGACGGCCCGGGTTGCCCATGCGGCATTCCGCCATCGCACCGCGCAGCATCTTCAGCGTGTGGTCAGCCACGTCATCCTGTAAGCACAGCACGCGCAGGGCGGAACAGCGTTGACCCGCGCTGTCGAAGGCAGAGGCCAGCACGTCAACGACGACCTGCTCAGTGAGCGCGGAGGAGTCCACGATCATGGCGTTCATGCCGCCGGTTTCAGCGATCAGCGGCGTTGGACGGCCCTGCGCATCCAGACGGGTGGCGATGTTGCGTTGCAGCAGGGAGGCTACTTCGGTCGAACCGGTAAACATCACGCCGCGCACGCGGTTATCGGAGGTCAGTTTGGCACCCACCGTTTCACCGCGCCCCGGCAACAGCTGCACCACGCCCGCCGGTACGCCCGCTTCCAGCAAAATGTTAATGCCCTGAGCGGCAATCAGCGGAGTCTGCTCTGCCGGTTTTGCCAGCACGCTGTTGCCTGCGGCAAGGGCCGCGGCAATCTGGCCGGTGAAGATTGCCAGCGGGAAGTTCCACGGGCTGATACAGACCACCGGGCCGAGCGGACGGTGCGTTTCGTTGTCGAAATCATCACGCACCTGACCGGCGTAGTAGTGCAGGAAGTCGACCGCCTCACGCACTTCGGCGATGGCGTTGCTGAAGGTTTTACCCGCTTCACGCACCAGAATGCCGATAAGCTGCTGCATCTGATCTTCCATCAGCACCGCCGCGCGTTCCAGAATGGCGGCACGCTCCTGCGGCGGGGTGGCAAACCAGATTGGCGCGTTGTTCACCGCGCTCTCCAAAGCCTGATCCACTTCCGCTTCTGTGGCTTCGCGCACGTAGCCGACGATATCCTTCGGCTCTGCCGGGTTGATCACCGGCTGCATTTCACCGTCTTCAACGGACTGCTCAAGGATCGGTTTGGCCTGCCACTTCTGCAATGCGCTGTTAAGCAGGGCAGAAGAGAGCGACGCCAGACGGTGTTCGTTGGCGAGATCCAGACCCGCCGAGTTGACGCGACCTGCACCATACAGCTCGCGCGGCAGGGCAATCTTCGGATGCGGCAGACCAATTTGGCCTTCATGCGCCGCCATCTTCTCTACGGCCTGTACCGGATCGGCCACCAGTTCGTCCAGCGGCAGGGTGGTATCGGCGATGCGGTTAACGAAGGAGGTGTTCGCCCCGTTCTCCAGCAAACGACGCACCAGGTAGGCCAGCAGGGTTTCGTGAGTACCTACCGGGGCATAAATACGGCACGGACGGTTCAGCTTGCCGTCGGCCACTTTACCGGTCACCTGTTCGTACAGCGGTTCACCCATGCCATGCAGACACTGGAACTCGTACTGGCCCGGATAGTAGTTCTGACCCGCCAGGCTGTAGATCGCCGCCAGGGTGTGGGCGTTGTGGGTGGCGAACTGCGGATAAATCAGGTTCGGCACGCCGAGCAGTTTTTTCGCGCAGGCGAGGTAAGAGACGTCGGTGTAGACCTTGCGGGTATAGACCGGATAGCCTTCCAGTCCTTCCATCTGGGCGCGTTTGATTTCGCTGTCCCAGTAGGCACCCTTCACCAGACGGATCATCAGGCGGCGACGGCTGCGGCTGGCCAGGTCAATCAGGTAGTCAATGACGAACGGGCAGCGTTTCTGGTAGGCCTGGATAACGAAACCAATCCCGTTCCAGCCCGCCAGCTCCGGCTCGAAGCACAGTTTTTCCAGCAGATCGAGGGAGATCTCCAGACGATCCGCCTCTTCGGCGTCGATGTTGATGCCGATGTCATACTGGCGCGCCAGCAGGGTCAGGGACTTCAGGCGCGGGTAGAGTTCTTCCATCACCCGGTCGTACTGCGCGCGGCTGTAGCGCGGGTGCAGGGCGGAAAGCTTGATAGAGATGCCTGGCCCTTCATAAATACCGCGACCGTTGGACGCTTTACCGATGGCGTGGATCGCCTGCTGGTAAGAGACCATGTAGGCCTGCGCGTCGGCGGCGGTCAGCGCCGCTTCACCCAGCATGTCGTAGGAGTAGCGGAAGCCTTTGTCTTCCAGCTTGCGGGCGTTCGCCAGCGCTTCGGCAATGGTTTCCCCGGTGACGAACTGCTCGCCCATCAGGCGCATCGCCATGTCCACGCCCTTACGGATCAGCGGCTCGCCGCTCTTGCCGATAATACGGTTCAGGGAGCGCGACAGGTTGGCTTCGTTATGGGTGGAGACCAGCTTGCCAGTAAACAGCAGGCCCCAGGTGGCGGCGTTCACAAACAGGGACGGGCTGCGGCCAATGTGGGAGTGCCAGTTGCCGTTGCTGATTTTGTCGCGGATCAGGGCATCGCGGGTGGCTTTATCTGGGATACGCAGCAGCGCTTCCGCCAGACACATCAGCGCCACGCCTTCCTGCGAGGAGAGGGAGAACTCCTGCAACAGACCCTGCACCATACCGGCGCGTCCGCTGGCGGTTTTCTGATTACGCAGCTTGTCGGCGAGCTGATACGCCAGGCTGTGCGCCTGAGCGGCAACGGCTTCCGGCAGGCGCGCCTGCTCCAGCAGCATCGGCACGGCGTCGGTTTCGGCACGGCGATAGGCGCCGGTAATGGCGGCGCGGCTGACGGACTGCGGCAGGATCTGCTCGGCAAATTCCAGGAACGGCTGGTGGTTCTCATCAGCGGCCGTCGCGGCCTCTTCGCCTTCGTTCGCAGCGCCCGCCAGCAGGGCAGGCAGCTCCGGCAGACCTTCTTCACTCTCCAGTCTTTCCAGATAGTTAAAAATCGCCTGCTTGATTAACCAGTGCGGCGTGCGGTCGATACGGGTCGCAGCGGTTTTAATCCGTTCGCGGGTAGCGTCATCCAGCTTAACCCCCATGGTGGTCATCCCCATGCCAAAACTCCTGTTGTTCTGTAATAGCGTTCTGTTGATAGCGTGAAATATCCACCATGTTGCAACTTTGTGCAACCGTGTTAAATGTGACCTGGTCTGCAAGCTGGAAAATGAATGGATTGTTAACGATTAGTTAGCTGTGAAAAAGAACGCGCGGCGGTTTCTGAGCCCAGTTTTTATGCGGTGCTTAACACTTTTTAAAGGTGCAACCCATAAAAGCGTGAGCGAGTGCAACCTATAGGAAAGACGTATAAAACCAGGGATGAAATTCATGTAAATGCAGTGTTAAATCGTTTGTCAGTGGGATGCGTATACGGCAGGATAGCGCGCCCAACGGAAACACATACACACATCACTACGTTCCGGTGATGACATAACAAGGCAGCCCGGACGGCTGTCGCTCGACATTTTGGAGAATTTGAATGGCTATTAGCACACCGATGCTGGTGACATTTCTCGTTTATATTTTTGGCATGATCCTGATAGGGTTTTTGGCATGGCGTTCCACTAAAAACTTTGACGACTACATCCTCGGCGGGCGCAGCTTGGGCCCGATGGTCACCGCACTCTCAGCGGGCGCATCCGACATGAGCGGCTGGCTGCTGATGGGGCTGCCGGGCGCGATTTTCATCTCCGGTATCTCCGAAAGCTGGATCGCCATCGGCCTGACCGTTGGCGCGTGGATTAACTGGAAGCTGGTAGCAGGCCGTCTGCGTGTGCATACCGAAGCCAACAACAACGCCCTGACGCTGCCGGATTACTTCACCGGACGCTTTGAAGATAACAGCCGCATATTGCGTATTATCTCTGCGGTGGTGATCCTGCTGTTCTTCACCATCTACTGTGCCTCCGGCATTGTGGCGGGCGCGCGTCTGTTCGAAAGCACCTTCGGCATGAGCTATGAAACGGCGCTGTGGGCCGGTGCGGCCGCGACCATCCTCTATACCTTCGTGGGCGGATTCCTGGCGGTAAGCTGGACCGATACCGTGCAGGCGAGTCTGATGATTTTCGCCCTGATCCTGACCCCGATAATTGTGATCTTTACCGTCGGCGGCTTTGGTGAATCGCTGGAAGTGATCAAGCAGAAGAGCATCGAAAACGTCGATATGCTGAAAGGGCTGAACTTCGTGGCCATCGTCTCCCTGATGGGCTGGGGCCTGGGCTACTTCGGTCAGCCGCACATTCTGGCGCGCTTTATGGCGGCGGATTCTCACCACACCATCGTTCACGCGCGTCGCATCAGCATGACGTGGATGATCCTGTGTCTGGCGGGGGCGTGCGCGGTCGGTTTCTTCGGTATCGCCTACTTCAACAACAACCCGGCGCAGGCGGGCGCGGTGAACCAGAACGCCGAGCGCGTGTTCATCGAGCTGGCGCAGATCCTGTTCAACCCGTGGATTGCCGGTATCCTGCTCTCCGCGATCCTGGCGGCAGTCATGTCCACCCTGAGCTGTCAGCTGCTGGTGTGCTCCAGTGCCATCACCGAAGACCTCTACAAAGCGTTCCTGCGTAAGGGCGCGAGCCAGAAAGAGCTGGTGTGGGTAGGGCGTTTTATGGTGCTGCTGGTGGCGCTGGTGGCGATTGCGCTGGCGGCTAACCCGGAAAACCGCGTGCTGGGGCTGGTGAGCTACGCGTGGGCGGGCTTTGGCGCCGCATTTGGTCCGGTGGTGCTGTTCTCCGTTCTGTGGTCACGCATGACCCGCAACGGCGCGCTGGCGGGGATGATCATCGGTGCGGTTACCGTTATCGTCTGGAAACAGTTCGCGTGGCTGGGCCTGTACGAAATTATCCCGGGCTTCATCTTCGGCAGCCTCGGTATTGTGGTGTTTAGCCTGCTGGGTAAAGCGCCGTCTGCATCTATGCAGAAGCGCTTTGCGGAAGCGGATGCGCATTACCACTCAGCGCCGCCGTCTAAGCTCCAGGCTGAGTAATTTCCCTCTCACCCTAACCCTCTCCCCGGTGGGGAGAGGGGATAGTCCTTTCACCTATGTGAGTCTTCATCAATGAGAATTAAAACAGGGCTAATGGTGGCAGCATGCGTGATGCTGGCGGGCTGTAACGCACCCGCGCAGCATGCGGCGGTGGAAACCTGCAAAGCAGAAAATCAGATGCAGCAAACCACGCTCTATTTCGGCTTAAACCGTCCTGCCGGGGCGCAAATCACAGGCAACGAATGGCAGCAGTTTGTCGACCAGGACGTGACGCCGCGCTTTCGCGATGGCTTAACGGTATTTGATGCCCGCGGTCAGTGGCTGGGTAACGACGGCAAGGTGGCGCGCGAGCCGAGCAAGGCGCTGATGCTGATCCACGGCAAAGACGCGCAGAGCGAGAAAAACATCGAGGCTTTACGCGGTATTTATAAATCCCGCTTCGCACAGGAGTCGGTGATGCGGGTCGACCAGCCGGTGTGCTTACAGTTTTAATAAAAAACGGCGGGAAATCCCGCCGTTGTTGTATCGTAGGCCCGTGCAAGCGAAGCGCCGCCGGGCATTAACCGCACAAAACTTACAACACCAACCCCGCAAAGCTCGCCGACAGCAAACTCACCAGCGTTGCCCCGTATACCAGGCGTAAACCAAACCGCGACACCACATTACCCTGTTGCTCGTTCAGGCCTTTTATTGCCCCCGCCACAATACCAATGGAGGCAAAGTTAGCGAACGACACCAGGAACACTGACAAAATCCCCAGTCCGCGCGGTGACATTTGGTGGGCTATTTTTTGCAGCTCGATCATCGCCACAAATTCATTCGCCACCAGTTTGGTTGCCATAATACTGCCCGCGCTTAAGGCATCGCTCAGCGGAATACCAATAAGCCACGCCAGCGGATAAAACACGTAACCCAGAATCTGCTGGAAGCTCAGGCCAAATACGCTGGAGAAGAGGGCATTAACGGCGCTAATAAGGGCGATAAAGCCAATCAGCATCGCCAGAATAATCATCGCCACCTTAAAACCGGCCAGAATATATTCGCCCAGCATTTCAAAGAAGGTCTGGGATTCATGCAGCTTTTCCAGTTTGATATCGGGTTCGGCTTCCGGGCGGGCCGGGTTAATGACCGAAAGGATAATAAAGGTGCTGAACATGTTCAGGATCAGTGCCGCGACGACAAATCTGGCGTCGAGCATGGTCATATAGGCACCGACAATCGACAGCGAAACCGTCGACATCGCCGTTGCAGCCATCGTAAACAGGCGGCGCGAGGAGAGATCGCCCAACACGCCCTTGTAGGCAATGAAGTTTTCCGACTGACCGAGTATCAGTGAGCTCACCGCGTTAAAGGATTCCAGCTTGCCCATGCCGTTCAGTTTTGACAGCAGCGTCCCGATAACCCGAATAAAGATCGGCAGAATACGCCAGTGCTGCAGAATACCAATCAGCGCCGAGATAAAAATAATGGGGCAGAGCACGCCAAGGAAAATGAACGCCAGCCCTTTTTCACCCATCCCGCCAAAGACAAAATTCGTCCCTTCGGCAGCGAATTTAAGCAGTGACTCAAAGAAACCGGAGACATGTTTAATAATGAACAGGCCGCTTTATGCATGCAGAAAAAAGAATGCCAGCGCGATTTCAATCACGATCAGCTGTAAAACGAAACGAATGCGAATTTTTCGGCGGTCGAAACTCACCAGCCAGGCGAGCGCAAGAATAATCACCAGCGCCAGCAGGAAATGGACAATTTTAAACATGGTTTATTTTCAGTTGGTTTTCGAGGCGGACATTTAGCCACAGCCCCGGTTAACCGTAAATGGGCATTTTCGTTATACCTTATAAACGCAACGGTTACTCAGGCAATTATTATTCCGCAATGCGTTTACATCTGGTCATCAAAACTCCACATATTTCGCTTGTTTTTCTTGTAGCCGTAATGATAATCACTATCACAAGAATTTACCTTTCTTTGCATCAGTTGACCGCGATAAACATTTAAGGTGTCTGCATGTTTGTTCCTTTTCTCATTATGTTACGTGAAGGCCTTGAAGCGGCCCTGATTGTTAGCCTTATCGCCAGTTATCTGAAGCGCACCCAGCGTGGACGCTGGATCGGCGTGATGTGGGTTGGCGTCTTCCTGGCCGCGGCGCTCTGCCTGGGGCTGGGTATTCTTATCAACGAAACCACCGGAGAATTTCCTCAGAAAGAGCAAGAGCTTTTTGAAGGCATTGTTGCCGTAATAGCGGTGGTGATCCTCACCTGGATGGTGTTCTGGATGCGCAAGGTCTCCCGTAACGTGAAGGTACAGCTGGAGCAGGCGGTGGATAACGCCTTGCAAAAAGGCAACCAACACGGCTGGGCGCTGATCATGATGGTTTTTTTCGCCGTGGCGCGTGAAGGCCTGGAGTCAGTGTTCTTCCTGCTCGCGGCTTTTCAGCAGGACGTGGGCATCTGGCCGCCGCTGGGCGCGATGCTTGGGCTGGCCACGGCGGTTGTGCTTGGCTTCCTGCTCTACTGGGGCGGAATTCGTCTTAACCTGGGCGCGTTCTTCAAGTGGACCAGCCTGTTTATTTTGCTGGTGGCCGCGGGGCTGGCGGCAGGGGCGATCCGCGCCTTCCATGAAGCGGGCCTGTGGAACCACTTCCAGGACGTGGCGTTTGATCTTAGTAACGTTCTCTCCACCCACTCACTGACCGGCACGCTCCTTGAAGGTATCTTCGGCTATCAGGAAACGCCGAGCGTCAGCGAGGTGGCGATGTACTTTATCTATCTTATTCCGGCGCTGGTGCTGTTCTTCATGCCATCGCGCCCCAGCGCTCAGCCGTCGCGTACTGCGCCGTGAAGCGCTTTGTTTAGTTACAACATACTTTAAAGGGAAGAGACATGGCTATTCAATTCCGTCGTAGCGCGTTACAGGTTGGTGTGGCAGCGCTGTTCGCGTCTGCCTTCGCCGCTCAGGCAGCAGATATTCCGCAGGTAAAAGTCACCGTCAACGATAAACAGTGCGAGCCGATGACCATCACGGTTAACAGCGGTAAAACCCAGTTTATTATTCAGAACCACAGCCAGAAGGCGCTGGAGTGGGAGATCCTGAAAGGCGTGATGGTGGTAGAAGAGCGTGAAAATATCGCGCCTGGCTTCAGCCAGAAAATGACCGCTAATCTTCAGCCGGGGGAATATGACATGACCTGCGGCCTGCTGACTAACCCGAAAGGTAAGCTGATCGTCAAAGGCGCAGCGACGGCGGACGGGGCCAAAGGCACCGCGCTGCTGAGCCTCGGCGACGCCATTACCGCCTATAAAGCCTACGTCACCAAAGAGACGGCTGACCTGGTGGCAGGCACCAAAGCCTTTACCGACGCGGCGAAAGCGGGCGATATCGAAAAAGCGAAATCCCTGTATGCGCCGACACGTCAGCACTACGAGCGCATCGAGCCGATTGCCGAGCTGTTCTCTGACCTCGATGGCAGCATTGACGCCCGCGAAGATGACTACGAGCAGAAGGCCGCCGATCCGAAATTCACCGGCTTCCACCGCCTGGAAAAAGCCCTGTTTGGCGATAGCTCCACCAAAGGGATGGAGAAATACGCCGATCAGCTCAATAGCGACGTGCTGGAGCTGCAAAAACGCATCAGCGAGCTGGCCTTCCCGCCGTCGAAAGTGGTAGGTGGTGCAGCGGGTCTGATTGAAGAAGTGGCCGCGAGCAAAATCAGCGGTGAAGAAGATCGCTACAGCCACACCGACCTGTGGGACTTCCAGGCAAACGTCGACGGCGCACAGAAAATTGTCGATCTGCTGCGGCCCCAGCTGCAAAAAGAGAACGGCGAACTGCTGGCGAAAGTGGATGCCAACTTTAAGAAAGTTGACGCCATCCTGGCGAAATACCGTACCAAAGACGGGTTCGAAACCTACGACAAGCTGACCGATGCTGACCGTAACGCGCTGAAAGGCCCGATTACGACGCTGGCGGAAGATCTCTCCCTGCTGCGTGGCGTTCTGGGTCTGGACTAAGCGATGAACAAGCATGATGAGTACGACGTGGCGGAACCTTCCCGACGTCGGTTGTTAAAAGGGGTAGGGGCGCTGGGCGGCGCGTTTGCCCTGGCGGGCGGCTGTCCGGTGGCGCATGCGGCAAAACCGCAAAGTGCCCCCGGCACGCTCTCCCCGGATGCGCGTATGGAAACGCAGCCGTTTTATGGTGAGCACCAGGCAGGAATCCTGACGCCGCAGCAGGCCTCGATGATGCTGGTGGCTTTCGATTCGCTGGCGAGTGATAAGGCTGACCTTGAGCGTCTGTTCAGGCTGTTGACCACGCGCATTGCCTTCCTTACGGCGGGCGGTCCGGCACCGGAAACACCGAATCCGCGCCTGCCGCCGATGGATTCCGGGATCCTCGGGGCGTTTATCGCTCCCGATAATCTGACCATCACCGTGTCGGTGGGGGAATCGCTGTTTGATGATCGCTACGGTCTGGCGAAGCAGAAGCCGAAAGCGCTGCAAAAAATGACGCGATTCCCGAATGACTCTCTCGACGCGGCGTTGTGCCACGGCGATCTGCTGTTGCAGATCTGCGCCAATACCCAGGATACGGTGATCCACGCCCTGCGCGATATCATCAAGCACACCCCGGATCTGCTCAGCGTGCGCTGGAAGCGGGAAGGTTTTATCTCTGACCACGCCGCGCGCAGTAAAGGGAAAGAGACGCCGGTCAACCTGCTGGGCTTCAAAGACGGTACCGCCAACCCGGACAGCAGCAATACCGTGTTGATGAAAAACGTGGTCTGGGTGACGGCGGATCAGGGCGAACCGGCCTGGGCGGTGGGTGGCAGCTATCAGGCGGTGCGTATCATTCAGTTCCACGTGGAGTTCTGGGACCGCACGCCGCTGAAAGAGCAGCAGACGATCTTCGGCCGCGATAAGCAAACCGGCGCACCGCTCGGCATGAAGCACGAGCACGATGAACCCGACTACGCCCGCGACCCGAACGGAGATGTCATCGCGCTGGACAGCCATATTCGTCTCGCCAATCCTCGCACCAAAGAGACCCAGTCCAGCCTGATGATGCGCAGGGGCTACAGCTACTCGTTGGGGGTGACCAATTCCGGTCAGCTTGATATGGGACTGCTGTTTGTCTGCTATCAGCACGATCTGGAGAAAGGGTTCCTCACCGTGCAGAAGCGGCTCAACGGCGAAGCGCTGGAGGAGTACATCAAGCCCATCGGCGGCGGCTATTTCTTTGCCCTGCCCGGCGCGCGTGACGCGAAGACCTGGCTCGCTCAGGGTCTGATAGAAGCCTGATAATCGTCCCTGCGACAGTTCGCGGGGACATTATTTTTCCATATGACTATCTTGTTGTTATATTTCTGTAATATTCATATATGAGACTGATTCCGCTGCAGGAGCAGTCTTAAAGGTTGCATCTAGGTAAAATAAATGTTGCATTTATGATAATTCCTGATGTACTTAAGATAAGACAGCGGTAGTTCCCGGCAGTGATATTGACTCACTATGGAGATCGCGAATGGTTGCGTCCTGTACTGGACAAGGTAAACACATCAACCGCAGCACCCGGCGCGGAGGCTCAGACTCCGGCAGCGATTTCCTCACCACAAAATTCTCCCCTCCACCTCTAAATACGATTTCTACCGACGTGCATAACGGTGCGCGTAGCCGTTCTGTATCGTCATCCGGTAATGCAAGCAATGGCTTACAAGGAAGCCAACCCTCTGATGTTCGTGCGCATAATCGTGCCGATGCTGGCGCGTGTGATGAATACCAACAACTCAAGGTGCTATCCATGGGAAGACAGAAAGCAGTGATCAAAGCTCGTCGCGAAGCAAAACGTGTGCTGAGACGGGATTCACGTAGCCATAAACAGCGTGAAGAAGAATCGGTCACCTCGCTTGTGCAGATGAGCGGCGTAGAATCCATTGGCATGGCGCGGGACAGCCGCGATGCATCGCCAATAGTGGCGCGGAATGAAGCTCAGGCGCACTACCTGAATGCTATCGAGAGTAAACAGCTCATCTTTGCAACCGGGGAAGCCGGATGCGGGAAAACCTGGATCAGTGCCGCCAAAGCGGCGGAGGCGCTGATTCATAAGGACGTGGAAAGGATCATCGTTACCCGTCCGGTACTGCAAGCGGATGAAGATCTGGGCTTCCTGCCCGGCGATATTTCTGAGAAGTTTGCCCCGTACTTCAGGCCCGTCTATGACGTGCTGGTGAAGCGGTTGGGCGCTTCCTTTATGCAGTACTGCCTGCGACCAGAGATTGGCAAGGTGGAAATCGCGCCGTTCGCCTATATGCGCGGACGTACATTTGAAAATGCGGTCGTTATTCTTGACGAGGCTCAGAACGTGACCGCTGCGCAAATGAAGATGTTTTTAACGCGCCTCGGGGAGAACGTGACGGTTATCGTCAACGGCGATATTACCCAGTGTGACCTGCCGTCGGGCGTGAAGTCTGGCCTGAGCGATGCCATGTCACGTTTTGAGGAAGATGAGATGATAGGGGTGGTCCGCTTCACAAAAGAGGACTGCGTCCGCTCAGCGCTGTGTCAACGAACGCTGGAAGTGTACTCCGACTAAGATCATTTCACATTTTAAGTCATTTCTTCCCGGCGTCATGCCGGGAAGCTTCTTTTATTCCCTCTGCTCGCATGGCTTTTTTTAAATCATATTTATTTCCTATAGCATTCAACGGCATTTACGCACCGTTTTGCGGTAATAATAATATTACTGTTAATTTACTGCGAACGCTTTTTATACAGTTAGAAAAAATGTGATATGTATTTACAATACCCACAAAATACCTGTGAATATAATGATCGCGCTAATTGTTAGGTGAAAATTAAACGTGAATGTTGTCACAGAACATGACTAAGCAGTAAAAATTAAGTTGGTGTCTTTTGGGTAATTATCTATGTTTCGTACTTGTTCAAATTAAATTCTAAGAAGAAACACACCAGGGGATCGTTTCCTCTGGAACATCACGCTGAGGGTCATACATGAACGAACTGGTTAGTGCAATTAACGGTGTTATCTGGAGCCCTGCGTTAATATTTTTATGTCTGGGTGTCGGTCTCTATTTCTCACTGCGTAGTCGTTTTCTACAATTACGTCATATAAAACATATGATTACCCTGATGTTTCAGGGCGGGGCTACCGATGCCGGCGTATCATCGTTTCAGGCGTTGACGATGACGCTGGCGGGCCGCGTAGGGACAGGGAATATCGCCGGTGTGGCGACCGCCATTACCTTTGGTGGCCCCGGTGCGCTTTTCTGGATGTGGGTAGTGGCATTTTTAGGCGCCAGCTCTGCTTTTGTTGAATCCACGTTAGGTCAGGTTTATAAAGAAAAAATTAACGGCGAATATCGTGGGGGACCTGCCTTTTATATTGAAAAAGGGTTGGGGGTGAAGTGGTACGCATGGTTATTTGCTATTGTGACCATTTTCTCCTGCGGTTTATTACTTCCGGGCGTACAGGCAAACTCAATTGCCGCCAGCCTGGATATTGCCTTCGGTCTTAACCCAAACGTTACGGCGGCAATACTGGCTGTACTGTTAAGCTTCATTATTTTCGGTGGTGTAAAAAGGATCGCCAGCTTTAGCAGTATGGTCGTTCCGTTTATGGCGCTCGGCTATATTATTGTTGCCTGCGTTATTATCGCGATCAATATTGAAAAACTGCCTGCTGTTATCCTGCTGATCTGGAAAAGTGCTTTTGGCCTTGAAGCGGGATTTGGCGCTATTCTGGGCCAGGCTATCATGTGGGGCGTTAAACGCGGCGTCTATTCCAACGAGGCGGCGCAGGGCACCGGGCCACATGCATCCTCGGCAGCAGCCGTAAGTCATCCGGTGAAACAAGGGCTGGTTCAGGCGTTCTCCGTATATATCGACACGCTGTTTGTCTGCTCCGCGACCGGGTTTATGCTGTTGATCACCGGGCTTTATAATGTTCAGGGCGTCGACGGCGCAGCCCTTTATACCGGTATTGCAGGCGTGGCGGCGGGTCCTGGCTATGTGCAGACAGCGATGGAAAGTATGATGCCGGGCTTTGGTAATTACTTTGTCGCCATCGCGCTATTCTTCTTTGCCTTCACCACCATCATTGCCTATTACTATATCGCTGAAACCAATATCGCCTACATCAACCGTAAAATTCACCGTCCGTGGCTGACATTCCTGCTTAAATTATGTCTGATGGCTTCCACGGTATATGGCACAATCCGCACCGCGGATCTGGCATGGGGATTAGGGGATATCGGGGTAGGGCTGATGGCCTGGCTCAACATTATTGCCATTGTCCTCTTGCATAAAAAAGCCTTTGCCAGCCTGAAGGATTATGAAACCCAGAATGCGCAGGGAATTGATCCACAGTTTGATCCGGTTCGGCTTGGGATTAAAAATGCGGATTACTGGCTGGGGGAGCGCAGAGATGAAGAGGGGGGATTGCCGGGGCAGGTTTCTTCTCCTGAAGGAAAGCAGCCGGCGGGGAAGTTGAATAACTGAGGAATAGTTTAAAACGGGCCCGTGCTTATGCGCGGGCTTTTTTTATGGGTGAGGCGGTATCACCCGCACCGGCGGGGATTGACTCGCTTCGCTCTCAGTCTGTCCAACTGGCTGCGCCAGTTGTCGAACCCCGGTCGGGGGTTCTCATCCCCCCGCAGACGTGCAACATGCGAAAAAAAAGCCCGCATTTTCATGCGAGCTCTTCTTAAAATATGGCGGTGAGGGGGGGATTGACTCGCTTCGCTCGCCCTGCGGGCAGCCTGTTCGCTATGCTCTCAGTCTGTCCAACTGGCTGCCGCCAGTTGTCGAACCCCAGTCGGGGGTTCTCATCCCCCCCTTTTCGGAGAATATAAAAGAAAAAAGCCCGTACTTTCGTACGAGCTCTCATCTTAAATATGGCGGTGAGGGGGGGATTCGAACCCCCGATACGTTGCCGTATACACACTTTCCAGGCGTGCTCCTTCAGCCACTCGGACACCTCACCATATTGTTTTGCTGCCTGACCGCTTGGGGGGCAACGGGGCGCTACTATAGGGAGTTGCGCGAAAGCGGTCAAGCAGATTTTCTGCATTCGTGCCTGTTCGGTTAAGCCTTAATCAGCTTATGGCGCACCGCGCAGGATCAACGCTGCGAATCGAGCACTTCGCTGTTTTTCACGACGTCCTGCGCTTTGCTGTAACTTTCGATCAGCAGCTGGTAGGCAGGGAAGATGTGTGTGTACACCTCTGCCCATTCTCCCGCATCTTCACGGTTCCACGTGCGCTGGATCTCTGAGGCCACTGCCGCTGTGTCCATCGGTACCACGCCTGCCTGCACCACGCGCGCCAGGGTGATCTCTTGCGCCATTTTGCTGTAGGTGCCGGAGGCATCAATCACCGCAAACACTTTATATCCGTCCGCCACCGCGCTGATGGACGGGAAGGCCATGCAAACGCTGGTAATCGTCCCCGCGATAATCAGCGTTTTGCGTCCGGTGGCTTTCACCGCCGCCACGAACTCCGGATTATCCCAGGCGTTGATCTCACCCTTGCGTGCCACATACTGTGCGTGCGGCGCATTGGCGTGGATCTCCGGGATAAGCGGGCCGTTCGGTCCCTGTGGAACCGACGCCGTGGTGATCACCGGGATCTTCGCCAGCGAGGCGATCTTTGCCAGCGCTGCTGCACGAGCGCGCAGCTCAGGCATTGGCATGTCTCCAACAGTCTGGAACAATCCGCTCTGGTGATCGATAAGCAGCATAACGGCATCATTGACGTCAATAACGGGACGTGCACCGTTGAAGTTTGCAGGGGTAGACATAATGCGCTCCTTTATTACGTTTAGATTTGGCCAAAGCGGCCGGAGTTGAAATCGCGAATAGCTTCGGCGATTTCGGTTTTACTGTTCATCACAAACGGGCCATAGCCCACGATGGGTTCATTCAGTGGCTCCCCGGCCATCAGCAACACTTTGGCATCGCTGCTGGCTTCGAGATGCAGCTTGTCGCCGCTCTGACTCAGCACGACCAGCTGCGCCTCACCCGCAGGCGTGGTGCCGTTCACCGTCACGCTGCCCTCAACAACAACCAGCGCCGTGCTCCAGCCTTCGGGCTGATTGAGCGTCAGGTGGCTGCCCTGGTGCAGCGCGAGATCCCATACGTTAAGCGGTGAGAAGGTATGCGCCGGGCCGGTTACCTCTCCAAAGCGGCCAGCAATCACGCGCATTGTTCCGCTGTTATCCGGCAGGGTGACCACCGGGATATCCGCCTGAGTGATGCTCTGGTAGCCAGGCGTCGCCATTTTGTCTTTGGCGGGCAGGTTGACCCACAGCTGCATCATTTTCAGTTCACCGCCTTTCTGCGAGAACGCGCTGGAGTGGAACTCCTCGTGCAAAATGCCTGCGCCTGCCGTCATCCACTGCACATCGCCTGGACCAATAACGCCGCCTCTGCCGGTGGAATCACGGTGCTCAACTTCGCCTGAGTAGACGATGGTCACCGTTTCAAAACCGCGATGAGGATGCTCGCCCACGCCGCGTTTTGCGCCATCCGCCGGGAAGGTATGTGGTCCGGCGTAGTCAAGCAGCAGGAACGGGCTCAGCGGTTCGCCGTGCGTCTGGTAAGAAAACATCGAACGAACCGGAAAACCATCACCGACCCAGTGCGGACGAGGTGCGGTATACACGCCTGTTACGTTTTTCATGATTAACTCCTGATGTCCTGTTGATGTAATTAGCTTATATTCAAGGTTAATATCCCGGTAGATAGCAAAAATGACATTCACTGTTCCTTAAATGGAACAATGGGGGCGTATGCAGGATCTCAATGATTTCGTATGGTTTGTGAAGGTGGTGGAGCATGGCGGCTTTGCGGCGGCGGGGCGGGCGCTCGATCAGCCAAAGTCGAAACTGAGCCGTCGGATTGCGCAGCTGGAAGAACGCCTGGGTGTTCGGTTGATACAACGTACCACGCGGCAGTTTGCGGTGACTGAAGTGGGGCAGACGTTCTATCAGCACTGTAAAGCCATGCTGGTGGAGGCTGAAGCTGCGGAGGAGGCGGTGGCTGCTTTACAGGCTGAGCCGCGCGGTATGGTCAGGATCACTTGCCCCGTAACCCTACTGCACGTTCACGTGGGGCCCATGCTGGCGAGGTTTATGGCGCGCTATCCGGGGATCAACCTCCAGCTTGAAGCCACCAACCGCCGGGTCGACCTGGTGGGAGAGGGGGTGGATGTGGCGATCCGCGTTCGTCCGCGCCCGTTTGATGACAGCGATTTGGTATTAAGGGTGCTGGCGGACAGGGGACACTGTCTGGTTGCCGGGCCGACACTGATTGAACGGATGGGCAACCCGGCGATGCCTTCTGAACTCAGCGAATGGCCGGGTTTAAGTATGGGCGCTGGTAAACACCTGCATAAGTGGGAGCTGAGCGGGCCGGAGGGGGCGAAAGCAGACATTCACTTCACGCCGCGCCTGGTGACTACCGATATGCTGGCGCTGCGGGAGGCAGCGATGGCGGGCGTGGGCGTGGTACAGTTGCCCATTTTGATGGTGAAGGATCAGCTGGCTTCAGGTGAGCTTGTTCGGGTGCTGAACGCGTGGGAGCCAAGACGGGAAGTGATTCACGCAGTATATCCTTCCCGGCGCGGTTTACTGCCGTCGGTCAGGACGCTGGTGGATTTTCTAACCGAAGAATATGCCCGGATGGTGGAGGAGTAACGTTTCCAGGTGACAACTGAATGCGAGCACCTAACTATCCCCTCTCCCCTCCGGGGAGAGGGTTAGGGTGAGGGGGGGATTGACTCGCTTCGCTCGCCCTGCGGGCAGCCTGTTCGCTACGCTCTCAGTCTGTCCAACTGGCTGCGCCAGTTGTCGAACCCCGGTCGGGGGTTCTCATCCCCTCGCAGTCGTGCAACATGCGAAAAAAAAGCCCGCATTTTCATGCGAGCTCTTCTTAAAATATGGCGGTGAGGGGGGGATTCGAACCCCCGATACGTTGCCGTATACACACTTTCCAGGCGTGCTCCTTCAGCCACTCGGACACCTCACCATATTGTCATCCCGTTGTTGTCGGGACGGGCGCTAATGTAAGGAAAAGCTGTACTGCCGTCAACCCACTTTTTCAGTAATTTAGCGTGTTTAGACAAACTTCAGGCAACCTGATTTCGAAATGTGCGAAAAGCGCCTCTTTTATCAGCAACGCGGTTTAGCGATAAATTTGTTATGCTGACAAGCCAGTTGAAAATGAAAATAAAACAGCGCACTAAAAGGCAATGACTATGGATATTATCTTCTATCACCCCACTTTTGATACGGCTTACTGGATTAAGGCGCTCACGGCGGCACTGCCTGGCGCACGCGTTCGCGAATGGAAACAGGGCGATAATGAACATGCCGACTACGCGCTGGTCTGGCATCCCCCGGTCGAAATGCTACAGGGACGCCGTTTGAAGGCGGTGTTTGCTCTTGGTGCGGGGGTGGATTCCATTCTCAGTAAGCTGAAGGCTCACCCTGAAATGCTGCCGGAAGATATTCCCCTGTTTCGTCTGGAAGATACCGGTATGGGGGAGCAGATGCAGGAATACGCCGTAAGCCAGGTGCTGCACTGGTTCCGCCGCTTCGACGATTATCAGGCGTTTAAACAGCAATCCCACTGGGAACCTCTCCCGGATTATCAGCGTGAAGATTTCACCATCGGCATCCTCGGGGCGGGTGTGCTGGGTTCGAAAGTCGCCGAAGCGCTCGCCCCGTGGGGCTTCCCACTGCGCTGCTGGAGCCGGAGCCGTAAGGATTATCCGGGCGTCGAGAGCTTTGCCGGATTGGACGAACTCCCGGCGTTCCTGAAAGGGACACGCGTTCTCATTAACCTGCTGCCGAATACGGCGGAAACGGTCGGCATTATCAATGGCACGCTCCTCAACAAGTTGGCAGAAGATAGCTACTTAATGAACCTGGCGCGCGGGGTACACGTTGTGGAAGACGATCTGCTGAAAGCGCTGGATAGCGGTAAACTGAAAGGCGCAATGCTGGATGTGTATAGCCGCGAACCGCTGCCGACAGACAGCCCGCTTTGGGCACATCCACGCGTGGCGATGACGCCCCATATTGCGGCCGTGACGCGACCGGCGGAGGCCGTGGCGTATATCTCGCATACCATCAGCGAAATAGAGAAGGGCAACGTGGTGACCGGACAGGTCGACAGACAGCGAGGCTACTGAGAGAAACCCGGCGTTCGCCGGGTTTTTGCTAATATTCGCCGCTGATAACTGCTATCCTTTGGAAAAACCGCAGAGGAGAGAAAGATGTATCCCGTTGACCTGCATATGCACACCGTCGCCAGTACTCACGCTTACAGTAACCTCCATGATTATATCGCTCAGGCGAAGCTGAAAGGCATCAAGCTGTTTGCGATAACCGATCACGGTCCGGATATGGCGGATGCGCCGCACTACTGGCATTTTGTGAATATGCGTATCTGGCCACGTCTGGTTGACGGTATCGGGATACTGCGAGGCATCGAAGCGAACATCAAAAATACCGACGGTGAAATTGACTGCACCGGCCCGATGCTGACCTCGTTAGATCTGATCCTCGCCGGCTTCCACGAGCCGGTCTTTGCGCCCCAGGATAAAGAGACCAACACCGCGGCGATGATTGCCACCATTGCCAGCGGCAATGTGCACATTATCAGCCACCCGGGGAATCCGAAATACCCGATCGATATTCAGGCCGTGGCACAGGCCGCAGCGAAGCACCGCGTGGCGCTGGAGATCAACAACTCCTCGTTCGTGCATTCGCGTAAGGGCAGTGAGGCCAACTGCCGCGACGTTGCGGCGGCCGTGCGTGACGCGGGCGGAATGGTGGCGCTGGGCTCTGATTCACACACGGCCTTCACGCTGGGTGATTTCAGCGAGTGCCTGAAAATATTGCGGGACGTGAATTTTCCGGAAGAACAGATCCTGAACGTCACGCCGCGTCGTATGCTCGACTTCCTTGAGTCGCGCGGCATGGCGCCGATTGATGAATTTGCCGATCTTTAATTATTAACGGAATAAAAACATGAATGAGTTTTCCATCCTTTGCCGCGTGCTGGGCACCTTATATTACCGCCAGCCGCAGGATCCGCTGCTGGTTCCGCTGTTTACCCTGATTCGTGAAGGTAAACTGGCGCAGAGCTGGCCGCTGGAACAGGATGAGTTGCTGGAACGCTTGCAAAAAAGTTGCGATATGCAGCAGATTTCAACGGATTACAACGCGCTGTTCGTGGGGGAAGAGTGTCGCGTGTCGCCGTATCGTTCTGCCTGGCAGGAAGGTGCGACCGAAGCGGAAGTTCGGGCGTTTCTTTCAGAACGCGGCATGCCGCTGACGGATATGCCTGCCGATCATATCGGTACCCTGTTGCTGGCGGCCTCATGGATTGAAGATAAAGCAGGTGATGATGAGAATGAGGCGATTGAAACCCTGTTCGAAACGTATCTGCTGCCGTGGGTCGGAACCTTCCTGGGTAAAGTTGAAGCCCACGCCACCTCTCCGTTCTGGAGAACGCTGGCTCCGCTGACGCGTGACGCTATCGCTGCCATGTGGGATGAGCTGGAAGAAGAGAGTGAAGAGTGATTTAAATCACAAAAATCCTGCAACGATACATTTCAACTTGCACGTAACGTGCTTCTGATCTCATTTCTAGGGTGCGCATCTGCTAAGATGCGCACCATGAACATATTACTTTGTATTGCAATCACGACTGGCATCCTCTCCGGCCTCTGGGGTTGGGTGGCGGTATCTCTCGGTTTGTTGAGCTGGGCCGGTTTTCTTGGCTGCACGGCCTATTTCGCCTGTCCGCAGGGTGGTTTTAAAGGGCTCTTTATTTCAGGCAGCACGTTACTGAGTGGCGTGGTCTGGGCGCTGATCATTATGAAGGGCAGCGCGCTGGCGCCGCATGTGGAAATCCTGGGGTACGTCATGACCGGTATTGTGGCTTTCCTGATGTGCGTTCAGGCAAAACATCTGCTGTTGTCCTTTGTGCCCGGCACGTTCATGGGTGCCTGCGCGACCTTTGCAGGCCAGGGGGACTGGAAGCTGGTGGTCCCTTCGCTCATGCTGGGATTACTGTTTGGCTACGCTATGAAGAACAGCGGTCTCTGGCTTGCAGCCCGACGCGAGAAGAGCCAGAACGTTCCTGTGGTAGGTAAATAAAAAAAAGGCGAGACGAAAATCTCGCCTTTTTATACGCCGCCAATCATGACTCCGGCGGAACCGACATCTCACGGTATTTCACCAGCACCGCATTACTCACGTCACTTTTATTCTGAAGATCCCACAAGCCGCGATCGATGCCGTCATTAATCAGGAAAATCACCCCGGTTTCGATGGCCGACATCAGACACAGCATGACCGGCTCGTTAGAGGTATAGCCAATTTCAGCCTCCAGCAAACGCTGGTAGTCGATAAAGCGGAATACCCCCGCCTGCACTTCATATGAGAGAATCGTTTTACTGGTGGTCACGGAGGATAAAATTTCACCCGTGCTTACGTTAACCACGCGCAGGTTGACGGCAATCTGATCCAGCTGATACTGCGTGTCGGCCCCGATACCAAAGTAACGGGCACCCGCGCCGCCCGATTTCACGTTACTTTCGTAGCCGATAATCGAGCCTTCCACCATGATATTGGCTGCGGTGAGAGACTGTAGCGGCATGCGGTTATTGACGCCAACGGTACCATTCTCCTGTGCAGCACGAATGATTTTTCGTTCGTTAAGCAGGTTTTGCAGCCCCTGGCGTTCCAGCGGGATAAACCAGCGCGAATCTTTCAGGGCGGTAACCAACATCGCGGTGGCGCTCTGCGGTACGGCCGTGGAGAAGTTACTGGCCGGATACGGTTTGAACTGGCCCGTCTCATCCTGAATGTTATAGACCGAGACGAATATCTTCCCGGTAGGGCCGGGCAGATGCGTCAGATCCCGATAGCTCTGGGCACGGGGCATTAGGGTGGGTTTAGCGGCTTCTTTTGGCGGGGCAGTTAAACAACCGCTTAATAAGCACACTGCAACTAAAATAAAAAAGCGCTGCATGATAATTGTCCTTATTTCGGGGGTGTTTAGAAATCAGTTGAACTGGTCTGCAAACCGGAAACCTGGATTGTCGACGTCTTACCGGTTTTTCGGTCTGTCACATTTAACTGAAGCTGCCCGTCTTTATTGGCAATATCGACGATAAAGTCGTTAGTGACCATCCGGCCGGGTTTTCCGGTATTAATGTTGGTTAATAAGCCACCTAATATTTGCGACTGGATGGCCTGAGTAAAATTATCCAGAGCTGACGGGGTCTCGATACCGAAATCATCGTCATAGCTGGGGTCTTTATAGGAGTTTTGAGCCTGCGCCTGGTTAAGCATAAAGGCTCCGTTATTCGGGTTGCCGCCAAAATTAGGGTTGCGGAACTGGAATGTCATATTTCCGGCCCAACTCAACGGCGCAATGAGCATTAACGAAATCACTGTGTGTGCGAGACGCATTACAGCCTCCGAAATAGGTGTCGTTGCTAGAACTCATCTTTTGCTAAATCGCCTGTGCTCAAAAGGGCTTTATCTAACTGTAGGCGGTTAATAGCTTCTTCTGTTTGTGCCAGTGCGAAAGCGACGTTCTGATCGAAGTCTCTTTTCGTTGGGAATAAAAAAGTCTGGTAAATAACGTCCTGATTAGCGGTTATTGTGATCCAGCTTCCCCACCGCGCACTGGGCCGTTCGTTGATGGTTAAATTACCCGGATAATCGCTTTCCCACTTATCGCTGAAGGCACGATAAAAATCGTGTCCGACAGAGGTGACGGTGTGGTCGGTCAACAGTCCAGGAACTTCCACCTCAACAGCCTGAAGGTTTCCGGCAGCAAGCATAATGCCTGCGGCGGCAATCCAACTTAGGGTGCGTTTCATGCTATTAACGCCTGAGGTTATCGTTTGCCCACGACACCGCCTGCGTGCGATTTTTAACAGCTATCTTTTTGAAAAGATTATAAAGATGCGTCTTAACCGTATTTTCGCTGATAAATAACGAACGGGCGATTTCAATATTTGAAGCACCAATACGCAGTTTGTTCAGGATCTCTTTCTCACGGTGCGTCAGAAGGGCCGATTCCGAACTGTTATAGCGATAATTTCCGGAGTGGGTAATGAGGTAGCTGGCCAGTTTTTGCGAGAAATAACACTCCCCCCGCAATATGCCCTGCAAACCCTCCACGACACGGTTTTCTTCTTCTGTAACGTAAAACACGCCGTTAATATGCGGCCAGCTCTCAATTTCGCGGAAAGGATACTCATCAGGCGTATTCAATAACAATACGCGGATATTATTGTTTTTCCTGCTTAAATTATCTTGCCAGTAATGGATCAGTTTTTTATCCGCTTCCATCATATCGAGAAGAATGATGCTGCCAGGAGCGATATCATCAAAAGAACGTTGAATGTTATGAAGTTTCCCGTTAAGTGACAGGCATTGTTTTAAATGCTGCAATAACGCTGTCGCTTGTAAGGAAGGTTTTGTGATCAACAATAATGTATGACCGGGTAAGCTATGGACTTCATTAAACATGATGAAACCCCACGTTATTTATGACACCCGGCAGTTGCCCTCGTATTATTGAAAAGGGCACCAGAAGTACTGCAGGTGTGGCACTGCTGTGTGTAGTTAAAAAACCTTCCTCCAAAGGAGGCGGTAAAATTAAAAAAAATAACGTACTGCTGTTTTCAATCTAGCTATTGCAAACTTTAAAGCAAGTGTTAATCGTGTAACAAAATGTAAAATTCGATATTTATTTGTGTATTTTGCAGGGTTAATAGATTTTAAGATAAGGGGAAAGTTGTACAGGTGTATAAACGTGCACAGATTTTAAAAACCATACGGTATATTATAATGAGTTGTATTATCTGGTTTTTTATTATTGTAAGCCAGCCGGTAAAAAGTATGAACTCTGCTAAAAACATAAGACTTCCCTAAGCCGGAATTTTTTCTTAAGAAAACTTGCTTCGTGTCACGCGCGTGACAAAGGGCATTGTCGTTTTTGTCTGAAGAAGCCGGTACAGGTTGGACAACCTGTCTCGCTGTTGTACAAGCGCAGGAAAACATTTTTGGTTTCTGCTTTAGGCGAGTATCCCGTCGTTTCAGGCGAGATTTACGACTTTGTGGTGAAGGGGAATATAAAAATAAGGCGCACGGGTGAGATATTAAACATGTTTCGGCAGACATACTCTTTTCCGTAACGCGGCGTTAACAAAACGAATCGCGTTAACGGAGTAAGGAATACCTTTTTTATAGCCAGGTCCAGGGTGACAGCATGAAAAACAAAACGTTGTTTATGATGTTTACATTACTGGGTGCGCCTGGGTTTGTAATCGCAGGTGATTCAGATTTAGCCAGTTCTGAATATAATTTTGCGATAAATGAATTAAGTAAAGCTTCATACAATCAGGCAGCCATTATTGGTCAACAGGGTTCAGGTAATAATGTTGATGTACGCCAGGGCGGTTCTAAATTGCTGTCCGTTATTTCCCAGGAGGGCGGGAATAACCGCGCGAATGTTGATCAGTCAGGGACGTATAACCTTGCTTATATCGATCAGACCGGCAACGGCAACGATGCGAGTATTAAGCAGGGCGCTTTTGGCAACACCGCCATGATTATCCAGAAAGGCTCGGGTAACAGGGCGAATATAACGCAGTATGGTACGCAGAAAACAGCAGTTGTAGTACAGAGAGGCTTTGTTGAATAAATCGAACTTTTGCTGAGTTGAAGGATCAGATCACGTATCTTCCCGACAACGCAGACCGTTCCGTGGCA
>NZ_JBMKJK010000033.1:0-25906 GCF_049236925.1 Enterobacter cloacae complex sp. SYL003 | reverse complement strand
ATGGATGAACGAAATAGACAGATCGCTGAGATAGGTGCCTCACTGATTAAGCATTGGTAACTGTCAGACCAAGTTTACTCATACTGAAATAATTGGGGGGTGATTACCACCGTAAATTTTTCCCAGACGGTAAAAAGAATTACAGACTTTTATCAACTAAAAAAGTGGCCTGAATATCAGCACTACCGTCAATACCATTTCAGTAAATCAGGATAGGGAAAAATTGGCAAACCCAGTTCTTCACTTGCTCTGCGGGTTCTGTCACCCTGACGTCATACGGTAATCCCCCCCAATTCATTAATCGACAAGGTCATCCTGATGAAACAAATTACCATGAGCGATATGCAGCAACAGAGCGCAGCGGCTGTGCAATCGCCTCGGCTCCGCGCGCACCGTAATTTCCATCCAGAATTAAGCGATTCGGTCCAACGTCTGGCTATTGCCATGGAACCTGGGACCTACGTGCGCCCGCACCGACACCCTCACACCTTCGAGCTACTGTTGCCATTAAGGGGTCGTTTCGTGGTGCTGAATTTTGACGATCGGGGTACCGTCACCCATCGGGCGATATTGGGGGAAACCTGTACGGTGCTGGAGATGGCCGCAGGAACCTGGCATGCCGTGCTGTCGCTGGATACCGGTGGCATAATTTTTGAAGTAAAACACGGTGGCTATCAACCCGTGGCTGCCGATGACTATGCGCACTGGGCTCCAGCGGAAGGAGAACCAGGAACCACGGAGCTTATGGCCTGGTATGCGCAAGCGCAGGTGGGCGACAGCACTTTTGCCGTCTAAGGCGATAAACAAAAACGGAATGAGTTTCCCCATTCCGTTTCCGCTATTACAAACCGTCGGTGACGATTTTAGCCGCCGACGCTAATACATCGCGACGGCTTTCTGCCTTAGGTTGAGGCTGGGTGAAGTAAGTGACCAGAATCAGCGGCGCACGATCTTTTGGCCAGATCACCGCGATATCGTTGGTGGTGCCATAGTCACCGCTGCCGGTTTTATCCCCCACAACCCAGGAAGCAGGCAGTCCAGCCTGAATGCTCGCTGCACCGGTGGTATTGCCTTTCATCCATGTCACCAGCTGCGCCCGTTGGCTGTCGCCCAATGCTTTACCCAGCGTCAGATTCCGCAGAGTTTGCGCCATTGCCCGAGGTGAAGTGGTATCACGCGGATCGCCCGGAATGGCGGTGTTTAACGTCGGCTCGGTACGGTCGAGACGGAACGTTTCGTCTCCCAGCTGTCGGGCGAACGCGGTGACGCTAGCCGGGCCGCCAACGTGAGCAATCAGCTTATTCATCGCCACGTTATCGCTGTACTGTAGCGCGGCCGCGCTAAGCTCAGCCAGTGACATCGTCCCATTGACGTGCTTTTCCGCAATCGGATTATAGTTAACAAGGTCAGATTTTTTGATCTCAACTCGCTGATTTAACAGATTCGGTTCGCTTTCACTTTTCTTCAGCACCGCGGCCGCGGCCATCACTTTACTGGTGCTGCACATCGCAAAGCGCTCATCAGCACGATAAAGTATTTGCGAATTATCTGCTGTGTTAATCAATGCCACACCCAGTCTGCCTCCCGACTGCCGCTCTAATTCGGCAAGTTTTTGCTGTACGTCCGCCGTTTGCGCATACAGCGGCACACTTCCTAACAACAGCGTGACGGTTGCCGTCGCCATCAGCGTGAACTGGCGCAGTGATTTTTTAACCATGGGATTCCTTATTCTGGAAGAGACGAAATAACAACAACATGAATAGTCAATATTTTACCTGAAGCGAGCCACAACGCGTCCGATTTTATGCTTCCGAAAGGCAAATACGGACGTCGCCAGAATGAAACCTAAATTCCACGTGTGTTTTTTATTAGCTTCAAAAATCACTATTTCACGAAGAATTTAGACTGCTTCTCACACATTGTAACATTATTTACAACCACCTTTCAATCATTTTTGATAAATCATTGATTTCATCTTTGCTGCAATGATACTTAATAAACTCTGCAAGTTATCCACAGAGCAACACTCAATTTTATTGATGATATTCTTATTATACCAGACATTTTTCATACACTCCCTTGTACGGATAGTTTTCCGACAACTTCATGATTACATATCTTGCGGTTTTGATTATTTTTGCTGCAAGAAATACATACTTCAAACGAAAGGTCTTTATTTGCTGTCTGTATTCTGAAGAGTCCAAGGAATCAAACTTGAACAACAAAAATAGGTTATATGAAAGCATCATCATTTGAAACACGGCTTCATTCGCCCAAAATGACTTTAGCAAGAGATGACCCACCGCCATGTCGTATTTGGCTTCTTTGATATAGTTTTCAGCATTACCACGCTTTTCATAGTATATAACTACTTTTTCAGAAAGCAAGGTAGTATTTGTTACAAAGAAAAAGTAGTCGTATTCGGAACCTTCTAAAAGTGATAATTGTGCTCTTTCTTTTTCTGGTTTCAGTACGCGAGATACGACAAATCTTCTGTCTTTTTCCCATATTACACCGGGTAATGCGGCCGAGCGCCGGGACATGCTGCTGTCGGCGGCGCGGTATAACCACCAGGTTTCGCTGTGGGACTTTATCAGCGTGATGAACGACACGGCCAGCGTGCTCTTTCCCCTGTTCATTTTAATCATCGGGCTGTTCGTCTGGGTTATCTCACGCAATCCTTACTACCGTCTGACCCGTAAACTGACCATCCGGAACCTGCCCTGGGTGATGGTAAAAAACTATCCGGGGATCGCCCATATCCTCGCCCGGTTTGGCCACCTCGATCAGCTGCTGCTGAATGAAGATCCGGAAGAAGCACGCAGCGCGCAGTCACCTGTTGAGTTTGCCCAGGAACATAACCTGATTGATACCGCTAAACGCCGCCTCCGTAAAAAAGCCGCACATAAGGTCTTCCTGTCACAGGTAAACCTGGCTCCCGAAGGGGCGGCCCTTTCCCTGGCGCCCTGGGAAAAAGCACTCGCTGCCTCGTTTGTACATCTGCGGTTTATGGGCGACCGGCCAACGGCTAAATCCATTCTCGACGATCTCAACCGTTCCTGCCTGCGGACCAAAGACGGCTTCCCTGATTATTCGCTGGCCGCCGGGCTCTGGACCGTCGCCAGCCAGTGCGAAGCGTTCAGAGAATTTGCAAAGGGGCGCCGCAGCTCCCGTTCGCTACTCTACGCGCTGTTCGATGATGACCTGCAGCTGCCATCCGCAAATTTCCGGTGGCTGAAAGGCGTGGACCGCACGTTATGGTATGCACTTTCAAGCGCCGGCCGCGGGAAGTTCTTCATTGAGGGCGGTGGCGTTATTGCCTGGAGTCAGTGCGAAAGTTACCGGCTGACGCTCGATGAAGAAAAGGCGGCGAAATTCCCGCCGACCGTGCGGGCGGCCGTGCTGGGCCTTGAGCTGGATCTGCTCCATTACCGCCATATTGACCGCCGCGATCCCGCCATTCCGGTCGCTCACTGGCAGGAAGATGTTATACCGCCATTTGCATTTGAATCTGACGCTGAAGCGGAAGACGAGCCGGCTACGCCGCCTGCAGCTCCGCACGACACCCCGAACAACAGTCTGCGACTGACAGACGATGAACCGACGCCGGCTAAACCTCAGCCGGCAACCCGTCCCGATCACCTGGAACTCTAAGCGAGGAAGTATGAAACTCACCGTAAAAACCGATCGCAACACACTTTATCTTTCCGCTGACGGAAACTACCAGGAACAAGCCCTGCACTCCTTCCCCCTGTCAGCCTGTCATTTTGGACTTGGCCATGATGCCGGCAGCGGCCACATCCTGACGCACAATACGTTTTCTGGTGAAGCGGTGCAGCTGTTCCGCTTTGAAAACGAATATCAGGCCATCGAGGCGCTGAACAATATCCGTAAAAAGCTGAAACAGCAGCGCGGACTCAATGCCGTGCGCCGGCTGTCTAACTTTATCTTCTGGCCAGTTGCCGCGCTGGGCTTTATCGTCTCCATCAACGGCGCGTTGATGAATATGCATCAGCCGGCACAGCCACTGCAGGCAAACTCGTATGCTCCCGCGCCGGGTCTGCAGCAGCCGGCCACTGCGCCGGAGCAGCTGCAGGTTCAGGCAGCACCTGAAGCCCCTAAAAAACTGACTGATAACGACTTGCTGTCACTGAAAGATGCCGTCACCAGCGGACGCTTTACGATCTCGCTTTCAACCGGGCATAAACACACCCTGTATGTGTTTTCCGATCCGATGTGCCCGCACTGCCGCGCGCTGGAACCCCGACTGCAGGAACTGAGCAAACGCTATAACGTCGAGATTTTCCCCGTGTCCGTTTATGGCGACCTGCGCTCGATGGTCCGCGCCGCTCCTGTACTTGATACCGGGAAAGATACCCGACTGAAAAGCTGGGAAGACACGATTAACATGGGATACACCACCATGAACCCGAAAATTGACGATCCGAAAACAGCCCCGGATACCACCGGCGCCCGCCTGGTTGACGCGAACAATATGGCATTTGCGAAATTCGGGTTTATCGGCACCCCGTCCATCGTTGCCGATTCGGGTGATGTGATCCCGGTTTCCGTCGTCAAAGACGATGCCCGCCTGCAGCAGGCGATAGGAGAATAACCCGGAGCCGCTATGCAACAGGAATCTGTAGACAGTAAAAAAGTCATCCGCCCGGATGGTTCGTTCATGGAGTGGTTCCTCACTCCGAACGTACAGTTTGGCCTGCTGGCCATACTGACCGTGCTGGGTCTGTTTCTCCCCTTTACCATGCTGCTGAGCATCCTCATCCTACCGCCGCTGATGGTGGCATTCACGGATCGTAAATTCCGGCCACCGCTGCGAATGCCGAAAGACTGCGAAATGTTCGACGACACCCTGACCACGGAAACCCAGGCGGAATACCGTCTGGGGCCCATTCGCATCCCGCATAAGGTCCGGGAGCGAAAGAAAGCGAAGGGAATTTTATATGTCGGGTATGAGCGGGGACGCCTGTTCGGCCGCGAGCTGTGGCTGAACATGACGGACCTGCTGCGCCACATGGTATTTTTTGGTACCACCGGGTCGGGTAAAACCGAAACCTTCTATGGGTTTATCGTTAACTTCCTGCTGTGGTGCCGTGGCTACTGCCTCTCAGACGGTAAAGCAGATAACAAGCTGGCCTTCGCCACCTGGTCGCTGGCGCGCCGTTTCGGCCGTGAGGATGATTATTACGTCCTCAACCTGCTGACCGGCAGTATTGACAGGTTCGTGAACCTGGTGAAGCAGGAAAGCATCCCCGCGCAATCCAACTCAGTCAACCTCTTCAGCGTTGCCCCGCCGACCTTCATCATCCAGTTGATGGAATCCATGCTCCCCCAGGTGGGCGGGGATTCGGCACAGTGGCAGGATACGGCAAAAGCCATGATGTCGGCGCTGATCAATGCCCTGTGTTATAAGCGCGCCCGCGGCGAACTGCTTTTGTCACAGCGCACTATTCAGAAAAACATGTCGCTGCCGGCAATGGCCGCGCTGTACGTTGAGGCAAAGAAAAACGGCTGGCACAGCGAGGGTTACGCCGCGCTGGAAAGTTATCTGGAAAATACACCAGGCTTCCTGCTGGCCAACGCGGAATACCCGGAAACGTGGGAAGCCCGCGCCTTCGAACAGCATAACTACATGAGCCGTCAGTTCCTGAAGACGCTCTCCCTGTTCAATGAAACTTATGGCCATGTTTTTCCGGAAGACAGCGGCGATATCCGGATGGACGATATTTTCCACAATGACCGCATTCTCATCGTCATGATCCCGTCGCTGGAGCTGTCACGCGGTGAAGCGGCCACGCTTGGCCGTTTATATGTGACGCTGCAGCGAATGACCATCAGTAAGGACCTGGGCTACCAGCTGGAAGGGAAAAAAGAGGAAGTCCTGCTCACTCACGCGCTGAATAATCAGGCGCCATACGGGCTTATTTATGACGAGCTGGGCCAGTATTTCACCAGCGGTATGGATACGCTGAGTGCGCAGATGCGTTCACTGGAAAAAATGGGCGTATTTTCCTCCCAGGATCACCCGTCACTCGCCCGCGGCGCGAACGGCGAGGTGGATTCGCTGATCGCCAACACCCGCGTGAAATATTTTGAGTCGATTGAAGACCGGAAAACCTTTGAAATACTGCGCGAAACCGTCGGCCAGGACTATTATTCAGAGCTCTCCGGGCAGGAAGCGGAACACGGCACGTTTTCCAAAACGGTCCGGGAAGGGGATCTGTACCAAATCCGTGAAAAGGACCGCGTGAACATTCGTGAGCTGCGTAAGCAGACCGAAGGTCAGGGGGTAATTTCTTTCCAGGATGCCCTGGTACGCAGCGCCGCGTTTTACATTCCGGACAATGAGAAGTTTTCCAGCGAGCTGCCGATGCGGATAAACCGCTTTATCGAGGTATTACCGCCATCGCCGGCGACGCTGTACAGCATCTATCCGGAACGCAAGGATGATGAACTGGCGGAAACGAACCCGGATGCAATGCACTTCCCGCCAATCAAGCTGTTCGGGTACGACAAAGCGGCCAACAGCCTGCTGGAAAAAATTGAGGTCTTCTACGAGCTGCAGTGTGGCGCAATTTCACCGGAGGAAATGTCGGTGTGCCTGTTTGAACTGTTCGCTGAATGGCTTGATGGAACGGAAACGGACGACGTGCTTTACCACCAGGAAGACGATCTGTTCCCGATGATCGAGATGTAACCCTGTTAAAAGGCGGGGAGTGGTCCCCCCGCCTTTAGTTACGTTTCCGGTCAGTCAAAATACTGCCGGATCAGCTCCAGGACCGCTATCACAGCGTTAGACACTGCAACAACTGCCCGCAGAACGACGATTAACAAGTTAATCATCCGTTTGCTCCATACAGAGCAGGAACACCGCTGATCGCCCTTACATTGCCTGTCACAGCGGCTACCTCACGTCAATTGTTTAGATGTTCCCACTCCAGCCAGGGCATTGAAACAGCACCACCTGTCTTTCAACCAGGGCTTTAAACCGTTCACGCCGCGTAAGCGGGGGCTGGAGAAGAACGTCAACAGATTGACCCGCGTAGTATACCCTATTCAGGGTGGTTTGCATTTACTGCACTCATGGCGTAATATTTAACCGTCAATTGTTTAGGTGTTCCCGCCTCCATCCGGGGCAAAACATGAAAACCCGATCTCACCAGTCGGGTTTTTTTGTGCCTCCATTCTGGCAGAAATCGCATTTCCTCAAATAAGCGCCTAAAACGCTCTCTGTGGCCTTCACTGCAAAAAGAGCAACATTCCCCTGTCTTCACCCTGTTTAACGCGCCTGCGAGCGGCTGACGTGGATAACCGCGGCTAAATCGATCCTCTTTTCCCTGTTAATTTTAAAACTCACAGCTGACACTGGCGTCGATTGCCTGAAAGGCATTGCACGCCATAGCAGACGATTTTCCTGCCAGACCTGCCCTGCAGGTGACGCTGTGGCCACATTACCCCCTGGCTACTGCGAGCGGGCGGTGTGACGTTTGCGGCACACCGGGCGCGTGGGTAGTAGCGTTGACGTCAGGGGTGCGTGTCGCAGCCCTGCCGTCTTACGGGGGTGTTCTTAGTTACATCATCCATCATGCTTTTTTCTGCCGAGCCGTTGGCTCGGCGGGGAAAAGCACGGTGGGGCAAAGAAGAATCCGCCCTGGAGGTTTCTGCTGACCACCCTGCCCGGCATTTGCCGGGTGCTAACCTGGAGCATAGCGACCATTCTGGCCGTCGTGCCGCGAAGCGGCGCTGAAAGGCCAGGCATATTCCCATAATCCACAGAAAATTGAGCCTGAATAACAGTGATCTCTTTATTGAATAAAGATCTTTTTAAAGAAGTTAAGAGTGTATTGCAGCTTGCATTGACCACGATTGCAGGTGACTTTATTTCCTCCTTTGCGGATAACTGTGGATAGTGGTGATCTCGCTGCCGGTTATCCACCGGCGGCGCCAGAACGTCAAAAAATCACGATGGCCACACGTTAAAACTGGAGGAAATTTGAGCAGGTCGCGCCGGCTGGCCAGCACGAAAACCGCCAGGCGGCGGTAAGAGAATTACAGGGGGAGAAAATCAGTGATAATCAGGGGGACCGGATTCCCTCTCCAGCCCCAGATCGAGCTGATACAGGTGGCTGCGTACTCGCTGGGTAAACTGCTCAGGCGACAGCGCGTGCAGTTCGTCTTTCGGCAGCGTCCGTATCAGATGAACGGACATGGCGTAAGCCCGGTCGTCATAGGGCTGTTCTGCCAGCGCTTTCAGCTTCTTCTCGCGCTTACCCTTCAGGGCGGCTTCACGCCGGCGAACCAGCGTGGCGTGCATCATTTTTTCATACCAGCGCCGGCGCGCGGCTTTAACAGAGATTTCTTCCGCCTGGCCATGTTCATCACGGGTTATCCAGCCTGCAGCTTCAGCGGCCACCTGTTCGGCCTGCTCCGCATACAGCTTATCGAGATCAACACCGATCATCTTCCAGAGGCGTTCCGTCAGCACGACATGCTTGGGGAACCACTTGCGGTTAAACGGGTCCCATGTGACGCCTTCAGGCAGCGCCAGTAACCCGAATTCCATCATGTGCTGCAGCAGCCGGCAAACCCGCGGTACCGTCACTTTCCGGATCACGTTCCCTTCGCTGTCCTTTTCGCTGAGCTGCCACGCCATTTTACTGAGGTTGATAGTGTCGATATGGGTAGCCCGGTCAACGGTGCTGACCAGGAGCGGCACAATCGCATCGAGTAATTTCTCCCGCTCCGGGCGGAAGTCGCGCTTCCGGCCAGCCTGCTCGCGCAGCTGCACGAAGTACGGGTGGCGGCTGATCCGCATACGCAGACTTAACGCGCCCGTTTTGCGATCGCGGCGAACAAGGCGGTTGTAGGCATGGCCAAGCTGGCCAGGGAGTTTTTTGAAATTGTCCGGTCGGTACCAGCTGGGCTCCGGGCAGAGACACGCCGTTGAGTGCGTACCGCGACGACGGCGGGTTTTGCGCACGGGCTTGGTGCCTTCATCGAGAAGCAGCTGCAGGGGCGATTCTTTAGGGGACTGGCTTTCAAGCCAGGAGATGAACTCCGGCGAAAGACCTTCTACTGACTCAATGTCAGAAAGCTGTAGGTATGGATTCTTTTGATTCACCAGCCCCTGCACATATTGGCCGGGCTGTATTGCAATAGGTTACGCATTTGCTATAATCCTTTCTGCCAGTGGGCAGTTTGCACCCCCTGATTCCTGAGAGACCGGCCAAAGTTTCCAACAGGGATCAGGGGGTTTTACTTTTTGTGGCTCCTGCCACTCCTAAGCGGTACATCTCCGGGCCGCTCTTCCCGTGCTAAATTCAGTAATAACCCCGTAAGGTTATGTAAACGCCGCTTAACATATCATGCGTTTCTAAGCGGGGCAATACCTGCGAACCCGCTTTTACATAGTAAGATCACTCTTCAGAATCGTCAAATTTCAATCCGTCGTAATAGCTTTTGACAAGAAATTCAATGACTTCAGCCTGAGTGAGTTTTTTAACTTTTGTGATCTCTATCAACATTCTTTTTGCATCTTTGGGGAGATAAAGGTTTAACTGGTCGTGTGTTTCCCGGATACGGTTCCGGTACTCTCTCTGGAACTCCGGGTTACTCTTCTGTTCCTGGCGCTCAGTAACTCTGTTCACTCTTCCTCCCACAGCATACGACTATAACCACCTGAGTATACATGAAAAAACCGCCTTTTCAGGCGGTTTGGAAGTAAACATCAATACGTTCGTGGTAGCATCCAACCTTCATCAAGCATAGTCTTTCGCCACTGGAGATATTTTTCACCCCTGTATTTTTTATGTTGCTCATGCATCCTGGTTAACATTTCCAGCTGGCGATATGCTAGGCCGGCATTGAGCAAGATTATTTCAACAGTAGGCACATGTCGGTTCCGAAGATTTACGACAAGTTTACTATCAGTATACTCCCAAGACTCAATTGTCTCGGCCTCAAACAAAATTCTCTTTTGCTTAATAGAGGCCTGTACAGCATAAAGGGCAGCAATCCCAACAACACCGGAGTCCATATCTATACCAAAATATGTTTTCTGAGCCGGCATGTATTGTTCCTCTTTAGCCGATGGATTAAAGCATCCATAAACTCTCATGCCTGCAACGACCTTTTTGACTCCCTTACTTTTTACCTGGCGTACAACATATGTGATCAGCATGGCATCGAAAACAAGTAGAGCAACAAACCACGCCAATGCCAGGCTTCCACCTAAAGTAAGAAAGCCAGAATATACAGTCAACGGAAGACTTATTGTTAAAATAACTATACTTATGGCTACAGACAGGCGTGACAGATAGTAGCCAACACCTTTTGATTTAGCCATGTTGTTATCGACAACAGTATACGAATATCCTTTCATATCACGCCCCCGCTATACCATCTTTGTCTTTATCAACCGTATTGGTTGGGTTGAAGTTCTTCGGCCCAGAAGGACGTCCACCTGTATTTTTAGCTCCACGACCAAATGCAGCAAACAGGTCGTGAACATGATTCTGCATATCACCAAGAATTGAATCGTTATGCTTGTTACCAATCCAGCTGATGACGTAGTTAGGCATCCTTGCAGGTAATGCAAATACCCTAGCGACCATACCTGTACACATCCTTGCATAGACAAAAAGGATACCTATCATTGACCAAAGGCCAGTTGTTGAATCTGCCTGTACATTTTCCATTGCTGTTTTGAAAATATAGTTAAGCGCGGTGCCAAGAGCCACAATGGCCAATGATGCAAAAATGAACCCCATTACCATCAACAGTGGTCGAATCATCACATCTATCAGGAAAATATATCCATACGTTGACCGGTCCTCATTAGTTTGGCCAATGTTAATATGGGTAGCGGCCCACAATGAAGATGCAACGATACCAGTCAGCAAAGTAACTAACCAATCCGCCATTGCGACAAACCAATAGATAAATGGCACAAATGGAAGCCAAATTGAAAGCGTTAACCCTATACAGAACAGAGCGACTAAAATCATGTATACGATCGGAGCCGCAGTTTTAATTACACCCTTAATAATATCCTTACCTGAAGTGAAGAAATTAAGTAATCCCGCCCCCATTCCAGCAGCGTTATTACCATCTGCAACACTCATTGCGACATTAACAGCTCCCCAAGCAGCTAGACCACTCTCAGCAGTAAACATCGTGTAATCACCAATGGCTTTCATTTTCAACAAGGGATTCGTTACATCGCTGTATCCATCGCCAGTGCCGTAGTTTCTAGTGGCAAGCCATGAAGTAACATTAAAGTTGAAAATTTTGGTAATCAACGAATCTGCATCACCACTTTTTGCCGCTTCTTCGATGCCTTTATTGTCAATGTTCTGAGCTAAAGCATTATCAGCAGTACCTAAAGGGGGAGTGTAGGTACTGTTTTTCAGTTGTGAATGATATGCCTGGAACAGACCTTTATAATAGTCCGTAGAACCTACATCACCATCACCACTTATCCCTGATACAATAGGTTTCAGATTAGCAACGTCCTTCAGCTCAGTGTTAGCAGTTGCCAGGGTATGATAATAAATACCAAGATATAGCCAGCCTTTTTCCTTTATATCCGACTCCATTTTCTGGAGCATATCATTGCTTCCGGCAGCATTGTCTGCAGCTTGCTGTACTTGTTGTTGGTAATCTCTTGCTGCTGTCTGAATTGCAGTTTCAACGTCAGGCAGCTGCCCATCTCCGGAACGCATTTTAGACATATAAGCAGAGTTAAATTGCTCTGCTGTATTCTTCATCTTACTCCAAAGCGAGTCTGTAGCCTGCTGTTGAACTGCATAAACAGAATCAGCGTAACCACTGGAGAATACCGAAGTCCAACCTGTAGGTTTTTGTGGTAATTTAACAGTCCCACAAACAGCAGAACCATTGTCAACTGAAATTGAGTAACTAGAATCACCAGTATTAAACTTCATCTGGCTATTACTTTCATAATGTTGGCCTGAAGCCTCCATCTGAGCTAACCCTTGATTGACACCAAGAGCGCACAAGTTCATTTCGAACATTCCTTTAGCCACAGAAGCCATTTCTGGCATAACTGGCGTTATATAAACAGCTTTGCCACTCGCTAGTTCCGACGCTGTTTTATCTGCAATAACATTGGCAGAACCTACACCTATGATTGACCCACACCACAGGAAGAGCAGTTGTGCAACGGACCATCCAACAACAGTTGGAACCAAAAGGAGCCAGCCGAATGTTGTTTTAACAAAATTGAAGGCATTATTCCCATCACCCTCTATAAACTTCCCAAGTTGCCCTGCCTGATGTAGTTTTTTAATACTGATTATCGCCATATAAATCAGCGCTAATATGGCGATAACCTCATTCACTGTGAAAAATACGTTATTTAACAACCCATCACCTGACGGACTGAAAGGATTATTTACCACTTCACCAAAAACGGTATGCAGCATCTGACGTGACAAATCACCAGACCGTTTAGCAGCCTCTGTAATACTATCAATTCCCAGATCTGCAGAATATGCCGGGGTAATGAAAAGCGATAGCGGCAACAATGCGACCAATGAGTTTCTTGACTTATTCATGCGCCCCCCGAATCTGGCCAGCTTGTTCAAAATTAAATGTATTGCGCACACCGTTATCGTTAATAAAATGTCTCAATGTACCGAATTCTTCTTCAGAATGGGCCTCATTGCGTAATTGCCAACCTAAAAATTCATAAGTCATTGCTTTTACGAACGAGTAGATACAAACAGCAAACATTAAACCAAGTGTTAATGTCACCTTCAGAAGGCTTACATTGTATTCAGTATTAACAATCAATTTTACACAGCCAGCGATTAAAAACAGGGCAACAAAAACAGCTATAAAGAAGCAACATAACCAATATTTTTTATACTTACCGGCTTTAGCTAGATGCTGTTCTAAGGGGATAGAACTCTTTTTAACAACATCCTCAAACGACAGATTCGAAGCTGATTTTTCGTCCGGAGCTTCCAAATTTTTGATTTGCTTCTTAACGAAAGAAGCCCGCTCATTGAGCAGGCTGATAGATTCCCTTAGTGATTTCCACATAAACTGAATATCACTAATTCCGGTAATATGATAAACCGCTTTTTTCATGCGGCCGGGGGATTTTGTAACTTCTTCCCCTGTTTTATTTTCGTCTGTCATTTTCTGGATACTCCCGCGTTCACACTCTCCAGCTGTGCTGCCAGCATCGGTTTGTATGTTTGATATGCGTCGTTCGCCAGGATCTGGCCAAGCAGCACATTTTGTTTCTCCAGCTGCTGTTTGGTTTTCAACACTAACCAGTTGTTCAGATTGGCGATATTGATTTGCTCACGCATCAAATCTTCGGTGTTCTTGTTGGTCAACGTCGCCTGGTAAGCAGGGTTGCTGTAACGGCGACCTACTTCGAATTCCTCAAACTCTCTGGCAGACATACGGTTAAGCTGTTTCGCCCTGTTACTGGCCGTCGCCTGGAAATAGGATTCGACTTCCGGCACTTTGCGCGCATCTGCAAGCGCGGCATCAGTGGCCGGGTTCGGTTTAGAGTTGGCGATCATTTCCATCTGAGGTTGTGCGGCCGCGTCGGTGAGCGCCTGGTATTGCTGAATCATGCCCAGGTAAATTCGCCCGCTGGCGCCTTTAACTTCCCCACGACTCAGCTGACGACCAGCACTGCGCAACGCGGTATTTTTCATATAGCGCAGCGCCGCATCTGTCTGCTCATCTGTAAACGTCAGATCAGGTGCCTTGCCTTCTTTGCCGGCGCCATAAAGCAACGAGCTCAGCGACGTATCTGCCCGCGGCATGTCAGATACACTTGGGCAGAATGAAGTCCCGCCAAATGCAGCATAATCCGAACTGTCGCAGTACTGGCTGTGAACTTCGGCCGTTGAAGATGCATCCACGTCGGTTGCGCGTGCCGGCACTTCAAAAATAGCCTTAACATCTTTCGCAGAACTGGCGCTTCCCAGCGTTCGCTGACCGCCAGCGGCCGCAGAGGATACCCCCGCGGCGCCACCGCCAATAGACTGCGCACATATATCATCCGGAACACGGTACTTATCCTGTGCCTGCAGCAGCCGGTCATTACGTTTTTGCTCGACTTCGAACTGTCGGTTAGTTTCAGCCACCTGCTGCATTAATGCTGCCTGGCGATCGCCCTGCTGGCTGATTGCCGTACCAATGTTAATCAGCGTGGCCTGGATATTACCTAACAGGCCATTAGCTGTGCTCAACGCCGGCATAACCTGCGTTGAGATGGGAATGCTGCTGTTAACGTTGACCGTATAGGCAAATGCTGACTGTACGCTGAAGGCCAGAATTGAAACGGCCATCACTGACCGTTTTGCTTTTCCGATTTTTATCATCTGAATCCCCTTCTCACATCAGAAATGATTTCTTTAGCGAGCTTCATCGCCATAGTTTGTGATTCTTCTTCAGAATCACGCTCACCACCCTGATTGACCACCATTTCATCAATGATACTTGATGCACTTCCCATAGGGAATCTATTTGCTAATTCTTCCCTTGCTTTTTTCGTTCCAAGCTCTTCATAAAGCACATCTCTGAGCGCTCTGTCTTTTGCAGATGAGTTCAAAGCCCAAAGCAGTTTTGGACCTAATGTGTTTTTCAGAATGTGGCAAATAAGACCACGTTTTGTTTTAAAAATACCGAGGAATGCAGTACCACTTCCGTCCGGATAAACCCCTTGCGGAAGCTGTCTGAAACGACGCAGGATATCGGCCGGGATGTTGATCTCTAATTGCTTCAGATACTCTTCATCCCCTTCCGTCAGGCGCATCATAAACAGGCTGTTCATGGTTTTAAGCACACTCGAAGGCATATGGCTCAGATACTGAGACGAGAACGCAGTACGGACGTTGAATTTACGATCTTCAAGGTCAGCGGTATTCAGCGCATTTTGGATAAAGTCGATGCCGGCAAAGTTATGACACTCATCATAAAAGGTATGTTTAACTTCTTCTGAAAGCTCCCTGATGCGCGCCTGGTGATATGCCCTGTACTGCTCCGGTAAAGCAGGAATGAAGGTTTCTGCGGACTGAGGCAGGTAGTAGTTACGCACAGCCATCTGGCGCGCAAAAAGATACATAATGCCGGACTTGAGCTTACCTGCAGGTGTCGTTCTGTCACCGAGGACGTTTTGCATATCCAGGATCGCAATGCGAGTCTCCGGGCTGAAATCATAAACCGTGATCCCAGAGAAAATGGCATACTCAGCTGCTGCAGCCTGGAAACAACGTGCAACGAAGCCTACTACAGGCTCACTCCCATTAACTTTTACGTCAGCGTATTGGTTTTTAAATGATTCAGTTTGTAGTTCAGCAATAAAATCGTGAATAGTTGGCACAGCATAACGCTGAGCAACCGTCGCAGCATGAAGATATTTTTTGGCAAACAGCTTATCAACGACTTCCCACCATGTAGCTCTTTCAAACCAGTCTTCACCGAGCTCTTTATCCAGACCTGATTCTTTCAGAGCTTCATTAATCACCGGGTCGTTATACTTAAACAAGTTAGCACTTGAATGCGCTTTTGCTTTGTATACGTTTGATACAACCTTACTGACGATTTGGCCAACGCTCATTGCATCTGGCGGCTGGCCAATTGCCGGATCAATACAGAATGCGTTAAGCATCTGCTTTAAGAATACTTCCTCAAACTGCGTCAGATACCTTGAACCTAACTGCGTATCGCAGATGTTAATACAGTGCGATTCGTCATTGTTCAGGGTGATACTGGCAATCTGGTGACGTTTCTCTGACGGCAGCTCAGCGCTAATCAGATCGGCGATACCTTTTGCACTGTAGCCCTTATCAATGATAGTCAGATAAGGCAGTTTTTTATCAGCCCGGTAAATCGAACTCAGGTTAAGGCGGTTGGCCAGCACGCTTTTACCGGAACCTGGAACACCGGTGATGACATCGGT
This sequence comes from Enterobacter cloacae complex sp. SYL003, assembly GCF_049236925.1. Lineage (NCBI taxonomy): Bacteria > Pseudomonadati > Pseudomonadota > Gammaproteobacteria > Enterobacterales > Enterobacteriaceae > Enterobacter > Enterobacter cloacae complex sp. SYL003. The sequence goes on along the minus strand of NZ_JBMKJK010000033.1, from coordinate 9,936 downwards.
AAATTTCTCCTGCAGGGGACTGGCGATTTGATAGGGGAACAGCTTGCCATCGAGCGTGATGAAGTTGATATTGCCTTTACCATGCCAGGGACTGGCCGGACGTTCAAAAGGTAACATCCGCAAGCCTTCACTCAACGGCGGATAATGCAATGAGCCAGGTGTGGCCGTCGTCAGCCCCGGAACGGATGCAATCAGTGCGCTACCTGGATTGCCATATGTCTTGGACACACCTGATACACCCCAGCCTTCAATCGCCTTAGTTAAAGCCGCCAGGTTGCGTTTGGCTTCATCCTTAGTGTCACCCCAGGTGGCAAAGTTGATGGCCATGATAGCCGTTGGATCGGTTTCGCTCTGGGCCCCGACATAATCCATATCACGCGCGATAGTACCGAGTGAGGGAATGAAACGAAGGAAAGAGACGATCACTGATGGCCAGAACAATGCTTTTTTGCCCCCGCCCATAAAGTCATATTTTATCCGGTACGGGATTTTCCGGTTAATCGCGTTGAATAACTGCTTAAATTTGACAGGGTGAAGTGGTGGCAACTCAAGGGCAACAGAACCGTAATACTTGCCATCGCAGTAAATCAGGCCACCATCTTCTTCCAGTTCCCCTTCCATGATCTGGATATTCAGCCGCGGCGGCAGCACTGAGTCGATATTGCCTTTCCGTGGAGCGCCATAGACTCGCAGATTTTGGTCAAACGGCGTGCGAGGGTACCAGTTTTCTGATGTTGAGTTCCGGAACAGCATCTGACGCATCATTGCGCCGGCGTGTTTGACATCGAGGACATCAACCAGAAGCCCCATCCCCGACTCATCATCCCCCTGAAGCATACCAATCAGCCGCCAAAGCATCGCGTCATGCGTGATCTTCAAACCTTCAAGCTGAAATTCGATTGGGTTCTGACTGAAGCGAGTCTGCGGGATATCCTTCATAACGCCGGCAGCTTTTGCCTGCTCGTTTTTAAGTTCATCCTTCGCAATCATCCCCTTCGAGGTATACAGCACGATGTAAGCGCGTTCACGGCTGTAATGGGCAGCGATTTTTTTTGCGTCATCGGCGATCAGGTCTTTAATGTCTATCTGCAGGCGCTCTATTGCTGCTACCTGCGGTTTATAAACATTATTCAGCTCTTCCTGGTTCTTGGTAAAGTCGCGCTCAAACACCACAGACAGCTTATGGCCACTGTTAATAAAGGAATTCGACAACGAGTTTGAAAGGTGCATGATGAAGTCATTAAACGACTTCTCGTCAAACGATGATTTAGCGCCCTGAATCTCAATAACGGTAAGAAAATCGTTGTTCTTCGTGGTCAGTATGTACGGAGCCCTGATTTCAGGATGCTCAACGCGATCCTGCGACGTAAGCCCTACAACCGTTGTCAAATCACAGTATTTTAACGAGTCATTTGACGTAAGATTGCGTGAGATACCTTCGATCACATCCTCAAAGAAAGAAATCATTTAAAACCTCTCTTACCCTTGTAAATTTCATTCCAGTCACTTACATCCGGCAATTCGTCTGACTCTGCGACAGAAGTGACAAACTCATCGTCAAAATTCATGGGAAGTAACTGATGGTGTTTTTTTATCAGGTGCAGTAAATCGTATCCATCATCACTGCCGGTTTCGTTTAGAACTACGTCAGTTGTACTGAGCAATATCTGTTTAAGTTTCTGTGCCTTTTCACGGTAAGAATCGTCCGTTGACTTTTCCGCCTTTGCAATTGAACGAAACAACAGGCTGTAGAGTTTTCGGTTTGTATTTCTCTTCAGCAGAAGTCCGGTTTGAGTCTCTAGTTTCATTTTCTCCGGGTGTTCGAGCGACAGGCATACAGAGCAAAGCATTCTCTCTTTCTGTCCATCTTCTGCGAGGGAGAAAACATCTTTGCTCTTTATCCCGCACACATGGCATCTGGCAGGTTGTTCATTCCTGGTGAGCTTAAAATCTTTCATGGGGGAACTCCGGTATTGGCCCCGCAAGGCGGGGCCGAAAGGACATTACAGGGTTGCGTCAACACCAACAGTTGAACCAACAGAAGAGATCCATGCGGTCAGGCCGACCAGACAGGCTCCAACAACCATTGACCAGAAGATGAAGCCGCCACTGATATCTTTCCCGCGTTTGTTTTTGAGCCACAGAGCAACAAGACCTACGATGAAGCAGACAACACCAACCACTTTACCAGCGGTAATCAGACCAGGCTGGGTACTGGCCATACCTTCCGTGAAGGTATTGATCTTTTCCCAGATAGTCGTTTCAGCTGCAGCCTCTTTGCTCAGCAATGCCAGCGGCAATACCACTAACGATTTTGCTACCGTTCCGCGCAGCTGATACGCTGCGATGGATGCAGATAACGCCTTGTCTTTGATAAATTTAACAATTTTCATAAAGTATCCTTTTTGATTACCAGTGAATGTTTAATGTGCTCTGCAACGCATCGAGCGTTTGTGTATCGAACATCAGAAGTAGTCCACATACAATTTTCACAATGGATGCCCCTCTCGTGCCCGAAGCTGACAGCTCCGTATGGCCCTCAAGGTAAGAGTCTTTCAACCCCTTAATACCCCTGTAAAAAAAGTATGCACCGAGAATTCTAACAATCCCCAGCACTGCGTTGACTGCTGCGGCTCCCATGCCAAACGTAGATTCGCTCGCATAACTGACGGGTCCGAAACTGACATCGCCAAATCCTAAAGTGGCACCGCCTGAGTTCATCTGTGCTTTCAGCGTGATGAGGCATACACAGAAGATGATCCCGGCAAAAATTCTGCCAACTTCAACACCTTTGGTAGAATGCCTGGCCTGCTTCCGCAGGCTCATCAGATATCCAATAACACCAATGATCCCAACGATTGCAGCGACACCTATGATTAGCCTTGTCAGCGGTTCCTGACCACCGTTAGCAACCTGAATTAATACCGATTCTAAATCCATAGTTTCGCCTTTTTAGGTCCTGATTAGCGGATAAGGCCTTTACTTGTTGTAACGATTCTATTTTCAGTATCGATACCTGTAATGGTGACTCCGCCAAGTTGACTTCCGACCTTCACAGCATACGTCTGGTTTTTGTATTTTACCCAAGCAAGATCGCCAGATAAATCATTAATTGAAAAACCTCTCAACAAAGGTAATGCCTGTGACGTTGCACCGGAAATTGTTCCACTCTGATTACCAAATGAAGGCCCATAACCAGCGGCTTTCATTTTCAGTTCCTGAACCTGATTGTTCAGATTTTTAATTTGTTCATTAGCGCTTTGTAACTGACTGGAAAGGATCATCATTCCATTTTTAGAAGTTGATTCTATCGCGTCCAGCCGTTCCTTTTGCTGCAGCAGAATCCCGGAAATCTGCTCGCGGAAGTCACCAGAATCCTGCCCTGCAGGGGCAGACTGTACGCGCGGACGTTGCGCTGAAGACTGGATCGCCCCATTCCCCGTCGCTGGCGCAGTATCACTATCGGAGCCCCCAAACAACCAGACTAAAAGCAGGATAGCGATGACAGCGATACCACCAATCCATGCATAGTCACTGATATTAAGCGGCTTTTTGCTCGCTTTTGCTGCTGGCGTCACTGTCGGTTTTGGCTTTTCAGCAGGCTTAGCAGACACCGGTTCCTGGGCAGGAGCTGCTTCGTTTTTATTGTCATCTTCAAACAGATTCATTATCAATCTCCTTAACGGTAATACGGGTTATTGGTGCCATACCCGTAGCCGGGGTAGCTTGGAAAGTTTTGCTGAGGGTAATTAGGAGCCGGAGGCTGAGGCATCTGCTGAGGTTGCACACTAGATAGTGTGGGAGTTGCTTGCTGCTGCACCTGCTCTGCAGAAGCATTTTCCATATTCTCGCCACAGTCGCTTTCATACACAGGCGCGACAAACTGGATGCCTATGAGTTGGTTACGGTCAACCGTAACCTGCTTAATCGGCAGGCGGGCTGCATCGTCGGCCAGGACACGCCCTGCTTGCTCACCCATCCCGCCAATAATGGTACCGGCAACCGCTTTGCCATCAGGTGTACCAGTTGAACGATATGCATTCCCGCCGTCAGTGATAATCATCTGCGAATTGCTGTCCGCATACAGCTGACCAGTTCGGCCTAATCCGTTAGCAACAGCCGGCAGAATAATACGGCTGAACCAGCGGTTATTTACATTTGAGGAAACGGCCGCGCGCAACGAGTCGGAAGCCACGCCATACGCATCGACCTTACACTGCACTCCGTTCAGCTCCATGCCGGTGAAGTGAATTCGAATACCATCGCCGGCAAGACGGTTTTGGCCAGAATAGAATTTGGCGCCGGCCTGCGCTCCAGTTGGAACATGGGCAATAGCAATACTGTTCTGATCGTCACTGTCCATCGCCGTATCCATTACTGCCGGCACAAGCGTGTAAGCCGATACAAGCCGGGCTCCTTTATCTTTGACCTTATTCTTCGCCCCCTGTTGTTTTTCAGCATCCGGCTTTTTGTTCTGCGGATAGACCGAATCGGTCCACCCTGAGAAGGTGCCGCCGTTCTTGTCATTACCCTCTGCTCCCAGAGGGGTTGCAAGAGCAACACCCGTGACAACCGGTGTTCTGGCCTGGTCTATTTTCTGCAGTAACGTAGCCACAGCTTTAGCCTGACGCTCACGCTCTTTCTGCTCAGCATCATTAGCCTTACTGTTATCGCCCGACTGTTTTGCTGACGATTCCCACGAATATTTTGGTGGCGGTGCTTTGGTGCCGTAATCAACGGCCACCGGGTTACTGGCTGACAACGTGGATATGAAACTATCCCCCGTGAGAGCCGCTTTTTCTGAGTTATCAGCATTCCACTCATTCAGCAGCTTGTTGTATTGGGGATCATTAGCTTTTTCCCTGCCAGTTTTCCCTTCCAGCCCCTGGGCCTTCACCTGCGACCCGCCCGTTGCCGGCTCATCTGATGAGCCAAACAACCAGTACCCTCCCAGAAGCGCCACAACTGCAGCGGCGCCACCGACGTAGAGCATCATTTTTCTGGTTTCTTTACCTTTATCTGTAGCCATCGTCGTTCCCCTTAATTCAGCTCAACTTCAACGTCACGCGCCTGACCGTTAACCGAAAAAGTCAGCACTGGTGTTGCCGGCAGCACGTAAACATGTGTGCCATCGATAGCGGAAAGCGTTTTTTCAAACTCATCCTGCAGCTGCATGTTACTTCTGACGTAGAGCTCATCACCGATCTGCCAGACTTTGGTACTCCCTGGCGCGTTTTTAAGTTTCAACCGCTGAGCATCTTCAGGCGGGATGCCATCGAGCACGCTCTGCAGCTGCTTGTCATACAGTGAGATTTTTTTCTCAGGAGTAGCGGTATAAACCGGTGTGTCAGGACTGCGCTTCGGGATACGGAGATCCAGACGATAATCAACATCAACGGTTTTTGATTTAACGGAGGGTTCTGCCCCCTTCACGTTAATAATGACCGGCGTAGCCAGCCCCTTCAGAAGCACTGTGATGTTCCCGCTGGCATAGGCATTGGTCGGCTGGATTGTGAATACCGCCGATCCTGGAATATAGCCAACACACAGTTCACCACCAGATGCACAGGGACTCGAATTATATGGAGGGGCGCCTAATACCCAGGGGTGTCCGGTTGCATCTGAAAACGTCACTGTGGTTGCCTGGTTTGGAAATACCCGTACCTGCGGAATGGATGCACCAGCTGACAGTGATACCGTCTGGCTTGAAATTCGTGGGATCGGCGTTAATGGTGAGGTTTTGGCCGCCGCGCTCATATCTTCCATTGCGCTGCGGGCAGACCGCACCTGACCAGGGGTAATAGGCTGGATCTGCTGCAGAACAGGTGCAGGTAACTCTTCCAGTGTCTGCGGATTAACATGAGTAACCTGCTGCTGTGGTGGAGGAATCTGCGGCATGGGTGCAGGAGGCAGTGCAGTAGTTGGCTGCTGTTGGGCCTGTGCCTGTGGTTGTTGGCCTTGCGCCTGCTGCTGACCTTGTTCCTGTGCTGTTTGCTGTGGAGGCTGTTGCACCTGTGACTGCTGATTTACGGGCAACCCGGAACTGGCCTGCTGCCATTGAGCAATATCACCACCAGGCACAGCTGGCGCCGTTTGCTGCGGCGCTCCATTACCAGTCGGCGCATCAGCTGCAGATACAGAATTTGCCGAAAACAGTGCGGCCATAAGTACAGTTAACAGTTTAATCTTCATGATTGACCTCAGTAGTTCCGGGGTTTGAGAATGGCCTGTGCTACTTGAATACCCCGTGGATCTTCGTCTTCTTTTACGCGGCGTACCTGAACCATCAAATCGTAAGGTTGCGGTCTGTAGTCCTGAGCCTGCCCAACAAGCTGAACAGTCACCGGAATGCGGTATTGCCAGGCATAGGTTTTGGTGCCACGGATAAGACCTTCCGTGATCAGGGTTCCAGGAGTTGTGGAAAGTTTTACGTTCAGACGTTTTTCACTGATATCTTTCAGCAGCCCACTATCGGACAGCGCTTTACGGAAACTAACGTACCCTTCAGCGCTAAAATCGCCGCGGACGCTGGTTAATTGGTTTTCGTAATTCACAAAGTTCAGTGAAAGCGATTTGATCATTGTACGGTTGGCAAAGTCCATCACCTCTTCCGCCGTGTAAGCGGGTTCATCGGTTGGATGAACTTCTGTGATCATGCCCCCATTCGTTGCAATATATTTGGTTTTTTTCTGGTGAAGCCAGTAACCCTGAAGACCAATGATAATGATTGCGACTAATATGATTAGCGTTTGAATCAAAATTACTTTTAAACCATGTTTCGATACGATTTCTTGTACCGTTCGGTTACTCTCTTCAGCCAGAGCTGGAGCAAGGGCGTTGCTGTCATCATCAACGACTGAGTTTTGATCCGAGTCAGTTTGATCCATAATATTTTCACCATTTTGTGTTTTCATAGAGTTTCTCTTTTCAAAAGTTTGTGTTAGAAAATCACGCAGATCGTTAATGAACAATGAGGTATACATGAGCGAACATAATGATTACGAATCCTGTGCAGTTATCATGTGCGAACGACGAAAAGCCACCGCCGTTTTGCGCAAAATCCCGCCAGAAAACCTTGAACAACTCATTAATATGTGGTCCGACATTGCACAGGGAATGATCGAGAAATTTAAGGAAGAACAGAAGGCCACTGAAGAGAAAGCCGCAGCCACAAAGCGGTTCATGGAAGAACACAATATTACGGCTGATGAAGCTCTCCAGATCTTCGAAAATCTCTTTGGTCCGTCCACGAAAAGTAAATCCACTTTTGGAAAAGTGAAGTACCGGATCGAAGTTGATGGAAAGTCCATAACCTGGACAGGAAAAGGTCGCCGACCTGCAGCGTTTGCCGAGATGAGCGACGATGAGCTCAAAAAATATGAAATCAGCTGAAGACTGGCTGCATACTGTCAGACGTTTCATGAATGAAGATTCGCTTGATACGTATGTAGACTCAAAACGTGATGTTCTACCTGCCACAGAATTTATGCGTTTACTAACCGCGGCGGAACACCGCCGCGTTGAAATACGAACCGGCAAGCTATTCGATAAAATCCCGAAAGGACTCTTCCGGTAGTTACAAATGGAACGGGAATGCATCACTGTTTGCATCCTCACCACTTCCACTCGCAGCTGCCGGATTGTTTAATTGCACATTTTTAGAAGATGCGTTGGGCAGGATACCTGACGTATCTGGCAGTCGGGATGAAATCGTTGACCACGGGTCCAGCGTCGTATTAGTCAGGCTCCCCCACTTCTCATTAATCTTCGATTTAACCGTATTGCATACCTCATCCTTCACCTTATCAATAATGTCGCTGATAGACGGAAACTGTGGGATTTTAAGTGATACCGATAGCGACCCCAGGCACTGTCCGAGAGAATCAGACGTACTGGATTCGCTTTTTGCGGCGTTGTTAATCCTTTCCACTTCCTGCTTATAGGCAGCATCTGCACCAGCTTTTGCCAGTTCGTATGCTGCACAGGTCTGTGTTGCCGCAAATGAGCTCACAGAAATGCAGGAAAATCCTACTGCAACGAGTAGGGTTTTTGTTTTATGGCCGAGGCGCTGACTTTGCGACTGGTGCATGAGTCTGTTCTCTCCTTTCATCATCTTTTCTTTTTGCAGCATTTGAAGGATGAAAAAGCTGCTTCATTACTGTTTTGTTTTTTACCTCATCTGAGGCCGCTTGTAAATGCTGAGGCTGTTTTTCATTTGCAATTGTGTTTTTGTAAAGCAAATTTTTACCCCCCTGATCTACATGTCCATAACCATGCAAAACAATTCCACTTTCGGCATTTTTATTGATTGCTGAAAGAGTCATATACGTTTTCCAGTTTCCGTCTTTATCAATACGCTTGTTCACTTTTCCAATCACGCTATGGTACTCACCGGACTCCTTATCCTTTGCGATCCCCTGCATGAATCCTTTACGCGACTCAACAAGGAAATAATCTGGGCGTTCGCCTTTTTTATGCGGTGCGATCAGCAAAGGTGTACCCGCGGTTTTTGACTCTTGAGGGAGTTTATAGCCTGTGGGCTTTGTCATGCTTTCTGGAGCTGGCTTACCATTAGGCAAGAACCAGTACAGTTCTTTTTCAGGCACGGCCTCACGGCTGAGATCAACACCGGTAATCTGCTGAATTGTTGTGCGGAGCTTCTGGAAGGTTGCAGCATCATACGGAACCAGTTCAGAAGGCTTATAGGCCTGTTCATTCCCTGCTGTTGGCTGTGGGTATACAGGCTTTACTTCCCACTCATTACGTTTGGTCTGGATAGTTTCATAACGAACGATCTTGTTGCTTTCATCACGGACAGGTGCATTCACCTCAACATCCACAAATCCCAGCTTTCTGACTGTAACAAGACGTTCTGTGTCTACACCAGCATCTTTAACCGCTCTCTCAAGGTCTTTCCCCCAGAGTGTCTTCTCTCCATGTTCATTTTTGAGGGTGACAAAGTAGTTCATGGATTCATCTTCTTTCCACTCATACTTAGCACGTCCATGCGCGACGATAACGCCTTTCTCCCAGGGTTCACCTGCAGCTTTATCTTCCTTTTGAGTATCAGATGCATTCTGCTTCTTCGGCTGCACAGAGGCCGATTCTTCCCAGCGCATTCCATTCTGCTGAACTGATGAATTTGTCTTTTCGTTTGCCCCTTCCTGCTTATTCGCATTTGAATCAGCAACATTTTCTTTTGCCGTTTCTTTTGCTGTTTCATTTGCTTTTTTGAGTTCGAGCAATTTAACCCTTTGTTCTGGGTTAGTCAGTTTCACCTCAATGTTGTATTCACTGATAAGGTTAAACACTCGCTCTTTAAATTCGTCACTGCCGGTGATTTCAATACCACGATGATGTTGCTTATCCGCGGTTAGAACGGCCGCCAGGATCATCTCGTCACTCTGGCTGGCTTCAGGGGTAGCCATACGCAGATGTGAGCCGTAATCGTAAAACGCATCCTGTCCATCAAGCGTATACGCCGTATAGTCTTTCTCTGCTCTGTACCCAAACCGGGCAATTAACCCTTCCAGGTCTATACGTTCTTTTGGGGGCGTTTCTGCATTATCGTTGGTTGCCCAGCGTATGCCGTTTTCCAGTTCTTCGTTTGTTTTTTTCTTCTCCTCGGTTTCATTTTCAGCCGGGGCGGTATTAGCTACAGATTCGCTGGGCGCTATCCTTTCAGGCTTTTGCTGAGCGGAGTCAGTTGTTTCACCGCCAAAGGCCATCATAGCGGCATACGCCTCAAGATCACTGGCGCTATTACTCTCTTCATCATCGCCGTCTCGATCTGTTGGTGCGGTGTATTCCGGTTCAGCAGCTGCAGGGGTGCTGGACACCGGCACAGCTTCCTCCGGTTCGGCAGCTGCAGGGGCGCTGGCCACCGGCGCGGTTTCCTCCGGTTCAGCAGCTGCAGGGGCGCTGGCCACCGGCGCG
>NZ_JBMKJK010000032.1:0-26224 GCF_049236925.1 Enterobacter cloacae complex sp. SYL003 | reverse complement strand
GCGACGCGCTTCAGCGCTCTGTCGCGAGGTGGCGTATATTACGCTTTCCTCTTTCAGAGTCAACCCGTTATTTCAGGATTTTTCTCTTCAACCGACCGGGTAGTCTGTGAAGTGATTCACATCTGCCGTGTCGATGGAGGCGCATTATAGGGATCCCAGTTTTTAGCACAAGTATTTTTTAGATCTTTTTTTCCAACTGATGATTTTCCGTGCTTTTCGCTGAAAACCCACCCGATCCGCTTAAAAATTGACGCATTTTGCCTTGCCTCGCTCCAGGAATACGATCAAAGTCTTCTTTAATAACGCTCATCTGTATCGAGGTAGATATGTTTGCAGTATTACGTCCTTATAAACATCTGTTCCCCCAAAAAGGCGATCGCGTGATGATCGATGCCAGCAGCGTGGTCATTGGTGATGTTCGCATGGCCGATGATGTCAGCATCTGGCCACTTGTCGCGATCCGGGGCGATGTTAACTACGTTGCAATCGGTGCACGCACCAATATTCAGGACGGCAGCGTGTTGCATGTGACTCATAAGTCATCTTATAACCCTGAAGGCAACCCGCTCATTATTGGGGAAGATGTTACCGTCGGCCATAAAGTGATGCTCCACGGCTGCACGATCGGTAACAGGGTTCTCGTTGGGATGGGATCGATTTTGCTGGATGGCGTCATTGTAGAAGATGACGTAATGATTGGCGCAGGGAGTCTTGTTCCGCAAAACAAGCGTCTTGAAAGTGGGTATCTCTATTTAGGCAGCCCGGTTAAACAGATCCGCCCCCTAAAAGAGACGGAGATCGAAGGATTGAAATACTCAGCGAACAATTACGTTAAATGGAAAAATGACTATCTGGATCAGGATAACCAGACCCAACCCTGATCGTCTTCCTGCTGATCGCGGATCAAATCGCTGGCATCCTCTTCCAGGTCCCAGCGATTTTCGCAAAAGACCGCTAACGGATCTGCCCCCCCAAAGCGCTGAAGCAACGTTTCCCCTTTAATCGCACAGGTGAGCTGCATTCCATGCACCAGCACCGGGAAACAAACCGCTTGCTTGTTTTCATCCCAGATTTCTCTGTCGGGAAAATGAATCGCCTGATTCACGCCGTCATTTCCTGTTTGAGCTTTTCAATCACCGGTTCTACAGCGGGTAACACGCCATGCCAGAGTAGCACCGCATGAGCCGCCTGCCCCACCAGCATTCCCAGACCATCAGCCACGTGTTTTGCCCCCTGTTGTTCGCACCAGGTCAGAAAGGGCGTTTTCCCTTTTTGATAAAACATGTCATAGGCGTAGATGTGGGAATGAATCAGGGATGCAGGAATCGCCGGGATCTCTCCATTAATACCGCTTGAGGTGGCATTAATCACAAGATCAAATTCGTGACGCGCGAGATCGTCAGGTGCTACCGCAGCTACGCTGCCTGTGTGTGCGAACAACGCCGCCAGCTCTTCTGCTCTGGAGAAAGTACGGTTGGTGATTGTCACCGCACAATCCAGCGAAAGAAGAGGAAGCAATACGCCGCGCGAGGCGCCACCCGCGCCGATCAGCAGGATCCGAAAGCCTGGTTTAATAAACGACAATCGCTCCAGATCGCTGAGTAAACCAATCCCATCGGTGTTATCGCCCAGAAGGCGACCATCTTCAAGCCGCTTAAGAGTATTGACGGCGCCAGCGAGCGACGCACGTTCGGTCAGTTCATCCGCGCGCCCGAAAGCCTCTTCTTTAAAAGGCACCGTGACGTTCGCACCTTTACCACCCGCATCAAAAAAGCTATTCAGCGTCGGTATAAATGCATCAACAGGCGCAAGAACCCGACCATATGGGTGATCTATATGCAATTGCTCCGCAAACAGCCGATGGATCAGAGGCGACTTGCTGTGCGCGATCGGGTTACCAAAAACAGCATAGGTTTCCATCACATTATCCCTGGCGAAAACGTTCGCCGGTCAAGGCATCGCGAATTTCTGACGGGTTAAGACGACCACCGGTTTCACCCACGGCTACCGGGAAATCATTCCCGAACTGCGCCAGAACTTCTTCGGTTGTCCGACAAGGGGGAAGCCCGGTCAGGTTGGCGCTGGTTGAAACCAGAGGTTTACCAAATGCCTGGCATAACTCCACCACCAGCGGATGGTCGGTGACACGTACCGCGAGTGAATCGAAACGCCCGGTTAACCAGCGCGGCGTTGTCGGCTGTGCAGGAAAAACAAACGTCACGGGACCAGGCCACGCAGAGAAAATGGTTTCCCGCTGTGCAGGTGTCAGCATGGAATCATCAATATAAGGCTTAAGCTGCTCGTAGTTCGCAGCGATCAAAATCAATCCTTTTTCGACAGGCCGCTGTTTTAGCGCCAGCAGACGGTTAACGGCGACTTCGCTGTCAGGATCACACCCGACCCCGAAAACGGCTTCTGTTGGATAGGCGATGACTTCTTCTTTTTTCAGGATTTCCACCGCCTGCGCGATGGAGCCTGATGGCAGGTTATTATTCACTGATTTGATCCGCCGAAACCGGCTTTCCACATTGTTTACTGGCGCAAAAGCGTTTCAAGCCTTGCGCGGTTTTCTTCTCTATAAGTAACGGATAATCGCAATGAGAGCAGACGCCCGCTACTGGTTTGAAATTGATGACGAACTGGCATTCAGGATAGCGATCGCACGAATGGAAGGTCTTGCCATAACGAGAGCGCCGCTGCACCAATTGGCCACGCTGGCACTGAGGGCAGGCAATTGCCGTTTCATCTGGCTTATCAATTTGTTCCGTATGTTCACACTCCGGGTAGCGGCTGCATCCGATAAACATCCCGAACCGCCCCTGCCGCAGCGCCAGTTCACCGCCACAGAGAGGACAAAGCTGTCCCTCCAGAATTTTGACGATATGTCCATCCGCCTGGCTTTTCAGGGGACGGACATAATCACATTCCGGATAGTGTGAACAACCGAGAAACGGACCGTGTTTCCCGGACCGAATAACAAGTTCTGCCCCGCACTGTGGGCAGGGCTCGTTTTTATGCACCGTGAAGAGTGCTGATTTGGCCATAACAACTCTTGTTGCTGCACATAGAATTAATGCAGCATACCTTCATTCACTTCAAAGAGTAATTCTTCCATTTGCTGATAGGCATTTTCACAGCCTGGAATGTTGAACAGAACCATCAGGATCACCCATTTCAGATCTTCCAGTTCAAACTCAGCAGTATCCAGCGCCATGACGCGCTCTATCACCATCTCTCTCGTTTCGAGGTTTAGCACCTGAATCTGCTCGAGGAATAAAATGAATCCCCGGCAGCTGGCATCCAGCCTTTCACACTCTTCAGCTGTATAGATGCGCACAGACAATGGGTCAGAAGCAAGCTGCATCGGTTCGGCGAGGCCGTCCTGATAATCAGCCAACTTATCCAGCCACATCAACGCATTATATATATCTTCCCGCTCAAAACCTGCGTCGGTCAGATCCCGTGTTAATTTGTCCTGATCCACCTGCATTTCTGCTTCGTTGTGGATGTAAGTCTCAAACAAATACATCAGTACGTCGAACATGGCATGCCCTCCTTAATCGGACATAGCCGCCGGGTACAGCTGCGATCCACCCTGCTAACTCCAGTTCGAGTAGCTGTGCTACCGTTACTGGCACAGGTTGGCCGGCACGTTCAGCGACAACGTCAACAGGTGTTACCTCATCTCCTACGTTAGCCAGGAGCTTGGGAAATGGCAATGCTACTGCCTCCTGATCCGATGAAATATGTCGCTTTTGGAGATCATCCTGCAACCAATGCAGTCCATACTGCAAATTTTCAAGGATATCTTCTTTGCAGGTCACCAGCGTCGCCCCCTGTTTTATCAGCCAGTGAGGGCCTTCGCAGCCGGGGTTCCCCAACGGGCCGGGCAGCGCAAAAACTTCACGCCCCTGCTCCAGTGCGCACCTTGCGGTAACCAGCGATCCACTCCGAATCGCAGCTTCGACCACCAGCACACCCTGGCTTAACCCACTGATGATCCGGTTACGCCGTGGAAAGTTACCCGGTCTGGGCGGTGTTGAGAGTGAAAACTCAGACACTATTGCCCCCTCTGAAGCGATAAGTTGCTCAGCCAGAATGTGATGACGACGCGGATAGAGACTAAAAAGACCATTGCCAAGCACGGCGACACTTCGCCCGTTTGCAGACAACGCCGCATGATGTGCTACACCGTCGATGCCGCAAGCCAGACCACTGGTGATCGTAAAGCCACATTGGGACAGCTGTTCGCTCAGCATTTTCCCCCAACGCTCGCCATACCACGAGGGCGCACGGCTGCCCACAACCGCAAGCTGCATGCTATTAAGCACGTCAACGCGGCCTCGCACAAATAGCGCCCCGGGAAAATCAGGGATAGAACGCAACAATGGCGGGAAGCGAGGATCATCTGCCGTGAGAAGGTGGTTGTCGGCGTGTTCCAGCCATTCCAGACTACGTTCAAGCTCACTCTCACTGAACGAAAAAAACTTTACGGCATGTTTGGGCGAAAGCCCTGACGCGTTGACAGCTTCAGCATCGACGATTGCCTGGCGAAGCAGCCTCTGCGCAATCTCCAGCATCGCGTCGCCGTATAACGACCCGATGTTTATAAGCCGTAACCATATCTCTGTGGACGTCATCCTTTTCCCTGCCATAAGCAGCCTCAGCAATCTTTGCGATTGGTCACTGATGCTGTCAATCGACCGGGGATTTGTCTAGAATAGAAGTAATATTCTTATCAACTCCTGAACACGACTCTGGAAATTTATGGCAGTTTTGCAAGTGTTACATATTCCTGACGAGCGCCTTCGCATCGTCGCGGAACCGGTTAAAGAAGTGAATGCAGAAATTCAGCGTATCGTCGATGATATGTTCGATACCATGTACGCTGAAGAAGGCATTGGCCTTGCCGCGACCCAGGTAGACATTCACAAACGTATTATTGTGATCGACATTTCTGAAAATCGTGATGAGCGCCTGGTGCTGATCAACCCTGAGCTGCTGGAAAAAAGCGGCGAAACAGGTATTGAGGAAGGCTGTCTGTCTATCCCTGAACAGCGCGCTTTGGTGCCACGTGCCGAAAAAGTTAAAATCCGCGCACTGGATCGTGACGGCAATCCGTTTGAGCTGGAAGCCGACGATCTGCTGGCAATTTGCATTCAGCATGAGATGGATCACCTGGTCGGTAAACTGTTTATCGATTACCTCTCACCTCTGAAGCAACAGCGTATTCGTCAGAAAGTTGAGAAACTGGATCGTTTGCGTTCTCGCGCTTAACGCCCCCGGATACAAGGAATAACGTGTCTACATCACTACGTATAATCTTCGCGGGTACCCCTGATTTTGCAGCGCGTCATCTCGACGCGCTGTTAACGTCTGGCCATCAGATTGTTGGCGTATTTACTCAGCCGGACCGTCCGGCTGGCCGCGGTAAAAAACTGATGCCTGGCCCGGTTAAGGTACTGGCAGAAACACATGGTTTACCGGTTTTCCAGCCTGCGTCATTACGACCTGAGGAAAACCAGAAGTTAGTGGCAGACCTGAACGCGGACGTGATGGTAGTTGTGGCTTACGGCCTCATTCTGCCGAAAGCGGTACTTGATATGCCCCGCCTGGGCTGTGTTAACGTTCATGGTTCTTTGCTCCCACGCTGGCGTGGTGCAGCCCCTATTCAGCGCGCTCTGTGGGCAGGCGATGCTGAAACTGGCGTGACAATCATGAAGATGGACGTAGGTTTAGACACGGGCGACATGCTGTATAAACTGGCGTGTCCCATCACCGCAGAAGATACCAGCGCCACGCTGTATGACAAGCTGGCGGATCTCGGCCCGCAGGGGCTGATTGAGACGCTGCAACAGCTTGCTGACAATACAGCGACACCTGAAGTGCAGGATGAGGCACAGGTGACCTATGCTGAGAAACTGAGTAAAGAAGAAGCCCGGATCGACTGGTCCCTGTCAGCAGCTCAACTCGAACGCTGCATCCGCGCCTTTAATCCATGGCCGATGAGCTGGTTGATGATTGATGAGCAGCCAGTGAAAGTCTGGAAAGCTTCAGTTATTAACGGCAATGCATCGGCAGAGCCCGGTACGATTATCGACGCCAGCAAAAACGGTATCCAGGTTGCGACCGGAGAAGGGATACTGAATCTTGAATCGCTGCAACCGGCCGGTAAAAAGGCAATGAGCGCGCAGGATCTATTAAATTCTCGTCGTGAATGGTTCATCCCTGGCAATCGCCTTGCCTGAACAAATTTATTCTTAAGGCCCGGTGTTTCCGGGCATTTTTATTTTTACGGTTATGAAAAGACAAAATCTACGCACTATGGCGGCTCAGGCCGTTGAGCAGGTTATCGAGCAGGGCCAGTCACTGAGTAATGTCCTGCCTCCACTGCAACAAAAGGTTTCCGATAAAGACAAAGCCCTGCTTCAGGAGCTGTGCTTTGGCGTGCTGCGCACCCTCTCTCAGCTTGAGTGGTTGATTAACAAGCTGATGTCACGCCCGATGAGCGGCAAGCAGCGTACCGTGCATTATTTGATCATGGTCGGTTTCTACCAGCTTCTTCATACCCGCATTCCACCTCATGCTGCGCTGGCCGAGACAGTGGAGGGTGCCGTTGCGATTAAACGTCCTCAGCTAAAAGGATTGATCAACGGCGTGCTGCGTCAGTTCCAGCGTCAACAGGACGAACTGCTGGCAGAATTTGCGCAAAGCGAAGCGCGCTTCCTTCACCCTGAATGGCTGCTGAATCGCCTTAAAAAAGCCTACCCACAGCAATGGCAAGACATTGTGGATGCCAATAATCAACGTCCGCCGATGTGGTTACGCGTCAATCGTAACCATCATACACGCGACGCATGGCTGGCCCTGCTGGAAGAGGCCGGAATGAGCGGCTTCACACACGCTGCTTATCCTGATGCGGTTCGTTTAGCCTCCCCTGCACCGGTACATGCATTACCCGGTTTTGAAGAGGGCTGGGTAACGGTACAGGACGCATCTGCTCAGGGCTGCATGACCTGGCTTGAGCCGAAAGACGGGGAGCAGATCCTCGATCTCTGTGCAGCGCCAGGGGGGAAAACAACGCACATCCTGGAAGTGGCGCCGCAGGCCAGCGTGATGGCCGTGGATGTTGATGAGCAGCGCCTTTCACGCGTCTATGACAACCTTAAGCGTCTGGGTATGAAAGCACAGGTTAAGCAAGGCGATGGACGCAAACCCGCTGACTGGTGTGGTGATACCCGGTTCGATCGCATTTTGCTGGACGCCCCCTGCTCAGCAACCGGCGTGATTCGTCGTCATCCCGATATCAAATGGCTGCGTCGCGATCGTGATATCAAGGAGCTTGCCCAGTTGCAATCCGAAATTCTGGATGCCATCTGGCCGCATCTCAAACCCGGCGGAACCCTGGTGTATGCAACCTGCTCTGTTCTCCCGGAAGAGAACAGTAAGCAAATTGCGGCTTTCCTGAAACGCACCCCGGACGCTATGCTGCACGATACGGGAACGCCTGAGCACCCGGGTCTGCAAAACCTGCCGGGCGCAGAAGAGGGTGATGGTTTCTTTTACGCTAAGCTAATCAAAGAGTGATGTTGAGAACAGGTCACAAAAGATGAAAATTATCATTCTGGGCGCAGGGCAAGTTGGCGGAACGCTGGCGGAAAATCTCGTGGGCGAAAACAACGATATCACCATTGTGGATACCAATGGCGATCGCCTGCGCGTTTTGCAGGACAAGTTCGACCTCCGCGTTGTTCAGGGGCACGGCTCTCATCCACGTGTGCTTCGGGAAGCGGGCGCGGACGATGCCGACATGCTGGTTGCAGTAACCAGTTCTGATGAAACCAACATGGTTGCATGTCAGGTGGCCTACTCGCTTTTCAACACCCCAAACCGCATCGCCCGCATTCGTTCTCCGGACTATGTCCGGGATGCGGAGAAGCTGTTTAATTCCGAAGCGGTACCCATCGACCATCTTATTGCACCTGAACAGCTGGTTATCGACAGTATTTATCGTCTGATTGAGTACCCGGGCGCGTTGCAGGTTGTGAACTTTGCTGAAGGGAAAGTAAGCCTGGCGGTCGTGAAGGCTTATTACGGGGGCCCGCTGATTGGTAATGCCCTGTCGACAATGCGCGAGCATATGCCACATATCGATACGCGTGTTGCGGCGATTTTCCGTCACGACAGACCTATTCGACCGCAAGGTTCCACCATTGTAGAAGCCGGGGATGAAGTCTTCTTTATTGCGGCTTCTCAGCATATCCGTGCGGTGATGAGTGAACTACAGCGTCTCGAAAAACCGTATAAACGTATTATGCTGGTTGGCGGCGGTAATATTGGCGCAGGTCTGGCGAGACGGCTGGAAAAAGACTACAGCGTGAAGCTGATCGAACGGGATCAACAACGCGCGTCAGAGCTGGCTGAAAAACTTCAGAATACCATCGTGTTTTATGGCGATGCTTCGGATCAGGAATTGCTGGCCGAAGAGCATATCGATCAGGTTGATCTTTTTATTGCCGTCACCAACGACGACGAAGCGAATATTATGTCCGCCATGCTCGCTAAACGTATGGGGGCGAAAAAAGTTATGGTGCTTATCCAGCGTAAGGCTTATGTCGATCTGGTACAGGGTAGCGTAATTGATATTGCTATTTCACCCCAGCAAGCCACCATCTCTGCCCTGCTAAGCCATGTGCGTAAAGCGGATATTGTCGGCGTGTCATCTCTTCGTCGTGGTGTTGCTGAAGCCATTGAAGCCGTCGCTCATGGGGATGAAACGACGTCACGCGTTGTTGGTCGCGCAATCGATGAAATTAAACTTCCACCAGGCACCATTATCGGCGCAGTAGTGCGAGGTAATGATGTGATGATCGCCAATGATAATTTACGTATTGAGCAGGGTGACCACGTTATTATGTTCCTGACCGATAAAAAATTTATTACCGACGTCGAGCGTTTATTCCAGCCAAGCCCGTTCTTCCTGTAATGATTTGGGTGCTCAGACGAGGGCACCCAAATATTAACCTTCTAATTTTCATGCCTTTTATTTTTCATAACGATTATTTATCCCCAATGGCAATTAGCTAATCATTTGTTAAACTTATAGGCGTCAGCTGGCACAAGGAGAACATAATGAGTTTTATTAAAGAATTTCGCGAATTTGCGATGCGCGGGAATGTGGTGGATTTGGCTGTGGGTGTCATTATTGGTGCGGCGTTCGGTAAGATCGTTTCATCATTAGTCGCCGACATTATTATGCCGCCGTTAGGACTGTTGATTGGAGGCATTGATTTCAAACAATTCGCCTTCACCCTTCGGGAAGCTCAGGGCGATATCCCTGCGGTTGTAATGCACTACGGCGTATTCATTCAGAACGTATTTGATTTCGTGATCGTGGCATTTGCCATTTTCATGGCGATCAAACTTATCAACAGACTTAACCGTAAAAAAGAAGAACCGGCTGCTGCCCCGCCAGCACCAACTAAAGAAGAAGTCTTACTGACTGAAATTCGCGATCTGTTAAAAGAGCAGAATAACCGCGTTTAATCAGGCGAGAGAAACAGAAAGGCCAGTGGTAAAAAAGCGATTAGCTTGCTTGCCACTGGCCTCCCAGTTACCACGTTGTGCATGTTTACCTTTACGCAAATAACTCCCTTTTCCCTTCTTGTTCTTCTCAACACGCTGTCTAAAAAGCGGGTCGTGAAGCAATGCCTCAATGGCGTTATCCTTAATTTGTCCCTTAGTATGCTGATAGCGGCTCATCATTTCTCCTGAGCATAGTTAATGTCGGCGGGAGTCTAGTCCGTGGCTGATAAAAAATCAACAACCCTGAGTTTCACTACTGGCGCCCTGTTCAAGGGCTTCCAGTATTGAGCAATAAACACTGCTGTGAGCAGTACCGCAGCACGCGTCATTCAGCCTTTGTAGAGATCGTTGCATGGCCTGCAGCTCCTGAATTCGTCCTTCAACTTCATCCAGCCGGGCCTGAACGATGCTTTTAGATTCCTGACACGTATGATGTTCAGGATCGATACGGATCGACAGCAGTTCACGGATCGACTCCAGCGTGAAGCCGAGTTGCCGGGCATAGCGGATAAAACGAAGGCGTTGCAGGTCGTTATCCGTATAAAGGCGAAATCCACCTTCTGTTCTGACCTCATGATCGATCATCTGCTGCTTTTCGTAGTAGCGGATAGTATCCGGCGTTACGTTAGCAAGCTTCGCAAGTTCACCTATGCGGTACATGGCTACTCCTCGTTTATTTTTTGCATTAACCTTTCACTGTACTCACCATGCAAAAAGTCAGTATTCATTCCCGTCTGGCGCAGTTTTATTTCGATGAGCGCTAATCGACGGCTGATTTCGGAGTACTGCGGGTCATTCTTATGAATGCCTTTAAGCAGATCAGCAAGCTCGACGGCTTCATTGCGTTGCTGAAGTTCAGGGGGTAAACAACCTGCGTTTTTCAGTAAGCGATAACCGGCTCGTAATTCAGGGGGAATGTGTGAATCATCGTCCAGCACCAGTGGCTCACCGCTACCGGGGAGATTTTCAAACTCGCCTTTGTTTTGGGCATCGCTAATATGGCGTTCAGCCCACTGATCGAGCAACCACATAATGAACTCCAGGGTATGAGCAGAAAAGATACAGACATTGTAGATAAGTGGAGATTCTGCGGATATAAAAAAACCCGCCGAGGCGGGTTTTTTTACGTTACTACAGATTACTCTGCAGCAGCTTCTGCTTTCTCTGAACGATCAACCAGCTCGATGTATGCCATCGGCGCGTTGTCGCCTGCACGGAAGCCACACTTCAGAATGCGAGTGTAACCACCGGCACGGCTCGCGAAACGCGGGCCCAGTTCGTTAAACAGTTTTGCCACGATCTCGTTATCACGAGTACGGGCGAATGCCAGACGACGATTAGCAACGCTGTCAGTCTTGGCAAGAGTAATCAGCGGCTCAACTACGCGACGCAGCTCTTTCGCTTTAGGCAGGGTCGTCTTGATGATTTCATGACGAACCAGTGAACCTGCCATGTTGCGGAACATAGCCTGGCGATGGCTGCTGTTGCGGTTCAGTTGACGACCACTCTTACGATGGCGCATGACCTTATCCTTCTCAGTAAAACCTTAACCTGTGATCCGGTTACTCGTCAGCAATGCTTGCCGGTGGCCAGTTTTCCAGGCGCATGCCCAGAGACAGACCACGTGAAGCCAGCACGTCTTTAATCTCGGTAAGAGATTTTTTACCCAGGTTCGGCGTTTTCAGCAACTCAACCTCGGTACGCTGTACCAGATCACCGATATAGTGGATAGCTTCTGCCTTGAGGCAGTTAGCAGAGCGGACAGTCAATTCCAGATCGTCAACAGGGCGCAGCAGGATCGGATCGAATTCTGGTTTCTCTTCTTTCACTTCCGGCTGACGTACATCACGTAAGTCAACGAAAGCTTCCAGTTGTTCTGCCAGGATGGTTGCCGCACGACGAATCGCCTCTTCAGGATCGATTGTGCCATTGGTTTCCATTTCGATGACCAGCTTGTCCAGGTCGGTACGCTGTTCTACACGCGCTGCTTCAACATTGTAGGCAATACGCTCTACAGGGCTGTAGCATGCGTCGACCAGCAGACGGCCGATTGGGCGCTCATCTTCTTCCGAATGAATTCGGGCAGAAGCCGGCACATAACCACGACCGCGCTGAACTTTGATACGCATGCTAATAGCTGCGTTCTCATCGGTCAGGTGGCAGATCACGTGCTGCGGCTTGACGATTTCAACATCACCGTCGTGGGTGATGTCGGCTGCAGTCACAGGGCCAATGCCAGATTTATTCAGAGTAAGAATAACTTCATCTTTACCCTGAACTCTCACCGCCAGCCCTTTCAGGTTGAGCAGGATTTCAAGGATATCTTCCTGAACGCCTTCTTTGGTGCTGTACTCATGAAGTACACCATCAATCTCAACCTCGGTCACCGCGCAACCCGGCATCGATGAGAGCAGAATACGGCGCAGTGCGTTACCCAGAGTATGGCCAAAGCCACGCTCTAAAGGCTCAAGGGTCACCTTGGCGTGCGTCGAACTCACTTGCTCGATATCTACCAGGCGCGGTTTTAGAAACTCTGTCACAGAACCCTGCATTGTGTCCTCTCTTTGGTACTAAGCTTTACTTGGAGTAAAGCTCGACGATCAGGTGTTCGTTAATGTCCGCAGACAGATCAGAACGCTCAGGCTGACGCTTGAACGTACCTTCCATCTTGCCAGCATCAACTTCCAGCCAGGTTGGCTTTTCACGCTGCTCAGCCAGCTCCAGAGCGGCTTTCACGCGAGATTGCTTTTTCGCTTTCTCACGAATGCTAACAACGTCATTCGCTTTAACCTGATAAGAAGCGATGTTAACAACACGACCGTTTACCATGATTGCTTTATGGCTAACCAACTGGCGTGATTCAGCACGAGTCGCGCCGAAGCCCATACGGTATACAACGTTGTCCAGACGACCTTCCAGCAGAGCCAGCAGGTTTTCACCTGTGTTGCCTTTCAGACGTGCTGCTTCTTTATAGTAGTTACGGAACTGACGCTCCAGCACACCGTAGATACGGCGAACTTTTTGCTTTTCACGCAACTGCACACCATAGTCAGACAGACGCGGTTTACGCGCACCGTGCTGGCCAGGAGCTTGTTCAATTTTACACTTGGTATCGATCGCGCGAACGCCAGACTTAAGGAATAAGTCGGTGCCCTCACGACGGCTCAGCTTGAGCTTAGGACCCAAATATCTTGCCATTTTCTATCTCCAACTAACCTAAAAAACGAGCGTTATACGCGACGTTTTTTCGGCGGACGACAACCGTTATGAGGGATCGGAGTCACATCAGTAATATTCGTGATGCGGAAACCAGCGGCGTTCAGAGCGCGAACAGTAGATTCACGACCCGGACCCGGACCTTTAACCATAACTTCCAGATTCTTGATGCCGTATTCTTTTACGGCTTCAGCGCAACGCTCTGCTGCAACCTGAGCTGCGAACGGAGTGGATTTGCGAGAACCACGGAAACCGGAACCACCGGCTGTTGCCCAACCCAATGCGTTACCCTGACGATCAGTAATAGTAACGATGGTGTTGTTGAAAGAAGCATGGATATGAGCCACGCCGTCAGAGACTTGTTTTCTTACACGTTTACGTGCACGAACTGGTGCCTTTGCCATTATTCAATCACCCCGATTATTTCTTGATCGGTTTGCGCGGACCCTTACGGGTACGTGCGTTGGTCTTAGTACGCTGACCGCGCACTGGCAGACCACGACGATGACGCAAACCGCGATAGCAACCAAGATCCATCAGGCGCTTGATGCTCATGCTGATTTCACGGCGCAGATCACCTTCAACGACAAATTTGGCAACTTCGTCACGCAGCGTGTCGATTTGTTCTTCAGACAGCTCACTGATCTTAACATCTTCAGCGATACCCGCTGCAGCCAGAATGGCTTTGGAACGGGTCTTGCCGACGCCGTAGATCGAAGTTAATGCGATCACAGCATGTTTCTGATCAGGAATGTTAATGCCTGCTATACGGGCCACTATGCACTCCTACTATTTAATATGTACGCACCATGCTGAAAAGCCCGTTTTCAGGATACTCAAATGGAAACGTACAGACATACAAAAGATTGGCTGGCTAATCTAGCCAGCTCAACCCAACTTTGCAAGAAAAATATGCGAAATAATCAGCCTTGGCGCTGTTTATGCTTCGGCTCGGCACTGCAAATCACACGGATGACACCATCACGCTTAACGATTTTGCAGTTACGGCATAATTTCTTGACGGAAGCACGAACTTTCATTTTTACTCTCCGTAACTTCTCAGACGACCATTTAGCGGCCGTAGCCTTTCAGGTTCGCCTTCTTCAATGCAGACTCATACTGACTGGACATCATCAGAGTTTGCACTTGAGCCATAAAGTCCATAATCACGACAACAACGATAAGCAGTGAGGTCCCACCGAAGTAGAACGGTACTTTCATTGCATCACGCATGAACTCCGGGATCAGGCAGATAAAAGTAATATAAAGCGCACCAACCAAAGTCAGGCGAGTCATTACTTTATCGATATACTTCGCCGTTTGCTCTCCCGGACGAATTCCTGGTACAAATGCACCGGACTTCTTCAGGTTATCTGCTGTTTCACGCGGGTTGAAGACCAACGCCGTGTAGAAGAAACAGAAGAAGATGATCGCAGACGCATAGAGTAACACATAAAGTGGTTGCCCAGGCTGCAAATACAGCGAAATTGTTGTCAGCCAGTTCCAACCAGTACCGCCCCCGAACCATGACGCGATGGTTGCCGGGAACAGAATAATACTGGAAGCGAAGATAGCCGGGATAACCCCCGCCATATTCACTTTCAGCGGTAAATGTGTGCTCTGTGCAGCATAGACACGACGACCCTGCTGACGTTTAGCGTAGTTCACCACAATGCGGCGTTGACCACGTTCAACGAAGACAACAAAGAACGTCACTGCAAATACTAATACTGCAACCAACAGCAACAGGAGGAAGTGCAGGTCGCCTTGACGCGCTTGCTCGATAGTATGGGCGATGGCCGGCGGGAGACCCGCAACGATACCGGCGAAGATAATGATTGAGATACCGTTACCGATACCTCGTTCAGTAATCTGTTCGCCGAGCCACATCAGGAACATGGTCCCTGTGACCAGACTTACAACAGCGGTGAAATAGAATGCAAAGCCTGGGTTTAATACCAGGCCCTGCATACCAGGCATATTCGGAAGACCGGTAGCAATACCGATCGACTGGAATATTGCCAGCACCAGAGTGCCGTAACGGGTGTACTGGCTAATCTTACGACGTCCAGACTCCCCTTCTTTCTTCAACTCTGCCAGGGCCGGATGAACGACCGTCAGCAGCTGGATAATAATCGATGCCGAAATGTACGGCATAATACCCAGTGCGAAAATAGAAGCACGGCTGAGAGCACCACCAGAGAACATGTTGAACATTTCAATGATGGTGCCTCGCTGTTGCTCAAGCAGTTTGGCAAGTACAGCGGCATCAATACCAGGGATCGGAATAAAAGAGCCAATACGGAACACAATCAGCGCGCCGATTACAAACAGCAGTCTGCGTTTCAGCTCGCCAAATCCACCTTTGGCACTTTGAAAATCTAATCCCGGTTGCTTAGCCATCTGCTACTTATTCCTCAATTTTACCGCCAGCAGCTTCGATAGCAGCACGAGCACCTTTAGTAACACGCAGGCCACGAACAGTTACCGGAGTAGAAACTTCACCAGACAGGATCACTTTCGCGAACTCGATCTGGATACCGATAATGTTAGCTGCTTTCAGCGTATTCAGGTCTACAACGCCGCCTTCAACTTTCGCCAGGTCAGACAGACGGATTTCCGCTGTAATCGCTGCTTTGCGAGAGGTGAAGCCGAACTTCGGCAGACGACGGTACAGTGGCATCTGGCCACCCTCGAAACCGCGACGTACGCCACCGCCAGAACGAGAGTTCTGACCTTTGTGACCACGACCACCGGTTTTGCCGAGGCCAGAACCGATACCACGACCCAGGCGTTTACCCGCCTTTTTAGAGCCTTCGGCCGGAGACAGAGTATTTAAACGCATCTCTTACTCCTCAACTTTAACCATGAAGTAAACCGCGTTGACCATACCACGAACAGCAGGAGTATCCTCGCGCTCAACGGTATGACCAATACGACGCAGACCCAGGCCAAGCAGCGTTGCCTTGTGTTTCGGCAGACGACCGATTGCACTGCGGGTTTGAGTGATTTTAATAGTCTTTGCCATGGTCAATTACCCCAGAATTTCTTCAACGGATTTACCACGCTTGGCAGCGACCATTTCTGGAGAATTCATATTTTCCAGGCCATCAATAGTTGCACGAACCACGTTGATCGGGTTGGTGGAACCATATGCTTTAGCCAGAACGTTATGAACTCCAGCAACTTCCAGAACGGCGCGCATTGCACCACCGGCGATGATACCGGTACCTTCGGAAGCTGGCTGCATGAATACACGAGAACCCGTGTGAACACCTTTAACTGGGTGTTGCAGGGTACCGTTGTTCAGCGCGACGTTAATCATATTGCGACGGGCTTTTTCCATCGCTTTCTGGATCGCTGCTGGAACTTCACGCGCTTTACCGTAACCAAAACCAACGCGACCGTTACCATCACCCACTACAGTCAGAGCTGTGAAGGAGAAAATACGACCACCTTTAACGGTTTTAGATACGCGGTTTACCGCGATCAGCTTTTCCTGCAGTTCGCCAGCCTGTTTTTCGATGTGAGCCATCTTACACCTCTACCTTAGAACTGAAGGCCAGCTTCACGGGCAGCATCTGCCAGTGCCTGGACACGACCATGATATTGGAACCCGGAACGGTCAAAGGAAACATTGCTGATGCCTTTTTCCAGAGCGCGTTCTGCAACAGCTTTACCTACAGCTGCAGCGGCGTCTTTGTTACCGGTATACTTCAATTGTTCTGAGATAGCTTTTTCTACAGTAGAAGCAGCTACCAGAACTTCAGAACCGTTCGGTGCAATTACCTGTGCGTAAATATGACGCGGGGTACGATGTACCACCAGGCGAGTTGCACCCAGCTCTTTGAGCTTGCGGCGTGCGCGGGTCGCACGACGGATACGAGCAGATTTCTTATCCATAGTGTTACCTTACTTCTTCTTAGCCTCTTTGGTACGCACGACTTCGTCGGCGTAACGAACACCCTTGCCTTTATAAGGCTCAGGACGACGGTAGGCGCGCAGATCTGCTGCAACCTGACCGATCAGCTGTTTATCAGCGCCTTTCAGCACGATTTCAGTCTGAGTCGGGCATTCTGCAGTGATTCCGGCCGGCAGCGGATGCTCAACAGGGTGTGAGAAGCCCAGAGACAGGCCTACTGCATTCCCTTTGATAGCTGCACGATAACCTACACCAACCAGCTGAAGCTTTTTAGTGAAGCCTTCGGTAACACCAACAACCATTGAGTTCAGCAGGGCACGCGCGGTACCAGCCTGAGCCCATCCATCCACGAAACCATCACGTGGACCGAAGGTCAGAGCGTTATCTGCATGTTTAACTTCAACAGCTTTGTTGAGGGTACGAGTCAGCTCGCCGTTTTTACCTTTGATCGTAATAACCTGACCGTCGATTTTGACATCAACGCCGGCAGGAATAACGACCGGTGCTTTAGCAACACGAGACATTCTTTCCTCCGATTAGGCTACGTAGCAGATAATTTCGCCACCAAGACCAGCCTGGCGCGCTGCACGATCAGTCATAACACCTTTAGAGGTAGAAACAACTGCGATACCAAGACCAGCCATTACTTTTGGCAGCTCATCTTTTTTCTTATAGATGCGCAGGCCTGGGCGGCTGACACGCTGAATGCTTTCTACAACAGCTTTACCCTGGAAATACTTGAGAGTAAGTTCCAGTTCCGGCTTGGTGTCGCCTTCAACTTTAAAATCTTCGATAAAACCTTCTTCCTTCAGCACGTTGGCAATTGCCACTTTCAGCTTGGCGGAAGGCATGGTGACCGCAACTTTGTTCGCGGCCTGACCGTTACGGATACGGGTCAGCATATCCGCGATCGGATCTTGCATGCTCATCTGTCTTTACTCCCGTGATTCAATTGGTAATTACCAGCTAGCCTTTTTCAAGCCTGGTACTTCACCGCGCATGGCGGCTTCACGCAGTTTGATACGGCTCAACCCAAACTTGCCCACATAACCATGTGGACGACCTGTTTGACGACAGCGGTTACGCTGACGAGACGGGCTGGAATCACGCGGCAGAGACTGCAGCTTGAGAACCGCATTCCAACGATCTTCGTCGGAAGCGTTCACATCAGAAATGATCGCTTTCAGTTCAGCGCGTTTAGCGAAGAATTTATCAGCTAAAGCTACGCGCTTTACTTCGCGTGCTTTCATTGATTGCTTAGCCATTCAGTAACCCTACCTTACTTGCGGAACGGGAAGTCAAAGGCAGCCAGCAGAGCACGGCCTTCTTCATCAGATTTCGCAGTAGTGGTAATGGTAATATCCAAACCACGCACGCGGTCGACTTTATCGTAGTCGATTTCTGGGAAGATGATCTGCTCACGGACACCCATGCTGTAGTTACCACGACCGTCGAAAGACTTAGCGGACAAGCCACGGAAGTCACGGATACGTGGAACAGCAATAGTGATCAGGCGCTCAAGGAACTCCCACATGCGTTCGCCACGCAGAGTTACTTTACAGCCGATCGGATAGCCCTGACGGATTTTGAAGCCTGCAACAGATTTGCGTGCTTTGGTGATCAGCGGTTTTTGACCGGAGATTGCTGTCAGGTCAGCTGCTGCGTTATCCAGCAGTTTCTTGTCAGCGATCGCTTCACCAACACCCATGTTCAGGGTGATCTTCTCGACCCGAGGGACTTGCATGACAGAATTGTAGCTAAACTCAGTCATGAGTTTGTTAACTACTTCGTCTTTGTAGTAATCATGCAGTTTCGCCATCGTACTACTCCAAATTACTTGATAGTTTCGCTGTTAGACTTGAAGAAACGGACTTTTTTGCCGTCTTCGAATCTAAAGCCTACACGGTCAGCCTTACCGGTAGCCGCATTGAAGATTGCAACGTTAGAAACCTGAATAGCAGCTTCTTTTTCAACGATGCCGCCTGGTTGGTTCAGGGCCGGAACCGGCTTCTGATGTTTCTTAACCAGGTTGATACCTTCAACGACGAGTTTGCCGGAAGACAGAACATTTTTTACTTTACCGCGTTTACCTTTATCTTTACCGGTTAACACGATAACTTCGTCATCACGACGGATTTTCGCTGCCATGATTCGCTCCTTAGAGTACTTCTGGTGCCAGAGAGATAATTTTCATGAACTTCTCAGTACGAAGTTCACGAGTTACCGGCCCAAAGATACGCGTGCCGATAGGCTGCTCGCTGTTATTGTTTAAAATAACGCATGCATTACCATCGAAGCGAATGACAGAACCGTCAGGGCGACGAACACCCTTCTTGGTGCGCACCACTACCGCCTTCAGCACATCACCTTTTTTGACCTTACCACGTGGAATTGCTTCCTTGATGGTGATCTTGATGATGTCGCCTACGCCTGCGTAGCGACGGTGCGAGCCACCCAGAACCTTGATACACATTACGCGACGTGCACCGGAGTTGTCGGCGACGTTCAGCATAGTCTGTTCTTGGATCATTTTAGTGCTCCGCTAATGTCAACTACTACCTGAGACTCTAAAATCAGAGCCGTTAAAAAGCCCCATATCGAGGGCGCGGCATTATAACACCGCTTCTGCAATATGGGTAGAAAAAATAAACGGCTCATTGCTGAGCCGTTTATTCGTATTGAGAATGCGTACTCTATTACAGAACCGCTTTCTCTACAACGCGAACCAGCGTCCAGGACTTAGTCTTGGACAGTGGACGGCATTCACGGATTTCAACCTTGTCGCCGATACCACATTCGTTGTTCTCGTCATGTACGTGCAGTTTGGTCGTACGCTTGATGAATTTACCGTAGATCGGGTGTTTCACAAAACGTTCGATAGCTACAACAATGGATTTCTCCATTTTATCGCTAACAACACGACCTTGCAGAGTACGGATTTTATCGGTCATTACGCACCCGCCTTCTGAGTCAGTAAAGTCTTAACGCGCGCAACATTGCGACGCACTTGCTTCAGCAGGTGAGTCTGTTGCAGCTGGCCACTTGCAGCCTGCATACGCAGGTTGAACTGCTCACGCAGCAGGTTCAGCAGCTCAGCGTTCAGCTCTTCAACGCTTTTTTCACGCAGCTCTTTTGCTTTCATTACATCACCGTCTTAGTTACAAAGGTGGTTTTGATAGGCAGTTTCGCTGCTGCCAGGCCGAAGGCTTCACGGGCCAGCTCTTCCGGAACACCGTCCATTTCATAAAGGACTTTGCCCGGTTGGATCAAGGCAACCCAGTACTCCACGTTACCTTTACCTTTACCCATACGAACTTCCAGTGGCTTCTCGGTGATCGGTTTGTCCGGGAATACACGGATCCAGATCTTACCTTGACGCTTAACTGCACGGGTCATTGCACGACGTGCTGCTTCGATCTGACGTGCAGTCAGACGACCACGGCCAACAGCTTTCAGACCGAAAGTGCCGAAGCTAACATCCGTACCCTGCGCCAGACCACGGTTGCGGCCTTTGTGCACTTTACGGAATTTTGTACGCTTTGGTTGTAACATCAGCGACGCTCCTTATTTACGGCCTTTACGCTGCTGCTTTTTAGGTTGAGCAGCCGGTTTTTCCGGTTGTTCAACAGCAGCCATACCACCCAGGATCTCACCTTTGAAGATCCATACCTTAACGCCGATTACACCGTAAGTGGTGTGCGCTTCAGAGGTGTTGTAGTCGATGTCAGCACGCAGAGTGTGCAGCGGTACGCGACCTTCGCGGTACCATTCGGTACGTGCGATTTCCGCGCCGCCCAGACGGCCGCTAACTTCAACTTTGATACCCTTAGCGCCCAGACGCATTGCGTTCTGTACAGCACGCTTCATAGCACGACGGAACATAACACGACGTTCCAGCTGAGAAGTGATGCTGTCAGCAACCAATTTAGCGTCCAGTTCAGGCTTACGAACTTCAGCGATATTGATCTGTGCAGGAACGCCAGCGATATCCGCTACGACCTTGCGCAGTTTTTCTACGTCTTCGCCTTTCTTACCGATAACGATACCAGGGCGAGCAGTGTGAATAGTCACACGGATGCTCTTAGCTGGACGCTCGATAACGATACGAGATACAGACGCTTTAGCCAGTTCCTTAGTCAGGTACTGACGTACTTTAAAATCGCTGTCTAGGTTGTCAGCGAATTCTTTGGTGTTCGCAAACCAGGTAGAGTTCCATGGTTTTACAATACCCAGGCGAATACCATTAGGATGTACTTTCTGACCCATTGCTAGTCTCCAGAGTCTCAGCGATCGGACACAACCACAGTAATGTGGCTGGTGCGCTTCAGGATGCGATCTGCACGACCTTTCGCACGCGGCATAATGCGCTTCATGCTTGGGCCTTCATCTACGAAAATTTTCGCGACTTTCAGATCGTCGATGTCAGCGCCATCGTTGTGTTCAGCGTTAGCAATGGCAGATTCCAGTACTTTCTTGACCAATACCGCAGCTTTCTTGTTGGTATAGGTCAGGATGTCCAGGGCCTGCGACACTTTCTTACCGCGAATCAGGTCAGCAACAAGGCGAACCTTCTGTGCAGAAGAACGAGCATGGCGATGTTGAGCTAAAGTTTCCATCTCTTCCTCCTACCTTATTTCTTCTTCGCTTTTTTATCAGCAGCGTGGCCGCGATAAGTACGAGTCGGTGCGAATTCACCCAGTTTGTGACCAACCATTTCGTCGGTAACAAAGACTGGAACGTGCTGACGACCATTATGGACAGCGATGGTCAAACCGATCATGTTAGGAAAGATCGTTGAACGACGGGACCAAGTGCGCAGGGGCTTCTTGTCTCCGCTTTCCACCGCTTTCTCTACCTTCTTCAGCAAGTGCAGGTCAATAAAAGGACCTTTCTTGAGAGAACGTGGCATGGCTTATCCTCTAAAATTATTTGCTACGGCGACGTACGATAAATTTATCAGTACGCTTGTTGCTGCGGGTCTTCTTACCTTTGGTCTGAACGCCCCACGGAGTTACCGGGTGCTTACCAAAGTTACGACCTTCACCACCACCATGTGGGTGATCGACTGGGTTCATCGCAGTACCGCGAACGGTAGGACGAACACCACGCCAGCGTGCAGCACCAGCTTTACCCAGAACGCGCAGCATATGCTCAGCATTGCCAACTTCGCCCAGAGTAGCGCGGCAGTCTGCTTCGACTTTACGCATTTCACCAGAACGCAGACGCAGGGTGACATAAGCACCGTCACGCGCAACGATCTGAACGTAAGTACCCGCGGAACGCGCCAGCTGACCGCCTTTACCTGGTTTCATTTCTACGTTATGAACGGTAGAACCAACCGGGATATTGCGCATCGGCAGGGTGTTGCCTGCTTTGATTGCAGCATCAACGCCAGACTGAATCTGGTCGCCAGCTTTCAGGCCTTTAGGGGCCAGGATGTAACGGCGTTCGCCATCTTTGTACAGAACCAGCGCGATGTTCGCGGAACGGTTCGGATCGTACTCAAGACGCTCAACAACTGCTGGGATACCGTCTTTGTTGCGTTTGAAGTCAACAATACGATAAGCCTGCTTGTGGCCACCACCGATGTGACGAGTGGTGATACGGCCATTGTTGTTACGACCACCGGATTTGCTGTTTTTTTCCAGCAACGGAGCAAAAGGTTTGCCCTTGTGCAGCTCAGGGTTAACCACTTTAACTACGTGGCGACGACCCGGAGATGTCGGTTTACATTTAACAACTGCCATTGTATTACTCCTCCGACTTACTCAGCGCCGCCAACGAAGTCCAGGTTCTGGCCTTCTTTCAGGGTGACGTAAGCTTTTTTCCAGTCGCTACGACGACCGATACGCTGTCCGTGACGTTTAACTTTCCCTTTAACTACCAGGGTGTTAACGACTTCGACTTCGACTTCAAACAGTTTCTGCACAGCAGCTTTGATCTCTGCTTTGGTCGCGTCTTTAGCAACTTTGAGAACGATGGTGTTTGTTTTTTCCATCGCAGTAGACGCTTTTTCAGAAACGTGCGGTGCGCGCAGCACCTTCAGCAGACGTTCTTCACGAATCATGCCAGCATCTCCTCAACTTGCTTAACAGCATCAGCAGTCATTACGACTTTGTCGAAGGCGATCAGGCTAACCGGGTCGATACCAGTCGCGTCGCGTACGTCAACCTTGTGCAGGTTACGCGCGGCCAGGAACAGGTTCTCGTCCAGCTCACCGGTGATGATCAGCACATCTTCCAGAGCCATGTCTTTCAGTTTCTGTGCCAGCAGCTTAGTTTTAGGCGCTTCAACAGAGAACTTCTCGACAACGATCAGACGATCCTGACGTACCAGTTCGGACAGGATGCTTTTCAGCGCGCCGCGGTACATCTTTTTGTTAACTTTTTGACTGTGGTCCTGTGGACGCGCAGCGAAGGTCACGCCACCTGAACGCCAGATCGGGCTCTTGATAGAACCTGAACGCGCACGGCCGGTACCTTTCTGGCGCCATGGCTTTTTGCCTGAACCAGTTACTTCAGCACGAGTCTTCTGAGCACGAGTACCCTGACGAGCACCAGCTGCATAAGCAACAACAACCTGGTGAACCAGCGCTTCGTTGAAATCACGACCGAAGGTAGTTTCGGAAACAGTCAGCGCGCTCTGCGCGTCTTTCAATACTAATTCCATTGCTATCCCCTTACGCCTTCACAGCTGGTTTAACGATCAGGTCGCTACCGGTTGCACCCGGGACCGCACCTTTAACCAGCAGCAGGTTGCGCTCAGCGTCAACACGTACTACGTCCAGGCTCTGAACGGTTACACGTTCGTTGCCCAGCTGACCTGCCATTTTCTTGCCTTTGAACACTTTGCCCGGAGTCTGGTTCTGACCGATAGAACCCGGAACGCGGTGAGACAAGGAGTTACCGTGAGTAGCGTCCTGGGTACGGAAGTTCCAGCGCTTAACGGTACCAGCAAAACCTTTACCTTTAGAGGTACCGGTTACGTCAACTTTTTTAACGTCAGCAAACAGCTCAACGCTAATGTCCTGACCTACGGTGAACTCTTCGCCTTCAGCAAGACGGAATTCCCACAGACCACGGCCAGCTTCTACGCCAGCTTTAGCGAAGTGACCCGCTTCTGGTTTGGTTACACGGTTAGCTTTTTTAGCACCAGTGGTCACCTGAACAGCGCGGTAGCCATCGTTAGCCAGATCTTTAACCTGGGTAACGCGGTTTGCTTCAACTTCGATTACGGTTACTGGGATTGAAACGCCATCTTCAGTGAAGATGCGGGTCATGCCCACTTTTTTACCGACTAAACCAATCATTGTATCAACCTCTCAATCGCTCGATGACCTGATTAACCCAGGCTGATCTGCACGTCTACACCGGCAGCCAGATCCAGACGCATCAGAGCATCAACGGTTTTCTCAGTTGGCTCAACGATGTCAACCAGACGCTTGTGAGTGCGGATCTCGTACTGATCACGCGCATCTTTGTTAACGTGCGGAGAGATCAGAACGGTAAAGCGCTCTTTGCGGGTCGGCAGCGGGATCGGACCACGGACTTGCGCACCAGTGC
Source organism: Enterobacter cloacae complex sp. SYL003 (assembly GCF_049236925.1). NCBI lineage: Bacteria > Pseudomonadati > Pseudomonadota > Gammaproteobacteria > Enterobacterales > Enterobacteriaceae > Enterobacter > Enterobacter cloacae complex sp. SYL003. The sequence goes on along the minus strand of NZ_JBMKJK010000032.1, from coordinate 1,939 downwards.
GCTTAGCAGTCTCGACGATTTCCGCGGTTGATTGATCGATCAGACGATGATCAAACGCTTTAAGGCGGATACGGATTCTTTGGTTCTGCATGAGACCAGAGCTCCAATTATTTTATAAACGAAAATGATTACTCCTCAAACCCATTACGATTGATGGGAGAGTGTAACCGTTCTTACGTAGCTCCCCAATTGGGAGCATTGTTGAGTAACAAAGTGAGCTACTCTGGTTCAGATTGAACCCGCCGTCAATTACGACAAGCCCGCGCATTATACGTAAATCAGCGAAAGACGCAAGTGCCGTTTAGAAATTAAGCGCCAAAGTCGTACTCTGCGTAAGGCCTCGCAATTTTTTATGCAAAGTATCCCTTCACAACTCTTTGTCTGAAGCCGCTATGCAATTGTTGTTTTTACACATTGCCGGGCATGCAGATTATTACGAGTATGCGCTCAAACCATTTTGAGGCTCTCGCTATGCTAACGTCCCTCCCCTTTCTGCTGATCTATTTTGCGTTATCGGCCTTGCTTGCACGCACCGATATTCGCACGGGGCTGCTTCCCGATAAATTCCTTTGCCCGCTGCTATGGACGGGCCTGCTCTACCAGCTTTGTCTTCATCCTGATTTTTTGCCGAGCGCGGTACTGGGTGCGACCGCAGGATACGCCGGATTCGCCGTTATCTATTGGGGATATCGACTCATCTGCCGACGTGAAGGGATGGGGTATGGCGACATAAAATATCTTGCGGCGCTGGGAGCATGGCATGGCTGGTGTGTACTGCCAGTACTGGCATTAGTGGCCGCGTTAATGGCTCTGCTGTATCTGGTTGGTTTCTCGTTGTTCAACCCTGATAAGCAGGCATTAAAAAACCCACTGCCTTTTGGGCCATTTCTGGCGGCAGCGGGTTTATGCGTTGGCTGGGAAAGCCTGATTAACTTTCCACTTTGATCTGAGACTGAAGGTAGTTCTGTAGGCCAATTTTGCTAATAAGATCCAGTTCGGTCTCAAGCCAGTCGATGTGCCCTTCTTCATCGGCCAGGATCTGGATCATCATATCCCGGCTGACGTAGTCATGTACGCTGTCCGCATAGGCAATGGCTTCACGCAGGTCTTTTGCACCCTCCAGCTCCAGCCGGAGATCAGAACGCAACATCTCTTCAACATCTTCTCCGATGCCCAGTTTTCCGAGATCCTGTAGGTTAGGAATGCCTTCGAGGAATAAAATACGCTCAATATATTTATCGGCGTGTTTCATTTCATCAATGGACTCATGGTATTCAACATCGTTGAGGCGAGTCAGTCCCCAGTTTTTGAACATTCTTGCATGGAGAAAATACTGATTGATTGCGACAAGCTCATTTCCCAATAATTTATTGAGATAACTTATGATTTTAACATCACCTTTCATTATATAGTCCCTCCGCTTCCACTCATTGAAGCGTAGATCGGGCTACAGGGATGTCAAAAAAAAGATGGAGGCTTACGCGATCTCTTTGAATTCCGGGATCTGCATCAGTTCGTCCTGCATGATCTCACGCGCTGCGCGAACGCATTTACCGCATTGATTTCCCACCGGAACAAACTTACGAAGCTGCTGGAAAGATTGTGGTTGAAACTGGCGAACGGCCTGACGAATTTTTTTGTCGCTTACACCATTACATAAACAAACGTACATAAAGACTCCCGTTCAAAATATGCGCAAAGTGTAAGTGAGAATGGTTATGATTACAATAGCACGGGCGTCGGAATACGTGGCGGGAGAAAGCAAAAAATGCGAATTTTTATGACAATGCCCAAGGGCAGAAAACAAAAAAGGACGCCGAAGCGTCCTTTTTATTTCAGGGCTAATTAATTAGCCCAGAACTTTAGCAACAACGCCCGCGCCAACGGTACGGCCGCCTTCACGGATTGCGAAACGCAGACCGTCGTCCATCGCGATTGG
>NZ_JBMKJK010000031.1:0-29045 GCF_049236925.1 Enterobacter cloacae complex sp. SYL003 | reverse complement strand
TCAGGATTTTTTCTCTTCAACCGACCGGGTAGTCTGTGAAGTGATTCACATCCGCCGTGTCGATGGAGGCGCATTATAGGGAGTTCTCCGCAGGCCGCAACCGCTAAATGACAGAAAAATGACTGACTGCTGCATTCCCCAGCAAAACCCCGCCTTATACCCTTTTACGCACAGAGTTATCCACAGCGCTTCGAAAAAGTGAAAATATGCGAGCGTTGCGCAAACGTTTTCGTTAAAATGCTCGCGCTTAACAAGGAGGCCTCGTCAGGTGTGTTAGATGAGTTTTTCGCTGGAAAATTCATCTAACGCTCTCTGTAATCGTGAAATCCAGGGGATTTACCATGCAACAACGTCGTCCAGTCCGCCGCGCTCTGCTCAGTGTTTCTGATAAAGCCGGTATCATCGAATTCGCTCAGGCACTTTCCGCACGCGGTGTGGAGCTGCTTTCTACAGGCGGTACCGCTCGCCTGTTAGCAGAGAAAGGTCTGCCGGTAACCGAAGTGTCCGACTACACCGGTTTCCCGGAAATGATGGATGGACGCGTCAAAACCCTGCACCCGAAAGTGCACGGCGGCATTCTGGGTCGTCGCGGTCAGGACGACGGCATTATGGAGCAGCACAATATTGCCCCCATCGACATGGTTGTCGTTAACCTCTATCCCTTCGCCCAGACCGTCGCCCGCGAAGGCTGTTCTCTGGAAGATGCCGTAGAGAACATTGATATCGGCGGCCCGACCATGGTGCGCTCCGCAGCCAAGAACCATAAAGATGTGGCCATCGTAGTGAAGAGCAGCGACTACAGCGCCATTATTAATGAGATGGACGCCAACGAAGGGTCTCTGACGCTTGATACGCGTTTCGACCTCGCCATCAAAGCCTTCGAACACACCGCCGCGTACGACAGCATGATCGCCAACTACTTCGGTAGCCTGGTTCCTGCCTACCACGGTGAAAGCAAAGATCCATCTGGTCGCTTCCCGCGCACCCTGAACCTGAACTTCATTAAGAAGCAGGATATGCGCTACGGCGAGAACAGCCACCAGCAGGCAGCCTTCTATATAGAAGAAGAGGTGAAAGAAGCCTCTGTTGCGACTGCTCAGCAGGTACAGGGCAAAGCCCTCTCTTATAACAACATTGCCGATACCGACGCCGCGCTGGAATGCGTGAAAGAGTTCAGCGAGCCGGCCTGCGTTATCGTCAAACACGCCAACCCATGCGGCGTCGCAGTAAGCACCTCCATTATGGATGCCTACGATCGCGCCTACAAAACCGACCCGACCTCCGCGTTCGGCGGCATTATCGCCTTCAACCGCGAGCTGGATGCGGAAACCGCGCAGGCCATCATCTCCCGTCAGTTTGTCGAAGTGATCATCGCGCCATCCGCATCCGAAGAAGCGCTGAAAATCACCGCGGCGAAACAGAACGTGCGCGTGCTGGTTTGCGGCCAGTGGGCAGAGCGCGTGCCGGGCCTGGACTTCAAGCGCGTGAACGGCGGTCTGCTGGTTCAGGATCGCGATTTGGGTATGGTGACAGAAGCCGACCTGCGCGTGGTGACCAAACGTCAGCCGACCGAACAGGAGCTGCGCGACGCGCTGTTCTGCTGGAAAGTGGCGAAGTTCGTGAAGTCTAACGCCATTGTTTACGCCAAAGAGAACATGACCATCGGGATAGGCGCAGGCCAGATGAGCCGCGTTTACTCTGCGAAAATCGCGGGTATTAAAGCAGGTGACGAAGGTCTGGAAGTCAAAGGTTCCGCCATGGCCTCTGACGCCTTCTTCCCGTTCCGCGACGGTATTGATGCGGCCGCTGCTGTGGGCATCACCTGTGTGATCCAGCCTGGCGGTTCAATCCGTGATGAAGAAGTGATTGCCGCTGCCGACGAACATGGCATCGCAATGATCTTTACCGACATGCGCCACTTCCGCCATTAATTTCCGGAGCAGAAAATGAAAGTATTAGTGATTGGTAATGGCGGGCGCGAGCACGCCCTGGCGTGGAAAGCAGCGCAGTCTCCGCAGGTTGAAACCGTCTTTGTGGCACCGGGTAACGCCGGTACCGCCCTGGAGCCCGCGCTACAGAACGTCGCCATCGGCGTAACCGATATCCCGGCGCTGCTGAGCTTTGCCCGGAACGAGAATATCGATCTGACGATTGTGGGCCCGGAAGCGCCGCTGGTGATCGGCGTTGTAGATGCCTTCCGCGCCGCGGGCCTGAAAATTTTCGGCCCAACGGAAGGTGCCGCACAGCTGGAAGGTTCAAAAGCCTTCACCAAAGATTTCCTCGCGCGTCATAACATCCCGACGGCGGAATATCAGAACTTCACCGAGGTAGAGCCTGCTCTGGCTTACCTGCGTGAAAAAGGCGCGCCGATTGTGATTAAAGCCGACGGTCTGGCTGCCGGGAAAGGCGTTATCGTGGCGATGACCCTTGAAGAAGCGGAAGCCGCTGTGCAGGATATGCTGGCGGGTAACGCCTTTGGCGATGCGGGCCACCGCATCGTGATTGAAGAGTTCCTCGACGGCGAAGAAGCGAGCTTTATCGTGATGGTTGACGGTGAGCACGTCCTGCCGATGGCCACCAGCCAGGATCACAAGCGCGTAGGCAATGCCGACACGGGTCCAAACACCGGCGGGATGGGTGCTTACTCCCCTGCTCCGGTGGTCACTGACGAAGTACACCAGCGCACCATGGACCGCATCATCTGGCCAACCGTAAAAGGGATGGCGGCGGAAGGCAATACCTACACCGGTTTCCTCTACGCAGGCCTGATGATCGACAAGCAGGGTAACCCGAAGGTGATTGAATTCAACTGCCGCTTCGGCGATCCGGAAACTCAGCCGATCATGCTGCGCATGAAGTCCGATCTGGTTGATCTGTGTCTGGCGGCGTGCGAAGGCAAGCTGAATGAGAAAACTTCCGAGTGGGACGAGCGTGCCTCTTTAGGTGTGGTGATTGCTGCGGGTGGGTATCCGGGTAGCTACAACACCGGGGATGAGATCCACGGCCTGCCGCTGGAAGAGATTGACGGTGCGAAGGTGTTCCACGCCGGTACAAAGCTCTCTGACGATGACCGCGTGCTCACTAATGGTGGACGCGTGCTGTGTGCGACCGCGCTGGGTCATACCGTGGCAGAGGCGCAGAAGCGCGCCTATGCGTTGATGGCGGATATTCACTGGAACGGCAGCTTCAGCCGCCAGGATATCGGCTATCGTGCCATTGCGCGGGAGCAGGGAGAGTAATTTCACACCCTCACCCTAACCCTCTCCCTCAAGGGAGAGGGGACTTAAATCAAAAACTCTTTTCTGTCGGCTGCCAGGTGCAGAAATCTTCGTTCGCCACCAGCAACAGCTGAGAGCCTTCCGGCGCTTCCAGCCATGCCACACTCACCTCCACAGATGAATGCCGCTGACGACGCTGAATGTGTTCGGTTGCCCAGGATTCAAGCTCAGGCTTCACTGTCTGCCCTTCGCAGGTGGTCACCGTGCCGTCGGCATGCCAGCGCCCCTGGCGCAGCACCACGCGGCCCTGACGCAGCGCATCGCTGGTCTGGCGAAGTTGTTCAGCACGGTAGCGGTAGAGCGCGACCTGATCGCTGGAAAGCTGCTGTTTCAGTCCACTGACCTCATGCTGCATAAAGCTCAGCTCGCCGTGGTCGTCAAAACGCACCTTCACGTGTTCGGGAGTCTTACTGTAGATATTCAGTTCAATGAGCGACAGCGCATCGCCCTGCCAGCGGTATTCTGCGGTCGAGGTATTGCCGTTATGCCACGGACTGAACGCGGTAAGCATATGCACTTCATCGCTGGAATCTTTGCGCCAGATCCTGACCGCACCCTGGTTGTCAGCGTAGCCGCTGGCGGTAAACGGGGGGAGTGAGGAATCATGACTACAGGCAGACAGCAACAGTACGCCTGCCAGCGCGAGCGGTCCACGCCAGAATGACAAAAGGGGCGTTGCCGCCCCTTCGTTAAAACTGTTCACTGCCACGCGTCTTACTTAACTGCGTCTTTCAGTGCTTTACCAGAAACAAATGCCGGCACGTTAGCTGCGGCGATTTTGATTTCTTTACCGGTCTGCGGGTTGCGGCCAGTACGCTCAGCGCGGTGGTTCACTTTGAAGGTACCGAAACCAACCAGTTGTACAGCATCGCCTTCTTTCAGAGACTCAGTAATAGCAGCCAGGGTAGATTCCAGAGCAGCTTTAGCCTGCACTTTAGACAGATCAGCCTTGTCCGCAATTACATCAATCAGTTGAGTCTTGTTCATAAGTTATCCTTTCAATGTGTTTATCGCTTGCTAAGCATCGAGTGCGACGAAAATGCCAAAAAAGCACTCTCCTGCATACACGCACCGATAGCCACTTTTTTTCGCCCCCCAAATGTAGACCAGACGGGGGGCGAAAGGGAAGAGTCGAGGAGTGACAAAACAGGCGTTAAATCACGTTTTGTTGTCTCATTGGTTAAAAATTATACCAATATTGCTCTCGCCGGCCTCGCGCAGGTCCGCGCGAAGCCCTTTGATCAGCTCAATATCACGTTCTTCACACTCCGCCAGCAGACGGAAAATTTCCCACTGAATATCCCATTCCTGTTCAACCGCCGGGTTAGCACGCAGCTCTTCGTCGGTCATTTCACGGCCTTCCTGGGTCATTTCCAGCATCGCGACGGTGGTAATGGATGCCTTACTGACTTCAATGGCGTGCTCCAGGGTTTCACCGCTCAGACGGGAGTGGATCAGCTCGCTCAACGCCACACAGGCATCGATAGCCGGGTAGACGCCATACAGGTCGTAATCGTCCGCCGCAGGAATTGCCTCTTCCAGCTTTTCAAGCTGAGAGTCGAAGTTTACCTTTGCGTCTTTGACCGTCAGCGTCTCCCAGATCAAATCCAGGATACGTCGATAAATCTGGCCTTCGCCAAACTCCGTTTGCTTACAGAACGCGGCATAGTTGGGGTACATGCGCTCGCACAGGCAAGCCATAAACGTCACGTGCTGCCAGCTTTCCAGCTTCTCAAGGCGCAGATGAATCGGGTTTTGTAACATGATGATGTCTCGAATCGAAAATTAGCCGCAGTTTACCTGAATCACGGCTGAATTTCCTGCCAACGAATGAATGCCGGACGTGAAGAGGCAACGGCGTCAGCCCAGCGGGTAGGCTCAGGTAAGCGGTAGCCCTTCATACAGCGTTGCACCCACGCCAGGGCGCTGTCCATGCTGACCCGATGCCCGGTTGCGATAAACAGCGGATTGCAGCGCGCTTTACTGCGCCAGACCCACGCCAGCTGCTCGCCTTTATGGATAAGCGGCGCCAGCGCGCCCGGTTCGGCAGAGAGCGGCTCAAACGCGCCGCACAGGCGTTTTTTCGCCACGCCGATGGTCGGCACGTCTACCAGCAGACCAAAGTGGCTGGCAACGCCCAGGCGACGCGGATGGGAGATGCCGTGCCCATCCACAAACAGCAGATCGGGTTTTTGCGAGAGTTGCTCCCACGCGGCCAGCAGCGCGGGATATTCGCGGAAGGAGAGAAAGCCGGGGATATAGGGCATGGTGGTGGCGATACGCGCCACCTTGTACTCCACCAGCTCCAGCGACGGGTATTTCAGCACCACCATCGCCGCTCGCGTCACTTCACCGCCTTGCTCAAACCCGACATCCGCCCCGCCAATGTATCGCGGAGGGTCCGTATCCAGACGATCCTCGCGGATCACCGATGAAGCCAGTTCGATTTGCTGAGCGCGTAGCGACGCGAGATCCATAACCACTCCTTACTTGTGATACTGGGCAGAAAGCCGATGCACCGCCTCCACAAATACGCCAGCGTGTTCTGGCGGTACATCCTGATGAATACCGTGACCGAGGTTGAAGACGTGGCCTTCACCCTGGCCGAAACCAGACAGTATAGTCGACACTTCTTCTTCGATACGGGCAGGCTGTGCATAGAGCATGGACGGGTCCATGTTGCCCTGGAGCGCCACTTTATCCCCCACGCGACGACGCGCATCGGCAATATCAGTGGTCCAGTCGAGGCCCAGCGCATCACAGCCGGTGGCCGCCATCGCTTCCAGCCACTGACCGCCGCCTTTCGTAAACAGCGTTACCGGCACGCGACGGCCTTCGTTTTCACGCAGCAGACCATCGACAATTTTGTGCATGTAGTACAGGGAGAACTGCTGATAATCACGCCCGGTCAGCACGCCGCCCCAGGTGTCGAAAATCATCACCGACTGCGCGCCCGCTTTAATCTGCGCGTTGAGATAGAGCGTGACGCTCTTCGCCAGCTTGTCGAGCAGGGCATGCAGGGCCTGCGGCTCTGCGTACATCATCTTTTTGATGACGGTAAAGGCTTTGCTGCTGCCACCTTCCACCATGTAGGTTGCCAGCGTCCACGGACTACCGGAGAAGCCAATCAGCGGCACGTCGCCTTTGAGCTCGCGGCGGATGGTGCGCACGGCGTTCATCACATAGCCCAGCTCGCCTTCCGGATCGGGGATCGGCAGCTTATCAACGTCGGCTTTGTTTTTGATCGGAGAGGTAAAACGCGGGCCCTCGCCGGTTTCGAAATAGAGCCCAAGGCCCATCGCGTCCGGAATGGTAAGAATGTCCGAAAAAAGAATGGCGGCATCGAGCGGGAAGCGGCGCAGCGGCTGGAGCGTCACCTCACAGGCCAGTTCGGCGTTTTTGCACAGCGACATAAAATCGCCCGCCTGCGCACGCGTGGCTTTGTACTCTGGCAGATAGCGTCCCGCCTGGCGCATCATCCACACCGGGGTGACATCAACGGGCTGGCGCAGCAGCGCACGCAGATAACGATCGTTCTTCAGTTCGGTCATTTTGCAGTTCCTTATTGCGTCAGTCCGTCAGTGTAACACTACTCATACTCGGCCCGACACATTGCCACGGTATCTTCTATCAGGCGACGCGCCACCGTTCCCGGCGGGGGCAGCAGCGGTAAATCGTCGTAGCGATACCAGTTCGCCTCCAGCAGCTCTTTCTGATCGATAACAATCTCGCCGCTGTCGTATTCCGCCATAAACGCGGTCATCAGGGACATCGGGAACGGCCACGGCTGCGACGTCACATAGCGCAGGTTTTTCACCTTAATGCCGCTCTCCTCCATCACCTCGCGCGCCACCGCCTGTTCCAGCGTTTCGCCGACTTCCACGAACCCGGCGAGGACGGTGTGAATGCCGTTGCGATGGCGGGTATGCTGCGCCAGCAGGATGGAATCATCACGGCGGATGGCGACAATGATGCACGGTGCGATTTGCGGGTAGTAACGTTCACGGCAGTGGCCGCAGAGCAGCGCCCATTCGGTTTTGCTCGGGTGCATGGTGTGGCCGCAGTAACCGCAGTATTTGTGCGAGCGGTAAAACTCCGCCAGCTGTACGCCGCGCCCCGCCAGCTGGAACAGGCCGACGTCCAGATCCAGCACCTGACGTACGGATCCCATATCCTGACGGCGCGCCTGTTGGATCAACCACACGGGATCGCCCTGCCACTCGCCGATCTTCAGCGCGGACTGGCCCACCAGATCGAACGTTTCCGCGGCACCGTAGGGCAACTCTCCTGAGGGCAGCCATAATTTTTGTTCGTGGCTGACGATCCACCAACCCAGATCTGATTTTTCAATAATACGATCCATATCTATTGCACTACCTTCGCTTCACTGACATGTTGTTAGCATTGTGGTTACATTTTGGATAAGCAGATCCCATTTTAAACCTTATGGAGTCGACCATGTTAAACCAGCTGGAAAGCCTGACTGAGCGCGTTGGAGGAAGTAACACCCTGGTGGATCGCTGGCTACATGTGCGCAAGCATCTCCTTGTGGCGTATTACAATCTGGTTGGTCTTAAGCCTGGCAAAGAATCCTTTATGCGACTCAATGAAAAAGCGCTGGACGACTTTTGTCAGAGCCTGGTCGACTACCTCTCCGACGGCCATTTCAACCTTTATGAACGCATTATCCGCGAAATGGAAGGGACAACGCCGTATTTAGCGGCCAGTAAACTCTGTCCGTTGCTTGAAGCCAACACCCAGCAGATCATGGACTACTACGATTCCACGCTGGAGAACGCTATCGATCACGATAACTATCTTGAGTTTCAGCAGGCGCTTTCCGACCTTGGCGAAGCACTGGAAGAGCGATTCACGCTGGAAGACAAGCTCATCGCCCTCGTGCTGGACAACAACCTGACTATCAGCACCAGCGATAACGTTGCGCGCCCTGCTTGAGTTCTTAATCGTTAACGAGTAATTTACAACCATTCGCCCCTCTGCGGAGGGGGATTTTTCTTGTCGGAGTGCCCAGTGTGAAAGCACGGGCTGAGACCGTTAATTCGGGATCCGCGGAACCTGATCAGGTTAATACCTGCGAAGGGAACAAGAGTCACACTGCTGTTGTATCGCCTTCGGGCGATCTTCTCTTGCTTCATCCGTCGTCTGACAAGCCATGTCCTTCACATCTGGAATGAGCTATGTCTACAACAAAACTGACCCGCCGCGAACAGCGCGAACACGCACAACGCTTCATCGACACCCTGGAAGGCACCGCTTTCCCGAACTCAACGCGCATCTACATCACCGGTTCACAGGCCGATATCCGCGTGCCGATGCGCGAAATCCAGCTCAGCCCGACGCTTATCGGCGGCAGCAAAGAGCACCCGCAGTTTGAAGACAACGAAGCCGTGCCGGTGTATGACACCTCCGGCCCGTACGGCGATCCTGATGTTGCTATCAACGTGCAGCAGGGTCTGGCAAAGCTTCGCCAGCCGTGGATTGACGCCCGTAACGACTGCGAAGAACTGAGCGTGCGCAGCTCGGCGTACACCAACGCGCGCCTGGCCGACGACGGTCTGGACGAGCTGCGCTTTACTGGCCTGCTGACGCCAAAACGCGCTAAAGCGGGCAAATGCGTAACCCAGTTGCACTACGCGCGACAGGGTATCGTCACGCCGGAGATGGAGTTCATCGCCATCCGCGAAAACATGGGCCGCGAGCGCATTCGCAGCGAAGTGCTGCGCCAACAGCATCCGGGTGAAGGGTTTGGCGCTCGCCTGCCGGAGAACATCACGCCGGAATTCGTGCGTGATGAAGTAGCCGCCGGGCGCGCGATTATTCCCGCCAACATCAACCACCCGGAATCCGAGCCGATGATTATCGGCCGCAACTTTCTGGTGAAGGTCAACGCCAACATCGGCAACTCTGCCGTCACCTCTTCCATCGAAGAAGAGGTGGAAAAGCTGGTCTGGTCAACGCGCTGGGGCGCGGACACGGTGATGGACCTCTCCACCGGCCGTTACATTCACGAAACCCGCGAATGGATCCTGCGTAACAGCCCGGTGCCGATTGGCACCGTCCCGATTTATCAGGCGCTGGAGAAGGTCAACGGCATCGCCGAAAACCTCACCTGGGAAGCGTTCCGCGACACGCTGCTGGAGCAGGCGGAACAGGGCGTGGACTACTTCACCATTCACGCGGGCGTGCTGCTGCGCTACGTGCCGATGACCGCGAAGCGTCTGACCGGTATCGTCTCACGCGGCGGTTCGATTATGGCGAAATGGTGCCTTTCCCATCATCAGGAAAACTTCCTCTACGAGCACTTCCGCGAAATCTGCGAGATCTGCGCCGCTTATGACGTTTCTCTGTCGCTGGGCGATGGCCTGCGTCCTGGCTCCATCCGTGACGCGAACGACGAGGCGCAGTTTGCCGAGCTGCACACGCTGGGCGAGTTGACCAAAATCGCCTGGGAGTACGATGTGCAGGTGATGATTGAAGGCCCGGGCCATGTGCCGATGCAGATGATCCGCCGCAACATGACCGAGGAGCTGGAGCACTGCCACGAAGCACCGTTCTACACCCTGGGGCCGTTGACCACCGATATTGCGCCGGGCTATGACCACTTCACTTCCGGGATCGGCGCGGCGATGATCGGCTGGTTCGGCTGCGCCATGCTCTGCTACGTGACGCCGAAAGAGCACCTCGGGCTGCCAAACAAAGAGGACGTGAAGCAGGGGCTGATCACCTACAAGATTGCCGCCCACGCGGCGGATCTGGCGAAAGGCCATCCGGGCGCGCAAATTCGCGACAACGCCATGTCCAAAGCGCGCTTTGAATTCCGCTGGGAAGACCAGTTCAACCTGGCGCTGGATCCGTTCACCGCCCGCGCCTACCACGACGAAACCCTGCCGCAGGAATCGGGCAAAGTCGCGCACTTCTGCTCCATGTGTGGGCCGAAGTTCTGCTCGATGAAAATCAGCCAGGAGGTACGCGATTACGCCGCCGCGCAGACCATTGAAGTCGGCATGGCAGACATGTCCGAAACCTTCCGCGCCAAAGGCGGCGAAATCTACCTCAAAAAGGAGGAGGCGTAATGTACCAGCCCGATTTCCCACCTGTCCCCTTCCGCTTAGGGCTTTACCCGGTGGTGGACAGCGTGGCGTGGATAGAGCGCTTGCTGGAGGCAGGCGTTCGCACCCTCCAGCTGCGCATCAAGGATAAACGCGACGAAGAGGTGGAGGCCGATGTGGCCGCCGCTATCGCGCTGGGACGTCGCTACCACGCCCGCCTGTTTATCAACGACTACTGGCGGCTGGCGGTTAAACACCAGGCGTATGGCGTGCATCTGGGACAGGAAGATCTGGAAACGACCGATCTCAACGCAATCCGTAACGCCGGTCTGCGGCTGGGCGTTTCCACCCACGATGATATGGAGATCGACGTGGCGCTGGCGGCCCGCCCCTCCTACATCGCCCTCGGCCACGTTTTCCCGACGCAAACCAAACAGATGCCGTCTGCCCCACAGGGTTTGGCTCAGCTGGCAGCCCACGTTAAGCGCCTTGCCGATTACCCTACCGTCGCCATCGGCGGGATCAGCCTTGATCGTGCGCCCGCCGTGCTGGAAACCGGCGTCGGCAGTATCGCCGTCGTCAGCGCTATCACCCAGGCCGCAGACTGGCAGGCCGCCACCGCACGGCTCTTACAACTGGCAGGAGCAGGCGATGAAAGATCGTGATTTTATGCGCTACAGCCGCCAGATCCTGCTGGAGGATATCGCCATTGACGGGCAGCAAAAGCTGCTCGCCAGCCGGGTACTGATTGTCGGTTTGGGTGGCTTGGGCGCGCCCGCCGCGCTGTATCTGGCCGGGGCGGGCGTGGGAACGCTGGTACTGGCCGATGACGATGAGGTACACCTCAGCAACCTGCAACGGCAAATCCTCTTCACGACAGAAGATGTTAACCAGCCTAAAGCACAGGTTACGCGCAAGCGGCTGAACCAGCTTAACCCCGATATTGAACTGGTGGCGCTCCAGACGCGGCTGAGCGGAGAAGATCTGCAACGCGAAGTTGCCCTTGCCGACGTGGTGCTGGACTGCACGGACAATATGGCGACGCGTCAGGCCATTAATGCGGCCTGTGTTGCACAGAACACGCCGCTGATCACCGCCAGCGCGGTCGGTTTCGGCGGGCAGATAATGGTGCTTACGCCGCCGTGGGCGCAGGGCTGCTACCGCTGCCTGTGGCCGGACGAGGCTGAACCGGAGCGTAACTGCCGCACGGCTGGCATTCTTGGGCCGGTGGTGGGCGTGATGGGTACCCTTCAGGCGCTGGAAGCCATCAAGTTGCTCAGCGGCATGGAAACAGAGCGCAACACGCTCCGGCTGTTCGACGCCCGTTCCAGCGGCTGGCGCCATCTGGCGTTAAACCGCGCCAACCGCTGCCCGGTATGCGGAGGCCGCGATGCGCATTCTGTTTAACGATGAGCCGATGACGTGCGACGACGATCTCACCGTTGCCGCCCTGCTCGACACGCTGCGCCAGCTGAAGCCGGGAACGGCACTGGCGCTCAATCAACAGATCCTGCCGCGCGAGCGGTGGGAACATCAGCAGGTCATTGAAGGCGACCAGATCCTGCTGTTTCAGGTTATCGCTGGGGGCTGAGATGTTACGTATTGCCGACAAAGTCTTTGATTCACATCTGTTTACCGGAACCGGAAAATTCGCCTCCCCGCAGCTAATGGTGGATGCTATTCGTGAAAGCGGCAGCCAGCTGGTGACGCTGGCGATGAAGCGCGTGGATCTGCGTCAGCACAACGATGCCATACTTGCGCCGTTACTGGAGGCAGGCGTGACGCTCTTACCCAATACCTCCGGTGCGAAAACGGCCGAGGAAGCAATTTTCGCTGCGCATCTGGCCCGGGAAGCGCTCGGCACCTGCTGGCTGAAGCTGGAAATTCATCCGGACGCCCGCTGGCTGTTGCCCGATCCGATCGAAACCCTGAAAGCGGCAGAGACGCTGGTGCAGCAGGGATTCACCGTTCTGCCCTACTGTGGTGCCGATCCCGTGCTGTGTAAGCGTCTGGAAGAGGCCGGCTGCGCGGCCGTGATGCCGTTAGGGGCGCCCATTGGCTCCAACCAGGGACTGGAGACCCGCGCGATGCTGGAGATCATCATCGAGCAGGCGACCGTGCCCGTGGTGGTGGATGCGGGCATCGGCGTACCCAGTCATGCCGCGCAGGCGCTGGAGATGGGGGCCGATGCGGTGCTGGTCAATACCGCGATTGCGGTGGCCGACGACCCGGTGATGATGGCGCGTGCGTTCCGCCTTGCCGTGGAGTCCGGTCTGCTGGCACGACAGTCCGGCCCCGGCTCGCGCAGCTTTCAGGCGCAGGCCACCAGCCCGCTGACCGGTTTTCTGGAGGCACTCTGATGGCTACCTTTACCGATCGCTGGCGTCAGCTTAACTGGGACGATATTGCCTTACGCATCAACAGTAAAACCTCTGCGGACGTAGAGCGGGCATTAACAGCCCGGCATGTGACCCGCGAGGATTTGATGGCCCTGCTTTCTCCGGCTGCTAGCGCATACCTTGAACCGATGGCGCAGCGCGCGCAACGCCTCACCCGCCAGCGCTTTGGCAACACGGTGAGCTTTTACGTGCCGCTTTATCTCTCTAACCTGTGCGCCAACGACTGCACCTACTGTGGCTTCTCAATGAGCAACCGCATTAAGCGTAAAACGCTGGATGAGCATGAGATCGCCCGCGAGTGTGCGGCTATTCGTGAGATGGGTTTTGAACATCTCTTACTGGTGACGGGTGAACATCAGGGCAAAGTGGGGATGGACTATTTTCGCCAGCATCTTCCGGCCATCCGCCGCGAATTTGCCTCATTGCAAATGGAAGTGCAGCCTCTGTCGCAAGAGGAATATGCGGAACTGAAAACCCTTGGGCTGGACGGCGTCATGGTCTATCAGGAAACCTACCACGAGGCGACCTATGCCCGGCATCACCTGAAAGGGAAGAAGCAGGATTTCATCTTCCGGCTGGAAACGCCGGACAGGCTGGGGCGCGCCGGTATCGATAAAATTGGGCTGGGCGCGCTTATCGGTCTGTCCGACAGCTGGCGGGTTGACTGCTATATGGTGGCGGAGCATCTGCTGTGGCTACAGCAGTACTACTGGCAAAGCCGCTATTCCATCTCATTCCCACGGCTGCGTCCGTGTACGGGAGGCATTGAACCCGCCTCGCTGATGAATGAGCGCCAGCTGGTGCAAACCCTGTGCGCATTTCGCCTGTTCGCGCCGGAAGTGGAATTGTCGCTCTCCACGCGTGAATCCCCCGCGTTTCGCGACCGCGCGATCCCTCTGGCGATCAACAACGTCAGCGCCTTTTCCAAAACGCAGCCGGGCGGTTACGCGGACGATCGCCCGGAACTGGAACAGTTTGCACCGCACGACGGACGACGGCCCGACGCGGTGGCGGAAGCCCTGACTGCACAGGGGCTACAGCCCGTGTGGAAAGACTGGGACAGCTGGCTGGGAAGAGCTTCGCATTTGCGCTGAAACCGCCTGCAACAACGCGGAAAGGTTACGAGACGGCTCGTAAGATCAACGCCGGGCGATTGAGGAGATCTGCCCGGTTTTATTAGGATTAACCACGTCAGCAACGGACGCTGACCAGGGTGAAAATGCTTCTTCCTCGTTTCGCCCTGCCCTCCGCCTCTTAAACAAAATTTCAATTGATAAAATAAATACGTCGTTTCTTATCTACTCTTAAGATAAATCAACCCGTCGGAAATCGCTTTCTGTATAATTTACTACCAGCAATCTGACAGCGACTATGCTGAGGATATCGACAGACGCAACGCGTCTACCATCTGGATTGATGCACAACTCATGGCACTCCACAGTAAAAAGCTCTCTTTCACCCGACCAATTATGGTCAGCTTCGCGGGGATTCTGTTCAGTTTCGCGATAATTGCGATCCTGGTCATCCTTTCACAACGGAAGGATTTTATTGAGGATTATCATAAAATTAATGGTAACTTCACCCATAATCTGGCGGTGAACTATACCGAATCCATTCTGCGAGAAAACGACTATATTCTTGGTCGCGCTGCGATGTACTACGCCCGTGACGACAGAGTGAATCAGACGATAAATATCGATCCAGCACAGGGTTTGCAGATGTTAATGCATTTGCAGAACCTGATGCCGACGGTGTCGTCTATCTCTCTGGCGGACACCGAAGGGCACCATCTGCGCGCGCCGGAAGTACTGCCAACGGAGAAGAGTAGGTCGTTCGACGCACGAACACGCCCATGGTTTATCGGGCAAGCGGAAGCCAGCAACTTTCCTCACTACACCCGCCCCTATCTGGACTATTTCACCCAACATCCTACGGTCACCCTCTATAAACCGGTCATTTCACCGGAAGGCCGTCTGAAGGGCACGCTCGCTTTCCATCTTGATTTAACCTCCATGGGGTATACCCTGCGCCAGATGGTGGCACCGGTTCAGGGTGAGTTTTTTGTCGTGGAACGTGACGGCGCCGTTGTGCTGCATCCGGACACGGGGGCGCTCTTTAAGCAGTACGTAAGCGAAGCGCTGATGGACAAAATGACCAGCGGCGAAGGGCATCTTTTCGACCCCAAAAGTAAAACCTGGTATTACTACTACTCTTTCACCAATCCGGACTGGTTTGTGATTTATCGGGTCTCCGATGCCACGCTTTCCGTCATCACCCGGCATGAAACCACCGTCGTCGGCTGGGGATTTGCGCTGGCGGCAATCATCATCATTCTGTTTGGGCTCTACCTGCGCCATGCCTCGCGTTCTGTGCTGATGAACATTATCAACGCCATCAAAACCGGAGACGTCAATCAGGCGCCACGTCTTGAGGCGATGCTCAGCCATACCATTCGAACCAATAAGGAACGTGAGATGGCCTATGTCCGTCAGGCCACCCATGATGCGCTGACAGGCTGCAAGAACCGCCGTGCTTTCGACAACGATGTGGATGAGCTGCTGACCGCTCATCAACCCTTCGTTCTGGCGCTGGTCGATATCGATAACTTCAAATCTATTAACGACACCTGGGGCCACCTGAGCGGGGATATTGTTCTGCGCAGCGTGGCGCGCGAAGGTATTCAGATCATGCAGCCGCACCACGTTTCCGTTTACCGCTACGGTGGGGAAGAGTTCGGGGTGATTTTCCCGGCCGAGCTGATGAACTCCGCGCACGCGCTACTGGAAGCCTGGCGCACCGCCGTGGAAAAACGGACCTGGCGGGAAGAGAACCTGCGAGTAACCTTCAGCGCGGGGGTGGGAGAGTGGCACTTCGAACCGCTGGAACAATTTATCGGCAGCGTAGATGAAGCGCTGTATACCGCTAAACAACAGGGTAAAAACCGCATCGTAAGCACGGCCAGCCGATAATACCCTTCCTGAAATTCCGCCCGTTAAGACGGGCAGAATGCTTTCATGTATAAAATTGTAACCGGTTTCAGAAAAATGCCGATTTCTTTGTGATGCCTGACACACAATCGCGGTAAAGCGGTTGTTGAAGCGGTCTGCGCGGGATAATTATCAATAAACACATGTAGATCGAGGCTGACTATGAAGAACATCGTTTTATGCTGTGCAGCGGGAATGTCAACCAGCATGCTGGTTCAACGTATGAAAGATGCCGCGCAGAAAAAAGGAGTCGAAGTAACCATTAAAGCCGTTCCGGTCGCGGAGTTTAAAGATAACATCGCGACGGCTGATATCGTATTACTGGGGCCACAGGTTAAATACGAACAGGCAAAACTCCAGGCGCAGGCCGATCCGCTTGGAAAAAAGGTCGCGGTTATCGACATGATGGATTACGGCATGATGAAAGGTGATGCCGTACTGGAAAAAGCGCTCAAGCTGCTGGAGTCATAATGGAAGACTTAGAAACTACAATCATGGAGCTACTGGTCAATGCAGGTGCGGCGCGCAGTGCGGCCCTGACAGCGTTGCAGATGGCGCGAAAAGGTGACTTTGACGAAGCCGAGAAAGCGATGGAAGAGTCGCGTGAATATGTGAAACATGCGCATACGATCCAGACGCAGCTCATCGGTCTTGATGAAGGGACAGGTAAACTTCCGGTTAACCTGATCACCGTTCACTCTCAGGATCACCTGATGAACGCGATGGTCATTCAGGATCTGGCGGGCGATATGATTGAGCTTTATCGACGCATCCCGTTAGTGAATTGAAGACATACAGACGTAAAAAAACCCGCCGAGGCGGGTTTTTTATTGTCGGGTGGCGCTGCGCTTACCCGACCTGTGATTCATATGCCCGGTAATTTTACCTACCGGGCATCAACGATTACTCGTTGTCGGAACCGCCCAGACCTGCGTTCAGCAGTTCTGCAAGGCTCGCGGATGCATCTTCGGCAGTCACCTGCGGTGCAGCTGGCAGTTCACCCGCTGCACGACGACGCATACGATCCTGGTGGTACGCATAACCGGTACCGGCCGGGATCAGACGACCCACGATAACGTTCTCTTTCAGACCGCGCAGTTCATCACGTTTACCTGCAACAGCCGCTTCGGTCAGGACACGAGTGGTTTCCTGGAACGATGCAGCAGAGATGAAGGACTCGGTTGCCAGAGACGCTTTGGTGATACCCAGCAGATCGCGTGCAAAGGTCGCACCGATTTTGCCGTTCGCTTCCAGATCGCGGTTAGCGATCTTAACGCGTGAGTATTCAACCTGCTCGCCTTCCAGGAAGTCGGAGCTGCCCGCGTTTTCGATGGTTGCTTTACGCAGCATCTGACGAACGATAACTTCGATGTGCTTATCGTTAATCTTAACGCCCTGCAGACGGTATACGTCCTGTACTTCGTTAACAATGTAACGAGTAACAGCATGCACACCACGCAGACGCAGGATGTCGTGCGGCGCTTCTGGACCATCGGAGACCACGTCACCACGTTCCACGCGTTCACCTTCGAACACGTTGAGCTGACGCCACTTAGGAATCATCTCTTCGTACGGCTCGCTGCCATCTACTGGCGTGATAACCAGACGGCGCTTACCTTTGGTCTCTTTACCGAAGGAGATGATACCGCTGATTTCAGCCAGGATAGCAGGCTCTTTCGGACGACGTGCTTCGAACAGGTCCGCAACGCGTGGCAGACCACCGGTGATGTCCTTGGTACCGCCGGATTCCTGAGGAATACGCGCCAGGGTGTCACCAGAGCTGATCTGTACGCCATCTTCCAGCTGTACAATCGCTTTACCCGGCAGGAAGTACTGCGCAGGCATATCGGTGCCAGGGATCAGAACGTCGTTACCCTGAGCATCAACGATTTTCAGTGCAGGACGCAGATCTTTACCACCGGTAGTACGTTCAGCAGAATCCAGAACCACCAGAGAAGACAGACCGGTCAGCTCGTCGGTCTGACGAGTAATGGTCTGGCCGTCGATCATGTCAGTGAAGCGGATGAAACCACTTACTTCGGTGATAACCGGCATGGTGTGTGGATCCCAGTTTGCTACGGTTTCGCCGCCGGCAACCTGCTCGCCATCACCTTTCGCCATAACCGCACCGTAAGGCACTTTATAGCTCTCTTTGGTACGACCGAATTCGTCGATCAGCTTCAGCTCGGTGTTACGAGAAGTCACAACCAGCTTGCCTGCGGAGTTAACAACAGACTTCGCGTTGCTGAGCTTGATGCTACCTTTGTTTTTCACCTGGATGCTGGATTCAGCAGCCGCACGAGATGCCGCACCACCGATGTGGAACGTACGCATCGTCAGCTGTGTACCCGGCTCACCGATGGACTGTGCTGCGATAACGCCGATAGCCTCACCTTTGTTGATGATGTGGCCACGCGCCAGGTCACGACCGTAGCAGTGCGCACACACACCAAAGTCGGTGTCACAGGATACAACGGAACGCACTTTCACAGAGTCAACAGAGTTCGCTTCCAGCAGGTCACACCACTGTTCGTGCAGCAGAGTGTTGCGTGGAACCAGAATGTCTGCGGTGCCCGGCTTCAGGATGTCTTCCGCGGTCACACGACCCAGTACGCGATCGCGCAGCGGCTCTTTAACATCACCACCCTCGATAACCGGGGTCATGGTGATACCTTCGAGGGTGCCACAATCGTCTTCGGTGACGACCAGATCCTGCGCAACGTCAACCAGACGACGCGTCAGATAACCGGAGTTCGCCGTTTTCAGTGCGGTATCCGCCAGACCTTTACGCGCACCGTGCGTGGAGATGAAGTACTGGAGTACGTTCAGACCTTCACGGAAGTTCGCGGTGATTGGCGTTTCGATGATGGAGCCATCTGGCTTCGCCATCAGACCACGCATACCTGCCAGCTGACGAATCTGTGCCGCAGAACCACGCGCACCGGAGTCGGCCATCATGTAGATGCTGTTGAAGGAGACCTGCTGCTCTTCTACGCCGTCACGGTTAATCACGGTTTCGGTTTGCAGGTTATCCATCATCGCTTTGGATACACGATCGTTCGCCGCAGCCCAGATATCGATAACTTTGTTGTAACGTTCGCCTGCGGTTACCAGACCAGACTGGAACTGCTCCTGGATCTCAGCAACTTCAGCTTCCGCTTCAGAGATGATCTCGTGTTTCTTCTCTGGGATGACCATGTCATCGATACCAACAGATGCACCTGAACGCGCTGCATAAGCAAAGCCGGTATACATTGTCTGGTCAGCGAAGATAACGGTCGGCTTCAGGCCCAGAATGCGGTAACAGGTGTTCAGCATTTTGGAGATCGCTTTCTTGCCCAGCGCCTGGTTGACGATGGAGAAAGGCAGACCTTTCGGTACGATCATCCACAGAATCGCACGGCCAACGGTCGTGTCTTTCAGGCTGGTAATCGCCACGAATTCGCCGTTTTCATCTTTTTCGTATTCGGTGATACGCACTTTAACGCGCGCATGCAGAGAGGCCAGGCCAGCGCGATAAATACGCTCAGCTTCTTTCGGGCCAGTCAG
The DNA here is from genome assembly GCF_049236925.1 of Enterobacter cloacae complex sp. SYL003. NCBI lineage: Bacteria > Pseudomonadati > Pseudomonadota > Gammaproteobacteria > Enterobacterales > Enterobacteriaceae > Enterobacter > Enterobacter cloacae complex sp. SYL003. The sequence goes on along the minus strand of NZ_JBMKJK010000031.1, from coordinate 9,762 downwards.
CACCATGCCTTCGCCTTTGGCGTTAACACAGTCACGGGTCATATAGTACAGACCCAATACAACGTCCTGAGAAGGAACGATGATAGGTTCACCGTTCGCTGGAGACAGGATGTTGTTGGTAGACATCATCAGCGCACGCGCTTCGAGCTGGGCTTCCAGCGTCAGCGGTACGTGAACAGCCATCTGGTCACCATCGAAGTCGGCGTTATAGGCCGCACAAACCAGCGGGTGCAGCTGGATCGCTTTACCTTCGATCAGGACTGGCTCAAATGCCTGGATACCCAAACGGTGCAGAGTTGGTGCACGGTTCAGCAGTACCGGGTGTTCGCGGATCACTTCGTCCAGGATATCCCAAACGACAGCTTCTTCACGCTCAACCATTTTCTTAGCGGCTTTGATGGTGGTGGCCAGGCCACGCAGTTCCAGCTTGCCGTAGATGAACGGTTTGAACAGCTCCAGAGCCATTTTCTTCGGCAGACCGCACTGATGCAGACGCAGGTATGGACCTACGGTGATTACAGAACGACCGGAGTAGTCAACACGCTTACCGAGCAGGTTCTGACGGAAACGACCCTGCTTACCTTTGATCATGTCGGCCAAAGATTTCAGAGGACGTTTGTTAGAACCGGTGATCGCACGACCGCGACGACCGTTATCCAGCAGGGCATCTACCGCTTCCTGCAGCATACGTTTTTCGTTGCGTACGATGATGTCCGGCGCAGCCAGATCCAGCAGACGTTTCAGACGGTTGTTACGGTTGATCACGCGACGGTACAGATCGTTCAGATCCGACGTTGCGAAACGACCACCATCCAGCGGAACCAGCGGACGCAGATCTGGCGGCAGAACCGGCAGAACGGTCAGGATCATCCACTCTGGTTTGTTACCAGACTGTACGAACGCTTCCAGCAGTTTGATACGCTTGGTCAGCTTTTTACGCTTGGTTTCGGAGTTGGTTTCGTTCAGCTCTTCGCGCAGAGTTTCACACTCTTGCTCCAGATCCATGCTCTTCAGCAGGGCCTGGATAGCTTCCGCACCCATCTTCGCGTCGAATTCGTCACCGAACTCTTCCAGCGCGTCCAGATACTGTTCTTCGGTCAGGATCTGGTTACGTTCCAGATTCGTCATCCCGCCTTCGATCACAACATAAGATTCGAAGTACAGAACACGTTCGATATCGCGCAGCGGCATATCCAGCAGCAGGCCGATACGGGACGGCAGAGATTTCAGGAACCAGATGTGAGCAGTTGGAGACGCCAGCTCAATGTGGCCCATACGCTCACGGCGTACTTTGGTCTGGGTCACTTCAACGCCGCACTTCTCGCAGATCACACCACGGTGTTTCAGGCGCTTGTACTTACCGCACAGGCACTCGTAGTCTTTTACTGGCCCGAAAATACGCGCACAGAAAAGGCCGTCACGCTCAGGTTTGAACGTACGGTAGTTGATGGTTTCCGGCTTTTTAACTTCACCAAAAGACCATGAACGGATCATGTCTGGCGAAGCCAGAGCAATTTTGATCGCATCAAACTCTTCGGTTTTAGTCTGCGCTTTCAGAAACTTTAATAAATCTTTCACGGATTTGCTCCCGTCGGAGTTAGCACAATCTGGTGTCGGGGGTTAACCCGACACCAGTGACCTGTTTGAGCGAGAATTACTCGTCTTCCAGTTCGATGTTGATACCCAGCGAACGAATCTCTTTCAACAGTACGTTGAAGGATTCTGGCATGCCCGGTTCCATCTGATGGTTGCCGTCTACGATGTTCTTATACATCTTAGTACGACCATTCACGTCATCAGACTTAACGGTGAGCATTTCCTGCAGGGTGTATGCTGCGCCGTATGCTTCCAGCGCCCACACTTCCATCTCCCCGAAGCGCTGACCACCGAACTGAGCCTTACCACCCAGCGGCTGCTGAGTAACCAGGCTGTAAGAACCGGTAGAACGAGCGTGCATCTTGTCGTCGACCAGGTGGTTCAGTTTCAGCATGTACATGTAACCTACGGTTACCGGACGCTCGAACTGTTCACCGGTACGGCCGTCAAACAGCGTAATCTGACCAGACGTTGGCAGACCACCCAGTTGCAGCAGCTCTTTAATTTCAGCTTCTTTTGCACCGTCGAATACCGGCGTTGCAATTGGCATACCCTTACGCAGGTTTTCCGCCAGACGCAGAACTTCATCATCGCTGAAGGTGTTCAGGTCGACTTTCTGACGCACGTCGGTACCCAGATCGTAGGCACGCTGGATGAACTCGCGCAGTTTCGCGACTTCTTCCTGCTGCTTCAGCATGGCGTTAATCTTGTCGCCGATACCTTTCGCAGCCATACCCAGGTGGGTTTCCAGGATCTGACCGATGTTCATACGAGACGGTACACCCAGTGGGTTCAGTACGATATCTACCGGCGTACCGTTAGCATCGTGCGGCATATCTTCGATCGGGTTGATCTTAGAGATAACACCCTTGTTACCGTGACGACCTGCCATCTTGTCACCAGGCTGGATCTGACGTTTAACAGCCAGATACACCTTAACAATCTTCAGCACGCCTGGTGCCAGATCGTCGCCCTGAGTGATTTTGCGGCGTTTCGCTTCGAGTTTTTTCTCGAACTCGTGTTTCAGTTCGTCATACTGCTCAGCCAGCTGTTCCAGCTGATTCTGTTTCTCTTCGTCGGTCAGGCCCAGCTCCAGCCAGCGATCGCGTGGCAGTTTGTCGAGCTTCTCAGCTTCAACGCCACCGGCAACCAGCACCGCATAGATACGGCTGAACAGACCCGCTTCGAGGATTTGCAGTTCTTCAGACAGGTCTTTCTTAGCCTGTTTGAGCTGCATCTCTTCGATTTCCAGCGCACGCTTATCTTTCTCAACGCCGTCACGAGTGAAGACCTGAACGTCGATAACCGTACCGGAAACACCGTTTGGTACGCGCAGAGAAGAGTCTTTAACGTCAGACGCTTTCTCACCGAAGATAGCACGCAGCAGTTTCTCTTCTGGCGTCAGCTGGGTTTCGCCTTTCGGTGTAACCTTACCAACCAGAATGTCGCCGCCGGTCACTTCCGCACCGATGTAAACAATACCGGATTCATCCAGTTTGGAGAGCGCAGCTTCACCCACGTTAGGGATGTCGGCAGTGATCTCTTCTGGCCCCAGCTTGGTGTCACGGGACACACAGGCCAGTTCCTGAATGTGGATGGTGGTGAAACGATCTTCCTGAACCACACGCTCGGAGACGAGGATGGAGTCTTCGAAGTTGTAACCGTTCCACGGCATGAACGCTACGCGCATGTTCTGACCGAGCGCCAGTTCACCGAGGTCGGTGGACGGACCGTCTGCCAGCACGTCGCCGCGCTCAACTGGCTCACCCAGAGATACGCAAGGCATCTGGTTGATACAGGTGTTCTGGTTAGAACGGGTGTATTTGGTCAGGTTGTAGATGTCGATGCCCGCTTCGCCCGGATACATCTCGTCTTCGTTAACTTTGATAACGATACGGGATGCGTCAACGTACTGAACGGTACCGCCACGCTTAGCAACTGCTGTAACACCGGAGTCAACGGCAACAGCACGTTCCATACCGGTACCAACCAGCGGCTTATCAGCACGCAGAGTTGGAACGGCCTGACGTTGCATGTTCGCACCCATCAATGCACGGTTGGCGTCATCGTGTTCCAGGAACGGGATCAGGGACGCACCGACGGATACCACCTGTTGGGTGGATACGTCCATGTAGTCAACCTGGTCGCGACTGAACAGGCTGGATTCGCCTTTGCTACGGCAGGTAACCAGATCTTCTACAAAGTGGCCTTCGTCATCCAGGTTGGAGTTCGCCTGAGCGATAACGTAGTTGCCTTCTTCGATAGCAGACAGGTAATGAATTTCGTCGGTAACCACACCGTCGGTCACTTTACGATACGGGGTCTCAAGGAAACCGTATTCGTTTGTCTGTGCGTACACGGACAGGGAGTTGATCAGACCGATGTTTGGACCTTCAGGCGTTTCGATTGGACATACGCGACCGTAGTGAGTCGGGTGTACGTCTCGAACTTCAAAGCCTGCACGTTCACGGGTCAGACCGCCTGGGCCGAGTGCAGAGATACGACGTTTGTGCGTGATCTCAGACAGCGGGTTGTTCTGGTCCATGAACTGAGACAGCTGGCTGGAACCGAAGAACTCTTTCACTGCCGCAGAAATCGGCTTGGCGTTGATCATATCCTGAGGCATCAGGGTATCCAGATCGCCCAGAGACAGACGCTCTTTCACCGCACGCTCTACACGAACCAGGCCAACGCGGAACTGGTTTTCCGCCATTTCGCCTACGGAACGGATACGACGGTTGCCAAGGTGGTCGATATCATCGACTTCGCCTTTACCGTTACGGATATCGATGAGCTTCTTCATCACTTCAATGATGTCGTCTTTGCTCAGGATACCGGAACCTTCGATTTCGTCGCGCAGCAGAGAACGGTTGAACTTCATACGACCTACCGCGGACAGATCGTAGCGGTCTTCGGAGAAGAACAGGTTCTCGAACAGGCTTTCAGCCGCTTCGCGAGTTGGTGGCTCACCAGGACGCATCATGCGGTAGATTTCAACCAGCGCGCTCAGACGATCGTTGGTTGGGTCGACGCGTACAGTCTCAGAGATGTACGGACCGTGGTCCAGATCGTTGGTGAACAGCGTTTCGATACGTTTGTGGCCAGACTGGCTCAGCTTAGCCAGCAGATCCAGGCTCAGCTCCATGTTCGCCGGGCAGATCAGCTCGCCAGTTGATTCATCAACGTAATCTTTCGCGGCTACTTTTCCTGCAATGTATTCAACCGGAACTTCGATGTGTTTGATATCATCTTTTTCCAGCTGGCGGATGTGGCGCGCGGTGATACGGCGACCTTTTTCCACATACACTTTGCCGTCGGCTTCGATGTCGAACGACGCGGTCTCACCACGCAGACGTTCCGGCACCAACTCCATCTGCAACTTGTTGTCGCGGATTTCAAAGATCACTTTCTCAAAGAACAGGTCCAGGATCTGCTCAGTGGTATAGTTCAGTGCACGCAGAATGATGGTTGCAGGCAGCTTACGACGACGGTCGATACGGACAAACAGGTTGTCTTTTGGATCGAATTCGAAGTCCAGCCATGAACCACGGTAAGGAATGATGCGTGCGTTATACAGTACTTTACCGGAAGAGTGCGTTTTACCTTTATCGCTGTCGAAGAAGACGCCCGGGCTACGGTGCAGCTGGGAAACGATAACACGCTCAGTACCGTTGATAACGAAAGTACCGTTGTCCGTCATGAGTGGAATTTCACCCATGTAGACTTCTTGTTCTTTAATGTCTTTTACGGTGCCTTCCGGCGCTTCGCGCTCGTAGATCACCAGACGCAGTTTTACGCGCAGCGGTGCGGAATAGGTCACGCCACGGATCTGACATTCCTGAACGTCAAACACCGGTTCGCCAAGGCGGTAGCTGACGTACTGCAGCTCGGAATTACCGCTGTAGCTCTGAATCGGGAACACGGAACGGAAGGCTGCTTCCAGGCCGTACTGCCCTTCAGGATCTTGCTCGATAAACTTCTGGAACGAGTCAAGCTGGATAGAAAGGAGATATGGAATGTCCAGAACTTGTGGACGTTTACCAAAATCCTTACGAATACGTTTTTTCTCGGTATAGGAGTAAACCATAGGGTTCCTCAGCTCGCTGACAAGTCGACCCATCTGTCCGACGAAGGGACAGTTTGTGCAACACCATTTTGTGGACCGGAAAATTGAATACTTTCCGCAATACCTGTTGCTATCACGCTTAAACCATTTCATTGCGATTTACACAGAGCGAGCACCCTGTCGCAGTATATTAAGTCGTCGATAGAAACAAGCATTGTCAGGACAACCAGCAGTCAAACAGTGTGAAATGCTGCTGATGCCTTACAGCGCAAAAAGGCTGGTGACTAAAAAGTCACCAGCCATCAGCCTAATTACTTAGGCTGCAACCAGAAAAGTTGGCTTATTTAACTTCAACTTCAGCGCCAGCTTCTTCCAGAGATTTTTTCAGTGCTTCTGCGTCGTCTTTGCTCACGCCTTCTTTCAGCGCAGCTGGAGCAGATTCTACCAGGTCTTTAGCTTCTTTCAGACCCAGGCCAGTTGCGCCACGTACTGCTTTGATTACAGCAACTTTGTTCGCGCCAGCAGCTTTCAGAATTACGTCGAATTCAGTTTTTTCTTCAGCAGCTTCAGCCGGGCCCGCAGCTACAGCTACAGCAGCAGCAGCAGAAACACCGAATTTTTCTTCCATTGCAGAAACCAGCTCTACAACGTCCATTACGGACATAGCTGCTACTGCTTCAATGATTTGATCTTTAGTGATAGACATTTAAATTGTTCCTGAAAATCAGAATAAGTTTATACGTAAGCAAATGCTTTATAAAGATAACTGCGATTAAGCAGCTTCTTTCGCATCGCGTACAGCAGCCAGAGTGCGAACCAGTTTGCCAGCCGCAGCTTCTTTCATGGTTGCCATCAGGCGTGCAATTGCTTCTTCGTAGGTCGGCAGGGTGGCCAGGCGATCGATTTGCGATGCCGGGATCAACTCACCTTCAAAGGCTGCAGCTTTGACCTCAAATTTTGCATTCGCTTTCGCGAACTCTTTGAACAGACGAGCAGCAGCGCCCGGGTGTTCCATAGAGTATGCAATCAGGGTCGGACCAACAAACGTGTCTTTCAGGCACTCGAACTGAGTACCTTCAACTACGCGACGCAGCAGGGTGTTACGAACAACACGCATGTATACGCCAGCTTCACGACCTGCTTTACGCAGTTCAGTCATTTTGTCTACAGTAACGCCACGGGAATCCGCAACTACTGCAGACAGCGCGCCTTTGGCTACTTCGCTGACTTCAGCAACAATCGCTTGTTTGTCTTGAAGATTTAAAGCCATTAGCTTTGCTCCTGGATGTTTGCCGGAACTCATGTTCCGGAACTCACTTCACTCGACCCAACGGGAAGAGCGTCTTAATACGGTGAGCAGAAACAAGCCAGAGTATTTAAAATAATCTTAGCGTTCTGTCACCGTCTACGCAGGGGATTAAGTTTCTTGCGAAACACCTGCGGTCTTCGACGGAGGCCTGGATAGGCCAGGCTCCAACGAACAATTCTTTTAGCCGCTAACTTTTGTTAGCAAACGTGGGGGTAAGATTGTAGACAAAATCACCGCCCACGTAAAGGCATTAGTTTGCAGCAGCGCTCAGGCCAGCCTGGTCAACTGCAACACCTGCACCCATGGTGGTGGAGATGCTAACTTTCTTGATGTACACGCCTTTCGCCTGAGTTGGTTTAGCTTTTTTCAGCGCAACCAGTAGAGCTTCCAGGTTTTCTTTCAGTTTGTCAGCGTCAAAGTCCACTTTACCGATGGTGGTGTGGATGATGCCGTTTTTGTCGTTACGGTAACGAACCTGACCTGCTTTAGCGTTCTTAACCGCTTCAGCAACGTTAGGAGTTACAGTACCCACTTTCGGGTTTGGCATCAGGCCGCGTGGACCCAGAACCTGGCCCAGCTGGCCAACAACGCGCATTGCATCTGGAGAAGCAATAACAACGTCAAAGTTCATTTCGCCTTTCTTGATCTGATCAGCCAGATCTTCCATACCTACCAGTTCAGCGCCGGCAGCTTTAGCCGCTTCAGCGTTTGCACCCTGAGCAAATACAGCTACGCGTACGGAACGGCCAGTACCGTGTGGCAGTACAGTTGCGCCACGAACGTTCTGATCGGATTTACGAGCGTCGATGCCCAGGTTAACGGCAACGTCAACGCTTTCAACGAACTTAGCAGTTGCCAGTTCTTTCAGCAGAGCGATAGCTTCGTTGATGTCGTACTGTTTGGTCGCATCAACTTTGTCACGGATCACGGACATGCGCTTGGTCAGTTTAGCCATTTCTTAGTCCTCCACTACCAGGCCCATGGAACGTGCAGTACCTTCAATGGAGCGAGTCATCGCTTCAATGTCGGAACCAGTCATGTCGGCAGCTTTGGTCTGCGCGATTTCCTGCAGCTGAGCGCGGGAAATTTTACCCACTTTGTCTTTGTTCGGCTTACCGGAACCAGACTTGATGCCCGCTGCTTTCTTCAGCAGAACTGCTGCTGGAGGGGTTTTGGTAACGAAAGTGAAAGAACGGTCAGCGTAAACAGTGATTACAACTGGGATTGGCAGACCTTTTTCCATGGATTCAGTTTTGGCGTTGAACGCTTTACAGAATTCCATGATGTTCACACCCTGCTGACCCAGAGCTGGACCAACTGGTGGACTTGGGTTCGCCATACCTGCTGCAACCTGCAGCTTGACGTAGGCTTGTACTTTCTTAGCCATTCTAAAATCCTCTGATTGGGTAATAACGCCTCGGAGAGGCTCCCCGTGAATAAAATTCGTTTTACGGGTCGGAACCCATAAAAACAAAAGGCGCGAAATTGTATTCCAATCTCGCGCCCTGTGCAACGATTAAATCGTCGCTTTTTTGATCGCTGCTTAGGCTTTTTCTACCTGAGCAAAGTCCAGCTCTACCGGGGTCGCACGACCAAAGATAGAAACGGAAACTTTCAGGCGGGACTTCTCGTAGTCCACTTCTTCGACGACGCCATTAAAGTCAGCAAACGGACCGTCGTTAACACGAACCATCTCACCCGGTTCAAACAGCGTTTTCGGACGCGGTTTATCACCCACCTGCTGGAGGCGGTTCATAATCGCATCAACTTCTTTGTCGCTGATTGGCGCCGGACGGTCAGATGTGCCGCCGATAAAGCCCATCACGCGTGGTACGCTGCGCACCAGGTGCCAGCTCGCGTCGTTCATCACCATCTGAACCAGCACGTAACCCGGGAAGAATTTACGCTCGCTTTTGCGACGTTGGCCGCCACGGATCTCAACCACTTCTTCGGTCGGAACCATAACTTCGCCAAATAACTCTTCCATATTGTGTAATTTGATATGCTCACGCAGCGACGTAGCTACGCGGCCTTCAAAACCGGAAAACGCCTGAACGACGTACCAGCGCTTTTTAGGGGCTTCAGACATCTCAGAACCTCAGGCCAGTGATAAAGGATACCAGGCGAACCAGAATACCATCCAGTCCCCACAGGATCAGTGACATTACAGCGGTTACCGCCGCTACAATCAGCGTGGTGTGCAATGTTTCCTGGCGAGTCGGCCAAATGACCTTGCGGACTTCGGTACGCGCTTCGCGGGCAAACGCAACGGTCGCTTTGCCTTTCGTCGTCAACAGCGCGACACCACCCGCCGCAGCAATCAGAATTACCACTGCAAGCGCGCGTAGCGGCAGCATCATGTCACGATAAAGATAGTTGCCGACAATCGCCACAATCAGCAGCACGGCTACAACTACCCATTTCATCGCTTCCAGGCCGCGCCCGCTCCCTTGAGCTTCGGTATTCGCACTCATAAACCAACCTGTCAGAAGTATTCTACAAACATTTTCACCCCGCGAGTGCGAGGCAAACCAATCGAAATGCTATTCGCTTTTCGTATTATACGCTCTCCGCAGAGCCTGTCTCAGCAATGATTATGACAAAATTAATCACTGATGAGCCAGGTTCTGATGTGAAAGCGTGCAAAAAGGGCATCAAATGATGCCCTTTTATTGCGCATTGCGTCAAATGTTATCAGCGATTAGCCGAGAACTTTAGCAACAACGCCCGCGCCAACGGTACGGCCGCCTTCACGGATTGCGAAACGCAGACCGTCGTCCATCGCGATTGG
>NZ_JBMKJK010000030.1:0-30286 GCF_049236925.1 Enterobacter cloacae complex sp. SYL003 | reverse complement strand
GCCTGAAAGCGTGCGTATTGCCTGAAAACACAACCCGCTACGGGGGAGACTTACCCGAAATCTGATTTATTCAACAAAGCCGTTGCAAAGTGTTTTCCTGAAATCTCAAGGTACTGACCAGAGACTGCGTCAAACACCTCAAGAAAGTAACAGAGTCGAGATTTTAAAGATTCTCTGTTTAAAGCTTCTATTTCATTCTCAGAGATACTATCGACATATAAATCAACAGCATTCTTGAGTTCAATAGCTTTGATATTACAGGTAAAAGAAAGCTCGTCACTTTGACAATGGCAAACACTTAATACTATATCCGCCTCATCAAAATCTATGCCAAGATAGCTCAGAACTGCTCGGACATAGTTTTTATCATCAGATGAATGTGTCATATACACTACCTCAAATTTGAGAGGAAGTGCCCCAGAAGGGAAGCGACTTCCCCACTGGGTTAGATAAAAGTTTGGTTAAGCTAAAAGAAGATGCCAGCGACAGATTTTACATTGTCATAGACAAGTGTCTTCAGCCAACCAAAGTTACTTTTTTGGACTGAAGCAAAAGGATCATTGAGACGCGTTACGAAAATCGTCAAAAGCTTCAGTTATTAGTAATGTGCGATCAGTTACTCTGTATCGGTCATTACTTTCGAGAGATACGTAAGTTGAATGCGAAGAATCACAGACAACACGCCCTCTTTTATTGATCAATCTTACTTCCATCATCACCGGCACATTGATAATTGAAGCAACATCGGTATAGAGGGATATGAGGGCATCATTGTCACAATATAACGCCCCGTTCCCATCAAATGTATCGTTAAACTTAATATATATATCTGGCATATTTGCCGGATAATCATCAGTATTGAAATCAATGCATAACTTTAAGTCATCATTAATACGGCGATTAATCTTATGCTGCCCAACACGTACAAAGCCATGTTCAACAGCTTTGATAATCCTTAAAGTTTCATTAAGACAATCTGTAATTCTTTTCTCGACAAATGAGATAAAGTCACCAAAGTCGGAATGAAAAAACTGTTTAAGTGCAAATTTCGCAACTAACACTTTCCCATCCACCTTCATTTTATCGAGATAAAGATTTCTTATAGCATCAGTAGAAGAATTAGCTTTAGATAACTCTTCACAGTCATTAATAATCATTGAAACAATATCAATAACTTTAACTGGGCTTAAAGTATTACTATATCCGCGAATATCAAACGTAAAAAATCCGAAATTCTTAAATACTCCAAGAAAATAAATTATTTTTTGTTTCAAAAGAATAGAATCGGAGTAAGATGCGTTGTGCTTTATTAGTTCAGATATGTAGAGATCCAACATACAATTTAAATTATCGATATCTACATCGTAATCAAAGGTTACTTTGTCGAACGAAGTATCAGATAATTGAACGGTTATATCGTCAGCGGGAACATTAAGGCCTAAATTTTGATAAAGAAAGGCACTAACAAATTCCACGTGGTCAGATTCTTTAAACATTTACACTACCTCATGACTAAAAAGGAAGTGCTTCCCACCGGGAAGCAAGTTCCCGGATGGGTTAGATTAATTATAAAAGAGTTCTTCAGAAGGTACATGCATTTCTGGTTTGAACTGTTTTAAGGAGTTGTTTATAGCTTTTCGATATAACCCTGAAGAGTGTGGCTTAAACATTTGATATTCCGTAACGAGCAGAGGAGACGTAAAGCATCCTAAGTTCACTAGTGAAATATTTGATGTTTCTTCACAAACATCTAATTCAGCGTATATCCGCCTCTTCATTACCCTGCCTGCTAAATAGCGACGAACATGATTTATAAACTTGTCCGCATCTGATATAGAATTAACTATATAATCAGATGTGACTATCTGATTAGATACAGTTTCAGGTATAGCTTCGGCTATTATTTTTACGTTCATTTCATAATCAACACTATGGAAGCAAGCAAGAATTTGTGGCTTCGCGCTTTCTAAAATCTTTTCAAGAACAGAAAAAATCAGAGAGAACTCGTTTAAAATTCGCTTTTGTATAAGTCCATGTAGATGTTTTATGAAAGGAGAACCGTGTTCAACAAGGCCTAGTATAAGATCCTTAGAGGCCAAATCTGAGCGGTAATAAACGTATTCTAGATTATCCCGGTTAAATCCTTTGATAAGCAAATCAGGCTGCTCTGAGACCAGTCGTAAATGAGTTGAAGCTATAGAAACTTCAAAACGAAAGTTCGCGAGATTTACAGGGCCTGCTTTTAATGTAGCCGCTTCGGAAAAATAAATGAAAAGAGGATGCAAATCATCGTTACCACAGTAAAGATGGTCTGCGCCCTTAAGATATTTCACCAAATGAGGTAGAAAAGATATTACTGGAATATCAGCCACAAATCGAATATGCCGAAATGGTTTTGAATCCAAATATATATTTTCCACTACAGCGCCAACAAAACCCATTTTAACAAGAATAGATTCAACTAACTTTTGTATCGCATTCATTTAAATACCCTCTTAATAGAGGGATTTCTCCCAAAGGGAGAAATCCCTATGGGAGAAAATAATTTTAATTAATAATTGTAGCGAAGCGCATGTTCTTTTTCACTAAGATGGTTTTCATATTCCGACTTACCAGAACTTAAACACTCTTTGAAAAAGACCTTTGAAAAATTCTTCAAGTCACTTCGGTTGTTAATTTCTTTGTCAGACATCAACTTAGCTGAGTGTGAGGTATCCACAGGCCCCAACCACCATTCATATTTAATATAAACACAATTGGTTTTTGTATGTCCATTTAGAAATCGTTTTGCATTTCTAAGTATTTTTCTACAACCGTTAAGGTCTGAAAGTAAGATATCTGGAGCAATGAGCTCTTCCAGAATATGACCAGGTAAGCCTTTCCTAAAAAGCTCAACATCGTAACTACAATACCAGTCACGATAATTAAAAGCTTTAATAAGTCTTTCAGGTGTATCCAAAGATATCTTATTCAGGATTTTTAATGCAAAGCATACAGCATCTTTTAACAACTCGTGCACCTCAACATTGATAAATGAGAAAAACGAGCTTAATTCTTTCTCTAAGGAATTATACAACTTACCGTAAATATCCTGAGAAAAAAGATACTGCAATCTTTCTTTATTATAAGTGCAATTCGAAATTGAATAGACTTCTCCTCTTTCGATTTTGCACCCTTCCCTTAAAACTATAGGAAACCTCAAATGGTTAACAATGAAAGAATGATTCTTTCTTTGCTTCAAAGCATCTAATTGAAATTTCGTAATTTCCTCCAGATTTGCATCTTCAAAACCTGGAAAGGGAATATCACAGAAACAAGAACTATATGCTTTTGCTGATTCATACATAAACTCCAGTGAAACATCAGCATCAAAAGACATACCAGAGAACATGCCCTGCCCATTGTCTAAAAATGTAATGTTTTTAACCTGTATTTTTTTATGTTGAACAACCAAAAAGGCATTAATGATTTTTTCGATAATTTTCATGTGATCCTCTCTCAATAAAAAAGGGATCACTCCCATATGGGGTGTGATCCCCACATGGGTATAATTTAATTAAAAATCTGTAAGACCTAAATCTTTATTTCTACCACAAACTGTAGAAGATATAAGACGTTTTACTCGCTTTCGAGCACTTCGGCCTGACGTATCTTTCAAGTACATCGGTAATGACAATGATGAGATTTGATTACTTCGCTTATGATGGCAGACTATATAGCCCTGCCTCCACCCCGAACGCACAAACTCACGGATGCGGTTAATATATGCCGAAGCTTGAGATTTTGTACTTATCGATTCAGAACACTTTAAGTTCTGTTCGATAGAGTAAAGCTCAGCCGCCATTAATTTCACCTCATACAGGTCATCCCCATAACTTATAGTTTTCAACAGCTCTTCCTTTTCCCGAATGAAAAATACTTGCTGCATTCCAAGGATCAGGTCATAGGCCTCTCGAAAGAGGTCGATAAGCTTATTACGAACATAAATCATAAACTCCTCAAAGTGCTGAAGCCAGAAATAAGCCGCATTACTTATTTGTGAATTGTGAGAACAAACAAGCCCTTTAGCAAGCTCGACCTCTTCCTCCCGAAAAGTAAAGTTACTTTTCTTAAACCGACTTTGTTCAAAAATGCTTTGATGCATTTCTATCCATACAGAAACAAAACCGAGGGATTCAAATTCTTCGTTTAACAAATGTAAACTTTCGAAGATTTTCTGAATTTCGATCCCGATGTCATATGACAGTGGACATTCTTTTATAGAATAAACATAACCGGGTAGGAAGTGAGATAAATGCTCAGTTCGCAAATATAAACTGAATTTAAGTTCTGTCAGTGGTTGTTTCAAAGATAATTTAGATGATTCGCTTATATTTACTGGTTCAACACCATTTCTAATCAAAATAGCTTTTACCAGGTCCGTAGCTAACTTCATACAGCCTCCAGTCGTTATTGAGGCCTCCCTGATGCAGGTTGGCCATCAGGGAAAATATGTAAATCAATTAGCAACCAATCAGACCGTTGCCATTACATTGTCAATGTATCTGACAAGGGATGGGCGGTCGTCCTGTAAGGCAAAACGGCGAAGGTCATCAAGATTATACGCAGGAAGATAATCAGCGTAACCTCGAATACGAAGGTCCTCAACCACAACTTTTATATACTCAAATCGTCCAAGATTTCCTTTTAATGGGGGTTTTCCTGGACTAGACAGCATATCGTCTGCTTGCTCCCATGTGATTTCTTTAGCTTCACCACTATGTAGATCAAGATGGACATATATGAATGACTTATAATCTCCACGGCAACGAAGATAATATTTCGGATAGAAATATTTGTCACAACGCAACAAACACGTTCCTGAAGGACGAACTACGTACAACAGGTTTCTGTCATTTTCTAATATGCCATGTTTCAAAATCGTTATATCTATCTCATTATCATGCAGCAAATAGCATGACGATGGTTCATTGACGATGCGCGATTTTATAACAGCAGCAAATTTATTAAAAACTTCGTTAGTTTGAAAATTCATTAAAATGCTCTCCGATGTAAAACGACGAGCATCACCATAACGGTAATACTCCCGTTATGGGTTTTAATAGTTTATGGAATAACCATGTCATACAACCGACCATAGCCAGTAGTACCGCACATTTATTTAACTGAGCAAGCATCTCAGCCGTGAAAAGACCTTAAAGGCAGGTAATTATCACGAAGGAAAGCGGTTATCTTATCAATACAATTTAAAAAATAATATTGATAAGATAACCCCCCCCGCAAAATGCGGGGGAGTTATCGTTGTTACAGCTGATTAAGACATTCAGGAGCCCAGTGAATCGGGAATCCATCCTGCCCTGTTAACTGGAGAACATCGTTCCAGTCGATACCCTTTTTCCCATCAGGAATATCTTGTGCTGGTTCGAAGACTTCAATTGTCAGCTTTGATGCGGGATATCGTTTAGCCAAAAACTCAACCATGCGGCTTTGAAGTCGCTGAGCAGCTTCGATACCGGCACGAGTGCCTTGTGAGTTAGCAATATCCTTATCCGCCCAGATATAAAAGTTTATATATTTTACATCCGGCGGAGGCAGTAAAAAATCAGGAACAGTAACGTTTTCAAGGCACCATGCGGAGCTGGCTGCCCAGCATGGTGTTGAAGTCGCTTCTACAACAGAAAGCGCATTCTCGATCCCTTCAGCCACTCCCAGTGTCCAGGTCGAACTACCTGAATCATAGTGAGGGTCAAACAACTGAATTGAGCCACCTGTCATATCGGCAGGAGGCTTCATCATCAGCTTTGGATTTTCTACAGGTGCCTTATCACCGTTTTTGTCTACGTATGTTCTATGGATAGTCAGAGGCCGACCTCGGGTGTCACGATAGATTGCAATCATTCCCGGATAGATAATCGATTTCTGCTTATCTTTATCCCAATAGTAGATCCGGTTATTAAAGCCTAAATCCTTTGGTAAGTGACTCAGTAAGCGGGAGATCCCACGATTACGGAGGTACAAAGCAACAGGAGTATTAGGCTTTATTTCACCGGTATAGTGATACATCACATCAAGTTTTCGCATTCGCTTTGCCACTTCCTCTCGGTCAAGAGTTTCTGTGGCACGAACTGCTGATTTATAGCGTCGTTCATTTTCAATGTCGGCGTCAGTTAACGGAGCATGCAGATCCATCCCGAAAAAATCTGAGAGAATCTTTTTGCAAGTCTGCGTTTTACTTAATTCATAATATTTCGCCAGAACATCAATTCCGTCGCAAAACTCATTTACCGGAAAGTCATTATGGATCGCACATCCGGTATAAAGGTCTTTTTGTCGGAAACGAAACTTCGATTTCCCTGCGCCAGTAAACGGGCAAGGAACCTGGCTCGGGGCTTTTGCACAAGCGTCTTTGAAAGCAGGTATTCTTTCGAATATATACTTCCAGCCAGACACTTCAGCAATTCGAGCATGAACGAGTTTAATAAAGTGTTCAGATACTTCCTGTGGTTTACGACGAAGAGCCGGGGATGCATAAGTCATGATGATCTCTCTTATCTGGCATTGTGAGTTTCTCAATGCCTTCTGCGGTGCAGAAGACAGGGAGAAACCCACAACGCAGAATTTAAGAAAGAGGGCCCGGGGGCCCTCAACATTTATGCTTCAGTCGTGAAGCCATTATTCTCAAGACGCTGTATGTAGTTATCTACAAGTAACGCAGCCTGCTGGCTATTACCCTCCGCTATAGTGACTTCGCGGAAGATTCTTTCCTGAGGGCTATCATTGCTTATAACTTCACCAACACGTCCGAAAATACGGACTTTATGCATCGCACCGACTTTTTCATGTTCTACACGGTAAGTTTTTATCTGAGTCATATTTTGCTCCTTATTCCTTCATGGAGCAAAAAGACCCACCGGGGCCTTTTTGCCCCGATTGGGTAGAGTTTATTAAGAAAGTATTTGATGAACTAGCTTACTGACTTCAATAGACAATAAAGAAGTATCATCAACTGTTACGAAAGTGTCCGTTTCAAAACCAATTATTTCATCAGTCTTAATACCAACACCAACGATTTCTATTCCATTACATTTAGCCTTTTCCATAACTTCGACGATAGTAAATTCCGATTTATTCGGATAACCATCAGTTATAAGAAAAATTATTTTCCTATCGAATTGGCTGTCAAGTAACAGATCAACAGCTGCCATTAAAGCAGATCCCGTAGGGGTATAATAACCCTTACATCCAAGAGTGAATTTCGATAGAGATTCCTCAACGCTTTGATCAAACGTTTTGATAATCTCAAATTCACTTTCCTTGAAGGGAAAAACTATATTGGAGACATGCATTTTTGACAAACTTTCAGCGGCCATCGATAAAGCAAGATCTGACTTAATGGCATGAATATATCTTTCATCATTAGCCATTGACGCTGAAATATCACGAACTAATACGAGGCCAACATGCCCTCTATTTTTAGATTCGCTTTGAGCTCTGAAGACATCACGAACTCCCATTTGTGACAGAATTAATCGATTTCCATCGAAGGTAATTCCACGCTCATGAGTTTTGTTTCGGCCACGCATTTTAACCTGCTGTAAAACAGACAAGTCGCTACCGATTGAATGACTCAGAGACAAAGCCTCATTGTAAACATTCAAATCGATAAGGAGATCAGGGATATCCCATTCAGAAGCACCGAATTCGGCTTTCACGTCATCGGATACTTTTGATGCAATACCTTCAATCTCTTTAGCCAAAGCATCGTGATAATCTTCGCTATCCTCATCACTGCTAAGAAAGGCATCCAACAAATCTGCCAGTATCTCCCATTGAGCCGATGAAAAGTTACTTTCATCTTCAACGTTAGTCGAACTGGCTTCATCTGATTCACTCTCGGAAGGGTTAATCGCATCAGTATCGTCTTCAATAATGTTATCACCCGTGGGATTGCCACCGGTGGGTTCATTATTTCCCTCGTTATCTTCAGCAAGTTCTGAAGGCTCAGAACATCCCTCTTGAGCAAGATCAGCGTTATCGGAAGTATCTGCCTGACCTTCACTATCGTCCTCAGAATCATCCTCACGACTATCAGTCGACGTAAGCGATTTATCTTCTGATTCGGTATCGGTATCGGTCTCGGATTCATCATATGCCTCCTGCTCCTCCTGCTCTGTCTGCTGCTGTTGTTCCTTTGCCTCATCCCGCAGTCTCTCTAAAAGAGCCAGGGTCTTACGAGCAAGGGATTCACAGCCCTGAGTATTTTCACAACCAAGAGCATCATGAAAAATTTCCTCAACATCAGAAATTACTGGAGAAAGTATCTTTTGGGCATAGTCAAAAAACGGATCGAGGGTTTCTTTGTGACCTACCTGCTGAAGGACTTTTACTCGCAATGAGTTAAGCAGATACCACTCAATAAATAGGACAGGATTTTCCGGACGAGAAGATATATCAGGAGTCATCCTTCCGGCTTTAACCATCAGTGCGTAAGTGGCTGCAAGCCGCCGCTTTGCATCCGGATAATCGTTACCAACCTTCTCTTCCATCTGTACATCATCGAACAGATTTATAAGCCCGGTAAGACGTTTTGCCCTGCTATAAGCTTTACGTTTCTCAGCGAGGCTCTCAAACTCTGCATTCATTCCGTCATCGAAGCGTGTAAACCCTTCAGATGACATGAGAACACTATTAAAGGCGTCACTGTAAACCTCACTGACGGTATAGCGACCATGACCAGCTTCATGACAGGTAAAACCTTCAATCAGACTGACAAAGTCATCATCGCTATAATCGCCGTTTGGTAAAACACAAACTTTATTGACAGGATCAAAATACGGTCCTTTGGTATTGTCGTCTATTACAACTCTTACATCGCCTAAGCCGCTAATGACTTTTGCTATATTCTGTAAACGCTTAATATGGCGCGGCGATGATTTAAGATCTAATTTCATAGAATACCTCTTTATAAAAAGGGGTACTCACCCAGATGGTGAAGTACCCATCTGGGGTTTTTAATAAAGCAAACAGTTACCAGCCTTTGAGCTCGATATCAAAACCATTTTCAGCATTGTCTTCCTGTTGCGAAACTGATTTCTCAGGTTCAGCTACAGAATCAGTGTTTGAAAACGTGCTGTTTTTTATATCGTTCTCTACGACAGGTTCAACCTGAAACACATTTGTTGAATCTAAAATAGCTTCAATACCTGTGTTCTGTAGCGCGTTCGGTTCTGTTTGTGAGCTTTGATTAAATGATCTGGTAATAGATTCCAACCAGTCAGTAACCTTTTGCTCTCCTGAAATAATACGCTTTAACATTGAAGCATCACTCATGAAATAAAACCACTGCTGTAACACCGCAACGTCGCGAGGTTCAGAAATGGCACCTTTAGGTAAATTATTCATTATGTGTTTTATAGCTTCTGCAAGTACTGCCGCCTCTTTATGTATAAACATGAAGCTAATGATCTTATTTTGCATTTGCTTCAGTCGGTCAATAGTACTTGAGCGCAAATTATTATTTTTACTAATTTTTTCATAAACCCTCATTGCTTCTTCTGCCAGATCTGTTATCAATTGTTCCTGATAGTAGTCCTGGGTTTCATCACCTTCAACGCTAATAGGCGTAAAAGGAATAAAGTGAGCAATATTAAATCTAAAGGATTTTATGAAATCATCTTTAGTTAATTTCAACTGATCAATCAAAGAAGACATTCTTGGGCTTCTATTTTTTTCAGCCTCAATATGCATCTCATAATTGTCTACAACGTTTTGAATACCTGCCTGAAACTCTCGTTCAATCTCTTGGGCCCCTTCCAGAAACTCTTCCATACTGGAAACTGGTAAAATCCACATATTGCTATAGCGGATGCACAAGCGTGAGCAAAGGGTTGATATTCTGCTGGTAATCGTACTTTTGAAGCTAAGGGCTTTTATGTCAATCCAACGTACTTCGCTTTTAGATACGCTTTTTTGATCCGTAATATCATCTCCATCATAAGACAAATCGATTTTATCGGTTCGACGCGATCCTTGACAGCCACTTATTTCAATTTTTGTTATAACTGCACCTTCCAGTAAATCTGGATATGATTTTGCAAAATTCTCAGAGATTTGTTTTGCAGATACTTTGTTAAGCATTGAAGTATTTAAAGTCATGGGTTTCTCCAAAAAAAAGGGGAAACCCTCCCCAACGGGAAAGATTTCCCGATAGGGTTGATATTAAAGCTTCTCTGGTGCAATTAAAAGAATACCGGGAAACTCAGCGGCAACATCATCATTGCCCATTGCTCCCTGATACATATAACCTTTTAATTCCATTTCTTTAATTAGACCTTCCATATTTATTTTACCATCATGATAAAACAATAAAGAATAGTCGTTATTCAGTTGCATAAGTCCAGTAAAATTAGTTCCGTTTTTTGCTATAGCAATGGTAGCAGCACCATCCGTACTTAAAAACGCACTAAATTCAAGATGGGATAACTCTGAGATACAAATATCAGAGGTTTCATAACAAATCCCATCTAACTCGACTTTTTTGCTGTGAAATACTCCAGCGATTTATCCTTGTCTTCGCCAAGAGAAAGATCTATAGCTTGAAGAACAAGATCGACCACATGTAAAGGTAAAGCAGAAGCAAAAGCTATTTTGAAAGTGTCAAGAAGACTAAAGGTTTTTAACGTCATCGACGTGCCAACCCAAGCTACTAATTGACGAATATCCATCACACTGTCTTCTGTACCAGAGTCATTTACTGCAATCGCTACTCTTACGAACTTCTCAATGACCTGAAAAGGCAAAGAGCTATATCGTTTAGTAAGCACATTGGTTAAAGCAACTTTGTCGGGCTTCTCCATTTCAACTATCAAGAACCGCTTTATAAAAGCTGCATCTTGACGTTGAGAAGAAACGAACCGGCGAGCGCCTCCACTCATGTTTGTGTTTGCAGTACCAATAAATCGCGTGTAGCCATTAGCAGTTATAACCTCACCACCATTAGCACTGAGTGACCAGGGCTTACGTTCAATGGGCATGTGAAGTTTTGCTGCCGTATCAGGATCGATTTTGTCCACTTCATCCAGAAGAATGAGGTGACCATTACGAAATCCCGTTACCAAATCGCTGTGTACAAAACCTGTATTACCACCATTAAGACTGCGCTCACCTTCAAGCTCATCAACTCGAATATTGCTGTTGATCTGCTTAATTGTCAGCGGCCAATTCATCATGTGGCTAATGTACATTACCATTTCAGTCTTGCCAGAACCGGACTCACCTTTAAGACACACACTTAAATCTATATCCGGACTGATAAGCAGTTTAACCACTTGTTCAAGTATTCGGGGATTTGGTATGTAGTCTTTGTTCAGCGGAGCTCGATACGAGGTTTTAGTTTTGAAAACAGGCACAGCCATCTTTGGATCCATTTCTGGAATACCAAAAAGGTCCTTTGCTAGAACTAAAAGATACTCACCTTTATCCACATAATGTTTTAACTTTATAACATCCGGGGAAAGAAGAGCTTCTAATTTTTCATAAGCATCAGAAGATGTTTCATTTAACTTCATAGCGGCATTAGACATTTTTAACTCCGGTAAAATGCAAACACCGCCCTCTGGCAGATGTTTGCCAGTGGCATTTTATTTGAGATTCATTTGGCAAATAGTTGCCATCAGTTTCCTGATTTGAGGCACATTATAACCAAGATGATTTCCCACTATTTCAAAAGCTTCAGACATGATCCATTCAAAATGATTTTCGAATATTGGATTTATTTCTAACTTGCCAAAAGCGTTTCGTTTAGTTAACAGATCACATGAAACAAGCTCGTCAAACAACTCTAATGTGGATTTAAAAGCTTTTATGTAAACATCCATAATTTCCCTGTCAGTCCATTTAACAGCCAGTTTTTTTTCTGACATTAAATAATCCTGATCAAAGAAGATGTCCCAGCCCATATCGTCATTGCAATCATGCAAAATGATTTCATCATCATTCCTGCATTCAGCTAATTTCGTGTTTTCACTAATCGAACGATGCGAATGATAATAGAGCCATGATTTTAATTCCGCTCTAAATTCACATGCATCAAGTCCATGAGATAAACAAGTGTATTCAAATGATTTTGACATATACCACCGTGTTTCAGCTTCTAAAAGTGGATTCACTGTGATATTACCATTGTCATCTTTGAAGAATAACTTTCTCCTCAACACTAGTTCTTTAATGATTTCCAAAGACTCTTCCATAGCGGATAGAAAAACAACATACACATCCTCAGGGGTCCATTCTATTACCAGACCACCCAAATCTGGGTTATATTCTTCAACCGAATATAGATAATCTGTTTCTGCTGCAAAATTAATTGTATGCAAAATCTGATTTTTAAGTAATTTGGATTTTTCATAAAGGTGATTTTCACGCCTTTCAGAATCATAATTTATCTCAGAAATGTTACTTTCATCTGATTTAAAGTTTAATCCGGACGTGTATGCATCATTTAAATGCTCTTTGGGTGAATCAACTATTTGCGTTATTTCATCTTCATCTATATCGAATATAGAAAAAAAACTAAGTTGATTACTACTTATTGCAGTAGCCCTAAATTTTTGTTTCATGGGGACTCCAAAAGGAGAAATCCCATGAAGGGATTTCTCCCCTTTAGGGTGGGTTTAATGTCAGATCTGATTAAAGCTACTTTGTCCAAAACCTTTTAGAGGTTTAGGTATGTGAGCCAACTTACTTGTTGCTACCACTCTCATGTAGTCAAGAGGATGTTCTCTCCCTTCAATCATAATAGTATCGACAACAATATAACCGGAGACCATCAACTCATCACCCTGATTTATACCAGTGAAACAGGTTGAATACATTTCAGGCGACACCTTGATTTGAACTGAAAATTCTCTCTCAGTGATTTCACCATCAACTTCTGTCTTCATCCTATTTTTGAGCTTTATTAACAAACCTATACTCTGGTCAGTCATTTTTTTCTCCACAGCACTGATAACTATCCCGGACACTTTTACTTCATTGATATATTCAAGATATGACATTTTCCGCTCCTCGATTTGTTCAAAGAGAAGCCCCGTTAGGGTTCCCCCTTAACAGGATTAAATAAATTTATTAGTTACATACATGAACGTGCAGACTACCAAACAGGCAATTCCGGCAATATGTAACCAATTTCTTGTTGGTTTAGTTGGTGCAATCGCTAAAGAGTTCTCCAACTTCTCTGTTACAAGACGTCGATTCTCTGCTTTAGCCGCATCATCTAAATATTGAGTTTCACGCTTAGCGAGAGTCTCAATTTTCGATTTTATTGCATGGTCCCATCCTTTAGTTTCAAAAACGCTTAACTCACTAAAGGTGTGCGTCATGAGATCTTCTGGGAAACCCAGTTTTTTCATTAACGGACGAATGGTATCATACATTTTTTCTACATTTTCGTAGTGGGCCTTTACTGCGACATCAAAACGCTTACGTAAAGTTAATTTTTCACGTTTGCAAATGATGTCCGAAACCCAATTTATTAACTGCTCATTTTTGAGTTCACTGGCTTTTTCAAGTGAGTAATCCAGATTATCCACGTCAAGAAATGAATTTAATCCGTATTTTTCAAACTCCTCAACAAGATATTTATCCAGTTCAGTTAAGCTTTTAAAAAGTGGTACATCTGGGGAAGCTTTAAGAAGCTTATAAGCTCCTTCGAAATCAATTTTCTTGACCACGAGCTCCACAACATCCACATGATAATAGCTTGAATAAGCAGAAAGCTTTTCGGCCAACAAAGACACAGGCTTAAGAGACTTAAGTTCAATGATATTTGGGCCGTCCTCATTCAAAATAACAATCAGTTCATTATCACGTTCTGTATATTTCATCAGAACTTCTAAGAGCTGTTTGTTTAGCGCCTTATCCATCTCTGGAATAATTTCACTAAAGGTTTGATGAAGGGCTTTACTGCGAGCTTTATTTTTAGACATTTGGGGTCACCTATATATAGTAAGAAGGAAGAAACAAATTTTTGTTTCAACACGAAGGCAAAGCCTGTCATTCATCTCCCGTAAGCTATGAACCGCCTGATTTATACTATCTGGCATTAGAAGTACGCAACAAAAATAGCCCCAGGAGGAGCTAAATTAGTTACGGTTTGGTAAATTCAGATTGCCTTTTGCAGGCATGGGAAGTGCACCAGCGACAAAGGTGACATTTTGCCGGTGGTGTCTTACAGCTTGTTTAAGCTGGCCGCTTTTCACGGCTAAATCAACGCTTAACGCGAAAGTAACTTTAAGCAAAGTTACTCAAATTTGGGAGCTGATATTTAAGCTCATTGTTTTTATACTATAGCTTTAAGCATAAGTAAATGCCCATATCGAATTATTCTGTATAAAGTGGAGAAATTCGAATATTAGCTGCTTCTTTTATCTTTTCTTCACTGCATTCTCTTAAAAAGAAAGAAGGATCACCATACCACATTACAAAAAGTTGCTTTTCTGCACGCGTAAATCCAACATAAAGCAAACGTCTTTCTTCTTCTATTGCCTCCTCCCCAACTGATCTTTTACTTGGTATCTGATCCGCATTACAACTCATTATTATTACTTTATTCCACTCAAGACCCTTTGAACCATGCAAGGTTGATAGGACTACTTTCTCTGGGCTGTATTCCTCGTCCTTCTTCCTAGGGCCTAATGACATTGCAGCAGCACGATTTATCATATTCATCCAACCAGTCTTTTCTGCCCACTGTTTACAAGTGTCTAAAGCAATTTTTGTTAAGGTTGCTGTACCTTTATTACTCCTCATCTTGATTGACGACGATTCCATCCATTTCGTAAGGTTGGCGAAACGTTTTGCTATCTCAACTTTATCAGAACTTTCCTGGGTAAAGCGCACGAAGTTTGAATGTAATGTTTTTGTTTCGAGAGAACTGTCCTCCGGGATGGCAAGGTCGCCAAAAGTAACTTTTCTTCCTCTCATACTCAATGCCACTTCATCCAAAACTGATTCCTGTTCTCCAAACAATGCCAATACTCTCTTCATTAAGCGAGGATCATTTGATTGTCGGAAAAAGGCCATAAGGCTTAACACATCGCTTGTTTCTTTTTCATCCCAGAATGATTTACCTCCGTAACGAATTACTGGCTGTTCGATCAAACTTTCTAGCTCATCCAAGTGAGCATTATTGCGGCTTAGAATTGCCCATCCATGTGGATCCTGATTTATAAGGCTTAAAATACCCTGTATCTGTTCCTCCATATCTACATATGAACGAAAAGTGACCTTTCCCCCTCCCTTTTTTGCCGAGCGTAACTCTTTGGCATAACGGTAAACATTCTTTCCTATCAGTGCTCCGGCCACCTCTAAAATTTCAGGTTCACACCTAAAGCATGTGTTTAAGTAAAATATGTTAGGTCTGAAGTGTTTTTCAAACTGTTGAAATATTTTGACTCCTCCTGAGGATCTGAAGGAGTAGATGGCCTGATCATCGTCTCCAACTATACTCGTATAGACTCCAGCTCTTGTATGCAATGCTATCCATGAGAATTGTATAGAGTCAGTATCCTGAACTTCGTCTACTATCAAATGTGTCAAATCTAACGTGCGCATTTTTCCCGAATGCATTTGACCGACAACAAATTTTGAAAGAGCATTGAGGTCCGCCACATGGTCTTTCTGGCATAACGCCTGATAGGTATTAAACAAATGGATCTGTTGTCTGTTATGCCGAACTGAAATCACATCCGTATCCATTTCTCTGCCGATAGCATCAATAACGAATTCAGCTTCAGCAAACTTCATCGTTACACCGGATTCTTTCAAAGCCCGGTGAATGACAGATCTCTGTGCTGGCCCTATCAACATCTTTCCCGGCCAGCGAATCATGTCCAGTTGCTTCTTAACGAGTCCGTGAAAAGTATCCACCAGCACCCGGTCAAGATCCTTCTTGCTCAATCGCTTTTGTAACTTTGCTGCAAGTGCGTTTGTTGCAGCGCGAGTAAAGGTCACCATCCCGATTCTTGCATATGGATACTTTTTGAGAATCGATATAACCGCTTCTATCATGGTGAACGATTTGCCTGATCCAGGCGCTGCTATCACCATATTGTTTGCGCTAGCATTCTCGATAACAGGTCTTTGCTCTTCTGTTGGCTTACCCATTTCAACCTCATTACTTCGTTTTAATAATTATACATTTTTATAAAAGCGCTTTTCTTGTGTACTGCTGGTTCTACTGGAAATCACTTTTTTTCCTTTTTTATGCAATCAGGTTGTTTGTGAAACGCGTGACTATGGAATAATGGTTCCATCTCCAAAAGACATTACAAAAAGGGCTTTAAATGAAACTTTTACGTTTAGTATCTCTGGTCTCTTCTGTCGTCATTGGTTTTTCCCTATCGGGTTGTGCCGGTGACACCGGCACTACGCCAGGCACCGCTCTGAATGCGTACAGTCACGGCCAGTACTGGCATGCTAATGCAAATGATTCTGTCGCCAAGAATGCCTATTCGTTTGCTGGTTTCGACGTTAATTTTAAGGAGCAAGAGGTTACTCCTGGAGGGGATGCCGACAACTTTCTTTCTAAGTATCTCATCAATAGTTCGATGGGCTACGTAACAGGCGGTCTAAAAGGTTTTGGGATCATGAGCCTCAGCTCTTTGTACAGTTCTTCTGACGCCGAATACATCCAGGTCAATCAATACCTAGTGTTCGTCCCCAATCCAAAAAAATTGCCTTACAATGATGAAAGTTTGGTACGTGAGGGAGCTAAGTATGTTTTTGAGCATACAAAAGCAACTCAGGCCTCATTTGGATACAACCCTGAAAAACAGAAAGCAGCTCTGGCCACATGTAAAATTGATATGGCAGTCGTCAATAAATGGAGTACCTGTGATCTGCCCTCTAAGCCTGATGCTGATGTTTTCCCTACAGATTCAATGTACAGCTTTCAGGCGATTCGCCCCGCAACAGGAACCGAAATTCCTGAGCTAAACCTTCCCGCTGGTGATTACGCTGTAATTCGTTATGTGTTCATCCCATTTAAAGGAAACGAAACAAGCGCTGATTTTTCGGGTATCATTTTCCGTTCTGATAGCCCAAATACAACAACTCCAGGGGGTGTTGCAGCCTCCATCAACGGAAAAGATTATTACCTCTTTACCGGTGAATACGGTAAAAAAGGCTTCCCAGAAAAAACATTGAAAGCCAAGTAATTAAAAAAGGGGCCTAACGGCCCCTTCTTCAATATTTCGGCAACTGCTTGCCCGTAACCGGATCCAGCGTAGTTGAACCTACCTCACATATGGCCGGTCGAGGTAAATAGCTACAATCTACATTTTCCTCTTTTATAGCCTGAGCATTTTCTTGTCTGGCCTTTATCATATTTTCTTCACCGCCCATTGCTTCCTTGGTACGTTCTGATGGAAGTTGATAGTTCTCATTCTGGAATGGTAAGTTTTCCACAATTGATTCTTCGGAGAATTTTGAATATTGATCAGGAACTTCTCCTACCTGAACTGCATCATTAATCCACTCCGTCAGATCAATTTTATCGAAATCCAGTTGCTGTATTTGCTTTATTGATAGCCCCACGCAATTAGAGGCGACAGGGTCTATTCCTAATTGCGGATAAGCTTGTTGCATAATAACGCGTGACAACATGGAATTATAACAGCACATGTCTGTTGCTTTTTTAACGCATTTCTTTGTGAAACCAACATTCAGATATTTGACGCATCGTTCCGTATCTAATGTAAAACAGGATTTTTGATTCTTATGAATAGAAGCTTCCATCTCTTTCTGGTCGCATGCTACCAACATTTCTAAAAGCATTTTAGTGACCTGATAGGCTGTATAAATCCAACCGATCACGTTTAATGCAAGCATAAAGTTTTGAACCGCAGCCGAGAAGACAACCTCTCCTCCGGTAGTAGCAACGTTCTTAAAGACAAAGTCACGAACTGTATCTGGTAGCAATTCGTAGGCTTTCTTCATTGCCATCTGCTTAAGCTGACCTATACCGAAGCTGGACATTGTTTCCTGTGCCAACTGGCCAGCACCTCCTGCCCCTCCAGAAGTTGCGGAAGACCCAACTGCCCTGCTTAGATTACCAGCGACGTTTTCATATACGCTCGTTAAGGAGCTCGTGACGTTGTTCCACATTTGCCCTACTGTTTTACCAGCTGATGCAGTCCACTCTCCGACCGCATTAGACATAGAAGCCCATGTACCTGTATCACCGCCGGTCCATTTTATTAGCTGAGCATTAACTCTGGTCCAGTTTGTGTTTCTGATCATAGATCCGGCAAGCATGATACCTTCAAGTGCTCCTGCGGTTCCCTGTGGTGCTTCGCAGCAGTCCGTCTTTGCCAGGCCATTTACAAAGCCTACTGAACGACCACACCATTCAGGTTTTCCTTCAAAGACGGAACATGAATTGGCATCGTTAGGGTCTTCGCATTTGGCTTCGCCCTGCATGTACTGAACCATGTTTGAATAAGCCGCAACTTTTCCAAAATCGTTGTTCTCTTCCTTTGGCCCAGTTTCGCATGTTCCACCTGAACATGGGATCATGCCAACACAGGCATTTGTAGAAGATTCAACCTCCCGAACTACATCCTTCCCTCTGTCACAGGTGTATTTCTGTTCATACATGTAGCAACTGTTAGTGCCCTCATCGAACCAACCCTCTGCACATGTTTGTTTATCGAGTACACATGCTGCATCATTTTTATAAGCACTACATGCATCAGGCATACTCTTTATTTCTTCATAGTTGTAACAGAGGTCCTTTCCATTAGCGTCTTTCATAATTTTTCCACTAGCGTCATAAGAGCAAATTTTGTCTTTGGCCAATGGATCACAAAAGTAGCCTTCAAGGTTTGTCTTCCAGGTAAGAAATCCTTTATCACCTTCATACAGAGGCTTTGCCAATGAAAGCACGCTTTCCGGAAGCCGTTTTGTGCCAACATCCATATCTTTAAACCGATCGAAACGGCAGAATGTATTCGGAGCTTGTACAGCATCGTAACAACCAGCTGGTTCCTGGACGTGCTTATCTTCGAGCTTCATATTTTCAAAAGTCAGCTCAACCTCAAAATACCCTTCACCCTTCCCACCAACCCATACTCTGGATGCCATTGTCACTTCTCGATCAGGCTCCTCATACACCGATTTTCTGACCTTATCAGTCACATCGTAAACCTTGTCGAGTTTCCACGATTTTTTTAACTCCCAAGATCCCTTAGGAGCCGGATAGTCACTTTCTCGATATGCACCATCTATGTGAGCAAAAATCTGCGTGCCATCAAGTGTTACCCGCATGTGGTCATCCCACTCCGCGTTAACAATCTTTGCTGAGGCCAATTTTGCATCCGGATGGAATTTTAATGTCAGTTCGTTATCATATACCCCGTCACTCCAGTAGTTGTCATCACGGCGACCAAACCATATACGCACACAATTATCGCCGCACATCGACATGTCTCCGTTTCCGCCTGAAATGTAAACAGGGACTGAAAAATCACGGGTTATCGTGCAGCTGCTGAAGTTATCTTGCTTAGGCGAGTTACAGTAGAACTCTTTGTAATCAGGATAGTGTGTGGTTACTGTTTTTTTAGAGGTCTCAACATTACAGTTCTGAAGCCAGTTTCCAGTACCAGCAACAGCATTTGTTATCTCATTTCTCCCCGCAGTAAACATGGGATCGTTAGGCTTTATAGATGATGCCGGGTTGTCCTTGTTAGCATTTACGAGGGTGCGGTAGGCAACGCCATCATAACTTTGAGCATCAAATAACTGGCTTTTCCGATTCTTTATATCGTTTACAAAGCCATCCTCATCCCCATAACGATCTGCGGCATTGAACTTAATATCGCTGTGCTTTTGCTCTGAGCTGAAAATCTCTCCGGTATTTGTTTTGGTTCCAGGAGTAGTATTGGGATTACTGCTTATACCAATGTTGCCATTAGCATCCCGAGAGAGCAGCTTTGCCCCTTCCTTGGTATAGTTTGAATTGATTGTCCCTCCAGACATACTCGGCAGTTGTACGGCGCTACCAATGGACTTTCCATCGGATGCGGCATTTTTCATGACACTTTCATTTGAGTTCCCTGCCCCATACTTTCCGAGATTAAGATTAGCGGATTCGGCTTTACCCACGTATTTCTCGGTGATCTTCCCACTGACATTCTCGCCTGAATCCGCATTCTTGTACTTCTCAACAATGTCCTGAGCACTGGTTGTCGCATTGCGATTTGCGTTAGGATTAGCAAGATTAAAGTTACTTTCGAGCTGGTCAAATATAGCGTCTGCCGCATAAATACGAGGAGTCATTACCATATTTATGAGAGAGATATAAAAAGCCCAACTCATAGTATTGGCAATCATTGATGCAATAATAGTTGAAGCTATCGTTTTTCTAAGTTTCATTATTTTTACCCTTAGAAATCAAGCGCCTGGTATATATCTGACGCAACAGTCATTGTAACGCCACAACATATAGACATAATTATCATTGCCTATTTTTTTGCGCCCACCTTTAAGGGTTGACCAGTCATGTACCGAATCACCAAGACGATGACAGCAATCCGGCCCTTTCGCCTCAGGAGTTGGGAAAAGCATTGAAAGCCGATACTGGGAACGAGGTGTAAAGTATTCCCACGTTTTCTCACACATTGCGTCTGCTCCCATCGTTCGCATCAGCATTCCCTGGCGATGTAGTTTAGTCAGAAGACGCTGGGTTATCAGTGAACTCGTCCTTACAGCGTCATCATTTGCGTAAATGTGGCCGGTTAATGGATAAAGGTTGCCATCGCATCCGGCACAAAAGTATGCAGCGAGATTATCCTTTCCTGCTGTTACTGCTACACAGTCAGCAGCGCACACCATTGAGGCAATTGGGTTTGCAAAAACTACTGCCTCTGGATTCAGGACGAGTGTAAGCAGATCACTTTCCCACATAGGGTCCACTTCGCTTATATAGGTCAGGCTGGCATCTATATAGGGTTCAGCAGTGCACTCGCCAATAATCAGTAATTTGAGCATTGTCATGATTGGGAACTCCCAAAGATGAACATCGTAAAATCCGGCTTCAGTTGCTGTCATTGGCTGATTTGTGTTGCTTTTACCAATATCAAACTGCGATTTTTGAAGCATCGTGCCTTCAAGAAAGGGGCTGCACCAGGGGCTCTTTACAACTTCTACAATCTTCACCGGCTGAAAGAAGCTCAATTGCCAACCTATTTCCGGTACGCCGTTCTGATCTGTGCAGTAGCAACCCGGACGTGAAGGAGCAGCGCCTTCTGGAGCTGCCCCTATGCCCATTATCCTCATGGGAAAAATGCAGCTCCAACAGATATTCTTAATCAAGCCCTGCCACACTCCAGCTGACTGACACATAGCCCCAGGGACTCCAGCATCTGCTGCCATAGCCATACCCGGTATAGAAAGCGAAAGCATAACTGCTACAATGAACTCTAAAAGTAACTTTTTGAATTTTTTCACCATCATGCTCACTTGGATGTAATAAATGTTGCAACACTTTCGATATAGTCGACGGCTTTGGTAAAATAACTTCTCATCTGGTCCGGATAATTTAGCGTCAGCCATGTTGCAAAGAGAGCGCCTATAATAAATCCGAGTTTCATCTTATTTTTCCTCTGAAAGATTTGGGGCTCCGATACCACGGACTTCTGCCTCGCTAAACAGGGTGATCCGGAATTTATCTTGGTCAGTAGTTATAAGCGCAGGTGTGTTTTTAATCTGAAAGCGTGAGATGATCTGTTCGTTAACTTTAAACACCTTACCGTTAAATTTTTCACGTAAATCATTTAGGTGATCCCATCCATTATCTTTTTGGATACGGGTAAACATTGGCATTACTTTTCCACTACCCAGACGTTGTCGATACTGCTGCTCAGCCCATACCAGCTGGCCCGGATTGAGTGGATCGAAAATTATCATCGTCAGGTTTTGAGGAAATCTCGAAAGTGGATTAATCAACTCACCGGCGGAAGCTATTACACGGCCCTGCTTATCTTTTACGTCCTGAGTGACCCTCACTGTAGGGTCAATTAAAAATTCTTTGTGTTCCTGGGCAGGAGGGAGGTCGACCATCCATTGATTTTTCCATGTGTCAGAAACGGCCCTTTTTTTTGCACCTTCCCAGTCATATTTTTGTGCACGTTCTTCCAGTTCTTTAATGATGCTCTTTTCTTCAACGGGATAAGTGGTACCAGCAACCGGGAAAATATCCTGATCGGGTTTTTTAGCAAGTTCTCGCTGAAAAAACTCAACGTTGAAGGAGCCTACCATTTTTGCAAAACGAGCTTGCTCCCTAGAAATAATTGTCGGTACTTGAGTTACTTGATACTGACTGAAGCTATCAGGATCAATTGTAATCAAAGGAGATTCAAATTTTCCTTTGACAATCATTTGGTTTATTGCTGCCTGTGTCTCTGGTAGCCGAGTAGTTCCTTTCTTTAGACCATTGAAAACTACACGAGCTTTATGCTCTGAGGCCGTACGTAGAAGGTCTTCCAGTACATAATCCGGCAAGCTAAATGAAGCAAAGATCGTTATTCCATTTTCAGTTGATAGTGCTTCTTCACGTGTGCTATCCATTTTTCTTTCGAAGTCAGCAGCTGTGATGCCCGAGGAACCAAACAATTTTTCGATATTTTTAGATTGTCCTCGCATGACTTCCGGCTTATTTTCCACAGCTTTCAGAGCCGCTTCATTAAGGCTGGCGTTTTCTTGAATTTCATCACGTCTTCTAATTATATCGTTGACAGCTTCAGAGTTATTACTTTGGGCCCTGATAGCCTGGGTATGGTCTATAACTGCTTGAACACTATCCGCATTCATACCGGGGACGTAACCACGGTTTATTTGCTTGCTCAGGTCCTGGTTTTTTTGGAGTGCTTCAGCTTGCGCTATGTACTTCTGCACATCTGGTGATTTTAGCGTAGCATCAAGGCTAAGAGCCCCATCTGGCTGCTGTGCACCTTTAGCCTGTGCCCCAAGCCCTTTTGCTTGCTGAGCGATTAGGTCAGCATCATGTTGATACTCAGTGCTTGCATTTGTATTACTTAAAACTGCACATAACGCAAGTCCAGGAAGTATTGGTAAATATTTTTTATTTACATTAAAAGATCGCATATGTTTTCCCAATTACTGAATTCAGCTTTACTGTTCCCCAAAAACGGGAATCCCATGAGTGATCGGTTTGCCCAATTAGGAAAACTTCGCCTTCAGGAATTATCAATTCTTTTTCAATCAAAATGGACGGAATATTGTATTTCTTCGAAATACGACGTGCATTAGCTTCAAAAAATTTGTCCCCGTTATAAACCCCATCCATTGTTACTTTAAGTTTGTCACCGCCCACACCGGCAACAATTTTTATGACTCGTTCATTTTCTGGGATAAAACGTACCGATTTCGGCATGTTAAATGCTATGAGTTCACCAGTTTTAATACTTTTATCCGAATGATCAATCATATAAAAATCAGCAGGCAGGCACCCATTCAATAAACCGTATCCAAATGTATAACGGGTGAAAAAGACACACATAACGAGAATCAGCAATAAAATATTAAGGGGGACATACCAATCCAGTATAAGCAGCCCTCTCTTTTTAGGTATGTAGTCGCTCATATTTTTCTCACTGGCACTGAAGAATATTTTTACTAGGCAGATGCACCTCTATCCAAGTAATTATTATCCATGTTTTTCAACGCTCGGAAGTCTGCAAACCAACCTAATATTCACCTATAAGAATGTTAATTCCTCAGCATGTATACGCAGCTTTGTTAGCGGCCATGAAAGATGCCTTTGGAGCAAAGTTACTTTCCGACATTAATTTTTCAAAGGTCCAATTATTGGGTATAAAAAAGCCGGGACATAATGTCCCGGCTTTATATTTAAAAATTAACTACTCACTGCTTGGTATTGATACAGTGTTTTCAGACTTACTTGCCTCTTCAGCCGGTCCGAAAACTGTCACGTGCTGTGTTGCAAAGTCTCCACTATCATCATAAGCAATTACTTTTATGTCCTGCTTACCACGGTTAAGGTTTTTAGAAAGTGTAGCCGTACTACCGAAAACGTTCCTTAATTCGCCGTTGATGAACCATTCATATCTAACCATTTTTCCATCAGTATCATCACATTTATTGGTAAAGCTCCAGCTTAGGTTGGTTTCCGTGTAGCTCAATGTACAATTAGGCACTGCGTTTTTAACGACATCAAACTCAACAGATGCTGAACCTCTCTGTCCAAGTTTACTAACAACATCAATTGTAATCTCGTATTTCTTTTCTTTTAAACCCGAGATCAGTTGAGCCCAATAATTTTTGCCGCTGGGTATTACTTCACCGTTCACCTTGTATGTGACCGTATCTATCGAGTCCGCCGAATGAGATAGCTTGATGTTTGACCTTAAGGTTACATCGAGTGGAGCTCTCATATATTTGTTAGAGAACTTGGGTGTCATCTCAACGTTCATTGGCGTTTGTTCATCGACAACAAAGGTATTTTCGATACGCTGTTCATTGTTTCGGTTATCTTTGAAAACAACCATCAATGTATATTTGCCAGGATTTTCAATTGTAAATTCTTTGGTGTCACCTTCATCTTTAGTGATTACCAGATTCTCTTTGTCGTAGATCCATTCACGGGAATAAGTAACACCAGGATAGTCTCCATCCTTAATACCGCTCAACGCAACGCGTAGGGTGGTCGGTGCCATGTCGTATTTAAGTTTGGAGCTTATTTTCATCTCGGGAAATTTATAAACCCACGATTTGACAGAAACTCTACGGGTAGAAACCGTATTCTCCTTATTGTCCGCTAACCATGCACTGTATTCAAAAGCAGCATATCCCTGTTTATCCAACATTTGCTCAGTAAGGGTAACAGACAGTGAAGAGCCCTTAAATGTCTGGCCATCCGGTGTTTTCCATTCTTCAACTACGTTATTACCATTCTGGTACTTACTGTTAGGGTTCGTGAACTTACCTTCCAAAGTAACTTTTTGACCAACCTCTACCTTTGAAACCCCCGTTACCGAGACAGAAAGGCGCTTGGGTTTTGCGGCTGCCAACCGAGCAGACGTTTCCTTCCATGAAGACTCCTCTGCCAGTTCATCGGAATCAAGGTAACGCATCCGGGCATAAATCGTAGACGGTAGGGTATCAGCTGAAGCCACAGTGTAAGTTGTATCTCCCTGCACCCAGTTGACTTTATCCTCTGACCAGAGAACCTCAGCGGTGCCTGCTGGTATAGGTTCATCGTTATCAAGCAGGGTTACAGGTATATCTGAGCCCTGAAGAATGTCTGTAACATCTATACTGAGCTTAGGCTGCTTGTAGGTAACTACCGTTAAGGCATCTGTGTAGGAAATCTTGGATGTGAATTTATTAGTCATTTTTGCCCTATAAAGCCACTTTCCTACTTCTGTCTTTTTGATACTTACACTTCTCTTTCCGGTCATGTCGGAAAGCATGGTCCAGGTTTGACCATTATCAGAGGACTGCTGCCATTCGGTGGGGGCGAGTGCATCAGAGTTAGCCGTACTGGCAGATTTGAAGCTTACCAGAGTACTAAGTGGGATCCTTCCGATAATAAGGCTTTTCGACAGGTTACCCTCCAGTTCCTCACCTTTATAGATTCGAATGCCTACAGCACTGGTCTCACGTTTCATTTCAAAATCAGAGAATGGCGATCTGACCTTAGCCACACCAACCAGACGCATATTACCCAGATCCATATTTTCAATTTTAATCTTGGTTTCGACAATGCCCGCATCATTGACCGGCAATGCTTCAGTCAGCGCAGTTCTTTCGTATGTAGTTTTATAACGGCCTGTTTCTGGATCTTTGCCGTATACACTTTTTTGAGAGTATATCGTGACGTCCCATTCTCCCATTGTTTTACGGTCAAATGCACTTTTACGTGTGGAGTTGTTATAACGCCCCACTGTTACCTTTAAGGGCACTTCAAGAGATGTGGCTGTTTTTTTGTCATCCACTTCCATCGATGCTCGAATATTGAAATCAGGCACCGTATATACGTTGAGGGTGTCTGTAGTTCTTAATTCTGGATCCTTTGAGTATTCTACAGCTATGTCAAAGACGTTCTTTGTCCACAATGGTGCAGCAGCAACCTTGACCCTTTGTACAAAGGTCGTTGCATCGTTGTTTGAGGAACGATTTTTAAATGACGTTTTGACAGCCTCAGAGCCGTTTTGAGAGACGATCATCGTAACGTCAGCTGGTACCACCTTCGCTAATATTCGAGCGGCCTCCCCCCCGGTCGTATAAGCCAGAGCAGTGTTCGGATTGATGCCTGCTATGACTTTATTCTTTTTGTAAGAGATGATCGGGTTGTATGGTAATTGTGTGGTCAGAGTACGGCGATTCCTTGCGGAAACCGCTTTAGAGCCCTTCCCGTTAATCATATAGACTTGATAGTCGAGCAGATTCTCACCTGTTTTATTAAAGAATCCAGTTAGACCCGGGGTACGTCCTTTAAAATAGAACTCCAACCCATCAGGGACATTGTTCCACTGAGGGTAGCATGCTGTAACATCTGATTTTTCCCCATACCAGGCGAGGTAAGCATTCGCATTTTCCTCTGTGGTAAACAGAGTGCATTTATCACCAGCTGTTTGACTAAGCAGGTCCGTATACTGACGTACGCGCGAGTAAAGAGTTACGTTTTTTTCCAGATTCTTAAGAGTGAATCCAGTAGGTTGATAAGTGAACACGGTACTGAAATTTACGTTTTTTCCATAAAGGTTTTCAGCCACCACAGTAATCTCGTGATCCGAATTAACTGCTAAATCGTCTCCAACCGGCAGGTAGTAAATACCTTTATAATTTGTAGGTGTTAACGAAACTACTTTGTTGTCTATTGTTACTGATTTTATGTCAGCAACCCCAGCCTGCCCCTGGAAAGCTGCAACGATAATCTCGTTCAGGAAGTATACGGGTGCTCGTTTAGTTAATACCTGCCCATCTTTGAGAACCATAAGCGTTGGGTTATCAGACAGCATCAGTTTGCTTTCAGGCTCAGTGTACGTAGAAGAGTTTTTGCTCGTATTTTCTACTGTAAAAGTCGCTGCGTAGGACCCGTTTATAAGATCCGTTAAGTCAAAGATATAGAGGTACTCATCACCGACTTTTTGAGGTCCACTTACCGGCTGTAAAGTTCTACGTAAAGGGGTTGCCCAGGACTGTTTGAAATCAATCTCAGTGCCATCATCTAAAGTCACTTTAGTCGTCGGCTTAAACACGCCATCCGGAGTCATAGTGAGCGACATAGCTGTTGGGAGCCACCATTCACCTTCTGTTTCTTGCTGGGGTACCTTAACGGCCACAGCAACGGTTTTGGCTCCGGTATAGATGTCCTGGCCACCTACTTTGATTGTTTTAGCCTCATCGGTAAAATTCCAAAGTGTATGGTCTACTACAGGAGGCCGATAATCCCAGTTAACAACAAGCTTTTTGGATTCAGGAGGTGCGAAATAATTATTCTTAGAGTTTGCTGTAATTGTGATATCACGTGAACCCAAAAGTTCATCTGTATCACTGGCCTTAATGCTTCCAACTTCAATGGTACAGGAAGTTCCGCCAATAGGTACTTCACAGGCGGAGCCTGAACCTATTGAGATGTATTGAATATAATTGCGGGGTTCAACAGAAACAGCGATATCTTTGATCGCTTCATCCTTTAAATACGATTTGAAAGAAAAGCCGTCATAGACTAATCCGTTCAGGGATGATTTAAGACCGGTGATAGTTGGTTTTACCGGTGCCACACTTTTGATTGAATATTCACCTTTTACTATTTCAACTTTTTTCCGTTCAGAACCAGAGAAGTAAGAAATCTTGTAAGGTAGTTTTAAATCACCGGTGGTGTTGGGAACGCCTGAAAGAGTGAAGCCGTTAGAAGTTAATCCCAAGGTATTGGGTAACCACTCGAAAAAACAAACGAGGTTATCAACAGAGGAAGTCGCTCGATCATCAACCGTTACATTACAGGCTGTGCCTGCACCTGAGGCAGTGATAGTGTTAGAATTAACGTATGCAACAAAGTCGCCCGGCCCCGGGTCAAAGGATACGGCTGGCAAATCAGCCTGTAGCTTTCCTGAAATCATAATCGCTTCAGCATAGACCGCTTTAATCGGAGCAATTAAAGAAAACAACAGGGCTAAACCTAAACCTGATTTTCTCATGACGAATACCTGTTTTTCTGAGCAAAATTAAACTCACTTTACGATGAAAAACAGAAATATCCGTTCGTATAACATTTAAAAAAACCTGTATTTTTCCGTATATTCCGTATGTTAATGCGCTATTTTGAATTCTTGGCTTCAGATAAGCGAAGCGCGGTAATTATAGACTCGGAGCTTACCCAGGGCGTTTTTTGAGCAAGATATCCAAGTATGTAGAGGCCAATTTTAACGCAATCCATTTGTGAGACGGGGACCATGTGCATGAAGGGTTTTAAGCCATCTTTATCGACTGGAACTATCCCTGCGGATAACAACAAACCGCCCCTCTCGTTTGGGGTAACGCTTATATTTTTGTATACGACGTGGCCATGATGTGAGGTTTTCCTCTTATCAATCTTTAAAGTATGCATGATTCTAAGAAATACAGATGCCATCTGCATAACTTCATTCGTCGACAATTTTAGAAGTACAGAACGGTTTGAGCCCCAGTCATAATCTTTTTTTGCGTTCCTTGGAGCGACGTGCAATGTAAGATAATAATTATCAATCTCATTTGAAAAAGGTGAAGGTTTTGATGAGCTAACATCTTCATTGTTCATCTCAATGACAAGGGCTGCATCCTGACCAAATGCTTTAACATTATGGTTTTTAAGAGCGAAGTCTGAAGTTGCCATATAAAAAGTCACTTTTGATAAAACCACATACCGCCTAATGATTCATCATCGGCAAGATGCTTGAAATTTGATAGTGTAAATCCTGTTTTGGTTTCAGAAATCACCAGGCTGTAAGATGCCGTATGTACAAGGCGAGAATTGTTTAGATCAAGATCATCACAAAAACCAGGGCTTTTGACGGGGTCAGCCTTTTCAACAAAAGTTACTTTTGAAGCGATGCCGTTGATCACGATTTTCTCGTTATCAGCAATTTTAATGTTTAAAGAAGGCGAGCTTTTATCACATGGCAGGAAGAGTGATGTCTTTTTAAATGTGTTTCCAGTGAAGTCCAAAAGGTCAGGTTTAACCGGAACATTGTTTAGGATTTTATAAACTCCAGCAAATGCACATAACACAACAAAACCAGATAAAACATATCTAATCTTAGACTTCATCCCCCAGTTCCTCTCCTAAAAGTTTTAACGCGCTTACGCACATAAGCCTCAACTGATACAGTAAGTTATCAGCGGTTATTCCACCAACGAAGGTAACTGTACGTCGTATTGATGCTCCGCCAGGCTCGCACTGGATATGGCCAATACCAGAATCACGGAGGAAGTCATTTTCTGCACTTACAAGGTCTGACTCTACAGGTGGAATGATAACTTCAATGAGTATTGTATCAACTGGGGCCCACTCCCAATCGAACTTAAGAGAGGAAATTGGGGATATAGAAACAAGAAGCTCATCAATATTAAAAATTACGGGTTTTATTCCCATAACCTCAGACTGAATGAAGTGGCTTTCTACCATAACTACCGGAAACTCTGAAATAGTCAGAACTCCGATTAACTGGTCTCGGCGTAAACCATGTATTAGTGAGTTGCGAGATAGCATTCGATCAGCCTTTATTATAATAATCAATCATTTGGGACAAGGACAAAAGGGATTACAGAAACGAAGATTCTACATGAACATCGTTGTCAGTGACCTTAGGTCCATCGGGTATAAGGGTATCAAAAAATCCTTACATAACCATTAAACCACAAAGACTTTTTACGTAAAATAATAATTAAGTACCAGATTTATTAAGATAATTCTTAGGTTTTTTACAAATTTAGGAAAAATCCGCACTTCCTGTAACAGCATCCAAATTAACCTAAAATACCGTTTCATTAACAGTAATTTTACAGATTCAGCTGAAGCCTGAGTTTATTATAACAAAAAAAAGGCCAGCAAGTATGCTGGCTTTCCTGGTAAGACAAGTTGAACTCAGAAGTCGATTGTACTGTCTCTCACCTATCTTGCGGCTTTGTTGAATAAATCGAACTTTTGCTGAGTTGAAGGATCAGATCACGCATCTTCCCGACAACGCAGACCGTTCCGTGG
>NZ_JBMKJK010000029.1:0-33547 GCF_049236925.1 Enterobacter cloacae complex sp. SYL003 | reverse complement strand
TCCGGTTCAGCAGCTGCAGGGGCGCTGGCCACCGGCGCGGTTTCCTCCGGTTCGGCAGCTGCAGGGGCGCTGGCCACCGGCGCGGCTTTTTCAGGATCTGCAACGGCAGCGCTGTCAGTCGAGCTGTGATTAACGTCAGTAATGTTCGGGTTATCAGTCGGCATAGTGTCTACCCTGTTCATTTGATTAATGGCTCCTTCTACCTGCAATCTGACTTGCTCCAGCCCTTCAGAGACATGCAAATCGTTGTAGTCAGTAAGCCCTTCTTTCGGGTTGCTAAAGGCAGGGACCAGAACATGGCCGGCAGTCAGCTCTGCAGCTTCTGTCGCTTTTTCTAGCCCAACGTTCTCGTCTTTATAAATGTCATTGTCAGCAAGGAAGTAATGAGTGCTGTTTGGAAAGGTGTCTTTCAGGCGGCCAGCAACTTCCACCATGTTGCCGGCATTAACCGTCATGATCACAGGCTGATTGATGGCTTCGCTGATACTGGCTGCTGTCGCATATCCCTCGGCATAAAGCAGGTTGTCACCATCCTTCAGTTGACCACCCACAACGAAAAAACTCCCCCATGCCTGGCCGTCTTTTTCAAGGTGTTTACTACCGTCGGACCAGATGCGCTCAAGGGTCCTGAACTCGCCATCAGCATTAAACAGAGGGATCACAACGTTGCCCCGCTCATCAGCTTTAAGGCCGTTAGCGGCAATGACCTGTTTGTTTTTCAGGTATGCCAGATCTCCCGTGGCATCCGGAAGCCGGTTATATTCTTCCATCAACCGGTTAGCGGTCTGATCAAACTTATCCGCTTGCGCTGCAGCTCTTTGTTCACGCCTTGCCGCAGCATCAGCACGGAGCATGGCCATTTGTTCAGGGTTAGGGGCTGCGCCGGTAGATACCCATTTCTGAATTTCACCACCGTTCTTATAGTCCCTGTACCACCCTGCAGGTCGGCCATCCAGAAAGGCGGCATACACCCCCTTTCTTGAACCAGCTTTACCGTCCACGGTATCGACATAATGCTTCTGGCCATCGAACTCTATGGGGTCTTTGATAATGGCACCGCGCTCTTCAAGCCACGCCGTAAATTCATCTTCAATGGCCTGAATATCCAGGGGCGGTTCTTCGATCACTTTATTGGGGTCAAAAATCCACTCTTTCAGCCGGCTCAGGTTGGCCCCCGGCTGTGCATACCACACCTTTTCTTCCTTCACGTAGTCCAGAGCATTACTGCCATCAGCCAGTTTGCCGGCCGCACGTATTGCACGTTGGCGATCGTCAAAGGGAATACTCAGACGGGTTCTTTCAGTTGCAATTTCAGGTTTCGCCATACTGTCTACCCCTGTAGTTATGTGTTATCGCTGAGAGCGCCGGTACCACCACGGCCGCCCGGTAAGTTTTTTCCCGCGGATAACCCGGAGAATGACCTGGTACAGCACCGGTAACGTGTAGCCCATCATGGCCAGCAGAAAGTAAAAGAGAACCACACAGGTGCAGATAACAAAGGTTTTTACTGACGGGAACGGAAACCAGATGAAGTACACAAGAAACGAGATAACAGGCACACCAAAAACCGTCAGTGGCCGGCCGGCATAACGCCATTTGTTAATGTCCATACTTGCCCTCTTTTAACGCCAGATAGTCCATATATCCTGCGACCTCGATGACTTCCGCTTCGTCGATCAAACCTTCCTGGTGCATTGCCCAGGCGTTCTGAATCAGACTGCGGTTTTCAGCGATCAACAGGTCGTCGATGTAGCGGCCCCACTTGCTGTAATCAACGTCATAGAGTTTGCGGCGCAGGCTGTTATCAATGACGAGATATTCACGGACAGCCTTGCGCCGGCCGTCTTTTGTTTTAAGCAAGCGTTGCACGATGATGTAAGAAAGGATACTCAGCAGGTCAAAGGCGGCAGCTTCACGCATTTCCGGCGGATAGTTCTGCAATGATCGGGAAATGGCTTCTCCGACCGTTTTGACGTGCAGTGTGCCAAGACAAAAGTGGCCGGATTTACCTGCCAGTACAGCAGCTTCAAATGACAGGCGGTTAAGGAGCTCACCAACCCCCATAATCTTCGGAGAACGACGGAGCCCGGAGAGAGTGATAAAATTGTGGAAGGAATCAATATCGCGCCCAATCTGTGACTGTGCCGGCGCCGGCGCAATCCAGTCTCGACTTCCCAGGCGATACTCGATGGGATCTTCAACCGTGATGATTTTCCGGTCCTGGTACGTTTCACCGCAATACTGGAAGATGCTGGCCATCAGGGTTGACTTGCCCGATCCCGTCTCGCCGCATATCAGTCCGAGGCCGGCAGCCGGCAACAGAGAATTAAACAGGTCCGGCTCAATACCCATTTGTTTAAGCTGAGGAATAACCTCATTCAGAACACGGAGTGTCAGAGACATTGCCGCTTCTGTTTTATAAATATCGGCCTGAGTAAAGTTCGCGCGGAACCGGCGGGTTTCGCCGCGGCCGAGTCCAATCGTGCCCGCTTCATCACCTCTTAGCTGGATAGCGGTATTAACGACCGCAGCACTTTTCAGCGTCCCTTTGATCTCCTGACCGAACACCTTATCAACGGTACGTTCCAGCTCCAGGTTGTCGAGCGGGTAAGATGTCATGGGCAACTGGCGCCCATGACGTTCTACCCAGATTTTATCTCCGCCCTGCAACAGAATATCGGACACTTCATTGTTTGAGCAGTGTACGAGAAAACGTTCCAGCGTCTGGGGCGTCAGCGTTGGACCAAAATTGAATGCTTCCATCTACTGCCCCTTAACGTATGGTCGGTTTCCAGCTGCGTTTGTTGATGTCAAACTCAGCTTGCTGCTTCATACGTTTCGTTTTATCGCCCAGCATGAGGCGGTTTTTATCCCCTGTAACTGTTTGCTGCTGCTGTGTGATGACTGGAGCCTTAATCATGCCCTGCTGCAGTAGCGTGCTGTAGCGCAACATGCCGGTGTAATCCCGTGTGAGGCGATTGAAATTAGCAGTGAATATCTCATCAGCTTTTTGGCGACCGTCAGACCAGCCCAGCGCGACAGCTTTTTTCCAGATATCACGTTGTTTCCCGTCCTTCGGCATTGCAGCCGGTTCAGGCAATTCGATCCGCTGCGCCATCAGCCCGGTCAGAAGATAGCTTTTCCAGGTCGGTGGGTTACTGACAAAGCGCGCCGGCACCACAATGTCATAGGCACGGTTGGCCGTTCGGATTTGCTCATTGGTAATGTGTGCAACGTCTTTAGCTTCAGCAATGACCGGAGGCAGGTAGCCTTCAGAAGAGATCAGCGGCTGGAACGAATACATGTAATCAAGGTTGCTGCGCTGATTTTCCAGCGCGGCGCGAATTTCTTTAGCGCGTTCTGCCTTTCCGCCGCGAAATCCAATGGTGTGCGCTGCGTCGTTTAGCATACTGCCAGTAACATCGGCCTCATCGTCACTTTGGCTTGGCGGGTCCATGTAGTAATCCAGGCCTTTAACATCGGAGTCGTCCGCGCGTGCAACGTTCGCAGCAAGCAGCGGTAACGTCAGAAGCACGATCAGTTTAAGTTTCATGGGCGGGTCCCTCTGAGGAATGAACCTTTCTTCGATGGTGTGAGGTAAAGCAGCTGCAGTTCACCGGGTTTCTGGTTGATGGTGGCACGGTACTGCGTTTGTTGTCGGATCAGGGTCAGCAACTGTTCAAACGTAACCTTCGAACCACCAACATCGATATTGAGTGGAAGCGGTAACTTGATCCCCTGACTGGTGAATTGAAGGCCACGCTGTTTAGCCAGTTGCTCCAGTAATTCGTAAGCATCACCCTGCCAGCTCACACGAACATACTGACTGTTTGCATTGATAATGGTAGGGAATTTGTAACGGGTCCTGTTAATGGCTCCAGCCTGGTAAAGCTCATCCTGTGCGAGTTTTATCTTAATGGCTTGCTCACGCAATTCCTGATCTACCAGCTGCTGTGCAGAGATTTGTTTTTCCTTTTCGCTTTGAGAGGCACACCCGGCAAGAGCTAACACAGAAACGGCCGCGAGGACCGTTTGCATTTTGA
Source organism: Enterobacter cloacae complex sp. SYL003 (assembly GCF_049236925.1). Classification (NCBI taxonomy): domain Bacteria; kingdom Pseudomonadati; phylum Pseudomonadota; class Gammaproteobacteria; order Enterobacterales; family Enterobacteriaceae; genus Enterobacter; species Enterobacter cloacae complex sp. SYL003. The sequence goes on along the minus strand of NZ_JBMKJK010000029.1, from coordinate 29,504 downwards.
TTTTCATTTCTTACTCCATTTTACTTCGGATTGAATTTGTCGTCGCTTTCACTTCTGAATTGCATTTCATTTTTACTATTATTTTGCTCACGAATCAAACGATGTTTCTCGTTTTGAGCATACGCCTGCTGAGCGGCATCTGTGAAGGTAATGCCCTGCGCGACAGGGTGATTGTGGTTCACAGCTGCATCGACGATACGATTACAGCACAGTTCCTTAAACTCGCCGTCACCATCAACACGAACAGATTTGGCTTTACCAGCAATCGTTAATGCAATTGCAAGGTCAGCCGTTTTCTCTTTGTCGATTCCATTACTTTCTGTCAGCACAATATGACCACGATCAGCCGCTACCGGTTTACCGTCGCGCTCAAAGATAACAGTACCGTCTTTCAAAAGCCGTGGCTTGACACCATGACGTGCTGAGGCCATTACGGCCACATCATCACGATCATGACTGGTGATGGCGTTAAAGGTACGGTTGAACCCGATCTGCTCAACCAGTTGCTGTTTATACTTCTCCTTCTTCCTGGAGGAATAGGCAAAGCCCCTCATTTGGCTGAGCGCTGCCTTATCACCCTTCAGTGCTTCCTGTTCGACCCACTCCCGGTAAGAAAGCCGTGGGTTAGCCGCCCTGAAGCCGTTGCGTTCTTCACGCAAGCTAAGACGCAGATTGGCAACCGCCTGCAGGCGTTTGAACTCAGCCAGGTTGTACATCAGCTTTCTGGTATGAGGATCTGAAACAGAATGCCGGACGTTATTTTTCACCAACCGGGTATGTTGGGCAATTTTCCGGTATTCATCGGCGATGCGATCCTTATCCGGAGAATATATCGGTAAATTGTTTCGGTAGGCGCGATAGCGACCCTTGAGCAGCATTCTTTCTTCTGCGCGCTCAATTTTACGCTGCAGACGTTTATTGGCATCTCGACGATAAGCACCAGGGGTATATGCGGTTTTAAATACCGATACTTTGGCCGGTTCAATATGTGAAGGCTGGTATTCACCAAAGCGCTCTTCCATCGACTTCAGGGTATATTGCGCCTTGTTAAATACCAGACTCGCCTTAACAGCCGTCTTCTGGTTTTGATGTTCGTGGGTAATGACGTAGCCCTTTTTCCCCTGTGCTTTTTCGACACGAAGACCGATGTCTGCAAATGTCTTATGCACATCATCCCAGCTTTTGGCTTCACGAAGCCCAGCTGAAACATGGATCAAGTTTTGACGACTACCGCCTACCTGTTCATCACCAACGATATAGCGATAGAGCGTTTCAACCCCCTCTTTATTCTCCATCTTGTTGATGCGATCGAGTGAGCGCCAGTTGCCCCGCTCTTTCTTGCTGTGAGGGTTCCGGACAATCTGTTGACGGTCATTAACCACATATGCACCGTTTGAATGGGACCAACCATTCTTCAATTCCAGTAAGCGGCACGCCTGATGAAGAGTGTCTTTGGTAAAGCTCGATGAGGCTGCTTTATATGTCTGGGGATTGATGCGGTTAACAGCAACATGCACATGCAGGTTATCTGTATCCCGGTGGATGGCAGCAACATACTGGTGATCGGACATGCCCATCGATGCCAGTGTAAACTTCACCGAATCGAAAACCTGATCATCATTCGGCTTTTCATAGTCAGGCCATGAGAGAACATAGTGCATAACTGGATCTTTACAGCGTGTGCTTTGCTGAGAAACTGAATTCATTTCCTGTGCTGCACCATCGAGCGAGAAGGTATTGTACTGGCAGGTAACATCACCAACCACAACACGCTGTACACCTGGCTCAACATCCACCGGTGTGCTGATCACTTTCTGCTTACGGGTCAGGTAATTGTTTAACCCTTCGAACATATCTGATTTAACAGCCAAAGCCGTCTCAGGAGTAGGCTGAACTGTATCAGTCAACTCCTGAGACGGCTTGTCTGCCATGTACTTAATCAGCTGACCAAAGCTGGACTTTTTGTCCCTTCGGCCCTCAATGATTTTAGGTATCACCATCCATCTCCTGTTGCAGTTTCTGTGCGGCCTTTTTGACCTCGATCAGAATCTCTGAATACTCCTTGCTATGAACTCCGGCACCTTCGTTAAACAGATGTTTTTGAAGGGCTGTTATCTTTACAAGAGCGGCAAGTGCATTGTAATTGCCTTTCGATTGAATGCGCTTTCCAAGCCCAGATTTGATAAGATATTGACTAAGACTAAGCCCTGCTTCATGGGCCTTTTCGGTGAGTTTAGCTTTCACTTCTGTGGAACATCTCACCTGGATTCGATCGTCTGTTTTTCTGCTCTCGCTACGGCTCATCAGATAGCTAACCTCGTTAGGGGGTGTCGGGGCTTGCCCTGACCAAGACGTTTTTGGACGGCCGCCGCGTGTCGGCGGTACTCCAAAAACACATCTTGTCCCGTACTTAAATACCTCATTGAATTCTACCATCGGCGCTGTTTGAATGCCAGCAGCGAAGGGCCTGGCAGGCAGAGCAATTGAATCATGCCGGGCATCATGTAAAATCACCTGAATAGCCTTGTCCGATTTTCTCCGGTTAGGCATGGTCGATTTTGACATTATTGGGAGGGCATATGCCTGCAAAAAAGAAAGCATTCTATAGCAGTGAGGACATCGGAAAATTCAAAAGCATTCTCGACGACTTGCCTGATGTGACGTCAGAAAGGCTTGAGAAAAAGCACGTACTCGATGAACTTATGTCTGACATTAAGAAGCTGAAAGATTCGAAAGGGTATGAAGATAAAGAGATACTGAAATTCCTCAACGATGCGGGTTTTTCAGATGTTACATTACGTGATATCAAGGACATTACTGCCGGACGAGTTGGAAAAAAACGAACCAGCAACAGCCGAAAAAAAACTACTGGAGTTGACGAAGAGCAGCGCACGCAAAATGGCTCTACAGGTCAGAATCCTGATGCTTCAGGTCCGCAGTATTAACCTTCACCTTTCGCATATAGCATCCCACATTATGATATAGCTCCCGGCCTGTCAGGCCGGGCATGGGAGCTGCCTGTTCGTGTAATAGTGCGTGCATACTTGTCACCGTTCCGGTGACAAGGGCACTCATTGGCCGGAAAAAATTTTCCGGTTCCGCTGCGATGCAGCGCTCAATGGTGCGCACGTTCAGGGCCACGATCCGCCCTTGATCCCGATAAATTTACAGGGAAAGGAGTCCGGGCACGGATATTAAAAAGGGGCGCATACAGCGCCCCTGAGACAGTTACAGATTACATCGCGGCTTCTTTAATCCGCCGGAACACTGCCAACCAGAAACGGAAGTGATCCCATTGCGCTGCGTTCATCGGATGCGACTTTGTTTGCACTCCGTTTGCGACATCTTCAGCATAGTGTATAATCCACAACGGCATTTTGAACCTCACAATTTAAATTGCCTACCCAGCCGGATTGTTGGCGCAATCCGGCACCTTTTCTGGACTTCAATGATTCATCACCTCCTTTACATCCAGAACCAAAAAGTTATCGTTAGCGTGACGCTGTCCTACGATGAAAACAGCATCAAAGCGACTTACTGCAACTACGTTTAGTTTTCCTGTAACCTCCTTTCCGTTGATGTTGATGGTTTCATAGAGCACCTCGTATTCCTTCGCAGAATCGGAATACTTCTGCTCTTTCCAGTTTTCTATCTGTGCGATCAGCTCCGGGGCCAGCTGCTGACGAACACGGTTTAGTTCATAGTCACGATTGAGAATCAGGCGGTAATCTTTAATTAGCTGGTTGATAACCTTGTTCTCATCCCACTCGGATAGCAGTGGGCACTGTTCGCACTGTATAACACCATCTTCAATCAGTTTTTCTCTGATGCCATTAACTACCTGTACAGCACTTAATTCACTGTCGTAGTTCTTTTTAATTTCTTCGCTTCCCGGATATACCATAGCGACATCATTAAAATGGCTTACGATTAATTCTGACACAATAAGGGTATAAACCTCATAAGGGTATAAGGTCGCCATAATATTCTCTCCACGTTATTTACAGAGCGTTTTAATCAATATCCACTTTTAAACTTCATGCTTATTATACGTCTAACGAGCCATTTTAGGCAAGAAAAAAATGCCCCTTTTCGAGGCATATTTTTAACCGGTTTACCACTCCCAAACGGTCAGTTCTGGCACCTGTTCTGCATCCCGGTCAAACCAAATCCAGTCGAACCCGGCACCATTTAACGCGGCTATATTATCCAAAGCACTTGCACTGATCCCCGCCCTGGTTAATTCCACACGCCATTGTTCAGTAGCAGAAATACGCAATATCCACCCATAGCGATTTTTCTCGATCCAGAATAAACCTTCACCGGACAAGTCATCGTTACAGACCTTATCCAGTAGCTCCGCGTCTTCTTTTTTTACATGGCCGGTACTGACGACAGCCACCCGATATTGTTCACTAATATTCATACTTCCCCCCTTCTGGGTTGGCGGCCCACGTCCTGCGGGCCGTTCTCACTCAAATACTCACTGCGGGTAATCATTCATATCCGGGAACGGCGGTTCATCATGATTTTCAGTACCTCCCAGACCTTCAGCACTGGTGTTACGTGGCCCAGCTCCCGGCAGCATCTGCATTTCGCCGTTATTATCGATCACAATTTCCTTATTGCTGCGCATTTTGCCGTCTGTCCCTTGCCATTTGTTATTACGAATGCGCCCGACAAAATACAGCATCATACCCTTTTTGAAGTACTTCCCAGCTGCTTCAGCTTTCTTTCCAAAAATGACAATATCATGCCATTCCGTTTCTTTTTGCTCCTTCCCTTCGTTGTCGCTGTAGCTGATTTCAGTAGCCAGCGTCAGGCTCGCAATGGCCGTTCCGTTTGGGGTGTAACGCACTTCTGCATCTTTGCCAGCACGCCCCATCAGAATCACTTTGTTTTCGCCACGTTTCCACATAATACACCTCATATATTTGATGTTTATCAGTAAAAAATGGGAGGATTAAGGGGGATTTCTCCCCCTCTTTATCAGTAAAACTTCACGTTCGATTTCAGGGCTTTTTCAAAGTCTTTTACAAAGGAAATTGCAAAAGTGTAATCACGATGAATAAGCTGTTTTGTTTTAGGATTTCGCCACTCAACCTGCACTGATTCGGCTGAGTATTCGATCACCTCGATTTGATTTTTTACACCGAGATAATCAGCAATTGCCATTACGGCATTCACTTTTTTTTGGTCTGCTTCTTTCATTTCAACTCCTTCGCCAGTCGGGGCGCTACCGCGAAAAGCCTCATTGCCTTTCGATGTAATAATTATACGTCTAATGAGCCATTTTATCAACTCATCAGACGTATTTTTTTAATTAAATTTGTTCAAATATGAACATTTAATACTACCAGAAATCTAACATAATGGCTTGAATTTGGCCTTGTTGTAGGTGATCCGGTAGTCTTTGCACTTCCCGTTCTGCCGCAGGAACTCCAGCGAGACAACGTTAGCAGCGGCAAAATTGATGCACATAATGCTTTCCAGCGCCTCGAACAGGTCGGCCCCATTGGCCAGCGGAAACCACAGATCGTTGTCGCTACCGCTTAATTTTTCATGCAGACAGAAATGCACAGCACGCACGCCGCCAAATTCCGTAACCAGCACCGTATTGCTGGCGCGAATATCAGTTAGTGTTAACATTTTTCCCCCTGTCAGTATTGGCCCCCTCGCGGGGGCCGCCGTTTCAGTCAATCGCGCGGTAAATCAAACCGGCTTCGGCGTGCTGGTCGGCATATAATTTGAGCTTTTCCTGCTGGGTGATCAGCATGTCGCAGATGTGCTGATAGCCTTCTTCATGTGCGTGCCAGATCATGTGGTTCAGGGTGAACAGGGTCAGCACGATACCGGTAGCTTCTGCGGACAGTTCCCCTTCGAACCAGTTACCGCTAACCGATACCGTGAAGCGCTCTGCGCTCAGTGGGTACATGAAGCCGCTACCGCAAGACAGTTCGACGAACTCCCAGGAACCGCCTTGATAATCGGCGCAGAGAGAGCGTGCGTGGTTGTAGACACCGGCCTCACCTGTGAGATACCAGGCGCCGAACAGGCGTGGCAGAAAGGCCATGCGGCGGTTATTGGGGATAATGCGTGCAGTGATGGCGGGTTGATTCAGTTCAGTAGACATTTTCTGTACTCCTGCGCCAGTCGGGGCGCTACCGACGAAAGACCGGATTGCCTTTCGATGTGTTTATTATACGTCTAATGAGCCATATTAATCAAGCAAAATATCCCCGCCTGCCTGAATATTTTCAGGCGGGACAACTCTTTCCCCTGTCCATTTTTGGGGGCAGGATCACGCCTGCCCCCCTCTGATTCACATGATTACTATGACTTTGTTTCAGCGTTAAAGTGTACGGCTGCCATCCTGACCAACGGGATCACCGCGCTTTCCTCATCGAGCACACGAAAATTTATCGCTTCCCCCAGGTGCATCAGGTTAGCGATAAAATCAACGATGATTTCGGAAACCGGGTGTCCGTCGCAGTCCTGCTCATTCAGGCGCGCAAACAGCGCCAGCGCCTTAGCGGCCTTGATTGCCCGCTCTTCGTTTTCTTCGTCCATACTGCCGAAACACCATTGCCCCTTTTCAATCAGGGCCAGCGTGTCGTAATAGGCTTCATTCTGGGACATATTTTTTCCTCCTGCGCCAGTCGGGGCGCTGCCGTGAAAGTTCGCTGCGTTACTGCGTGAATTAGCCGTTAATCACCTTCGTGATGCACTCCAGCGCCTCAGACTCCTGCGGATAAAGTCGGCGTGCAGCTCCTTCACCAGACTGGATCTCTTCCAGCCGGATAAACTGCGCCGCCAGCGCCACGACTTTTTGCAGCGCCTCGGCATTGACCTCGATTTTTCGATCGCGGGCGGCATCTTCGCGCACCTGCTTTGCCAGGCTCCAGACGGTATCTTTTCCGACGCCATAACGGCTGTGTGAACTGCATTCCGCGATTTCTGCCAGAACGGCTTCGGCCTCATCGTCAGTGAGGTTCATATCACTGGTGCAGTCATGGACATCTTCAGCAGTCCAGATCAGAAGGCTGATCCGCTGCTGTGGTTCAAAACTATCGAGAAGCCTTGCGCAAATTTCATTTACGTTACCGTGCATTGTAAAACTCCTGCGCCAGTCGGGGCGCTGCCGCGAAAGACCGGATGCCTTTCGATGAGATTATTATACGTCTAATGAGCCATATTAATCAAGCAATTTTTCACGCTCATAGCGGCTACAGGCAACGCTGTAGCCGTTTTCATCCAGTTCTGAAGGCCAGTCGTCACGCCCGCAACCTGACAGCAGGCAGGCGCTGAGGTGCCCAGGGCGATAGTCGAGATGCTGGCATGAGGCGCAAAGGTCATCATCTGAGATTGAGCGGCCTGCACAGATAGGCGGTGCGCCATCAGTGGGAATTTCTCGAATATGCAGCGTTGTCACTTTTTTTACTCCTGCGCCAATCGGGGCGCTGCCGGTTAGCGATGCAGGGGGCTGTCGCCCCCTGCGGCGGTTCAGTCCTTACCCTTATCCTTCATGACTTTAATCAGCCCGGTAATGGCTGTAATGAGGGCGGCCACGGCCGTGATAATCTGAGGGAGGTTATGGAGGATTTCAGAAGAGGTCATAATGCACCTGTAAGGCTGTTTAGGAAGGTACTGATTTGAATCAGTAAAAACATTATACGTCTAATGAGCCATACATGCAAGCAAAAAAACGCCCCTCGTGGGGGCGCTGTGATTATTTTACATACTGCCAGACATGCGGCGGGATCTTATCCCAGATGCGTCCCGATGCCAGCTCTGCGCGGCGATGGTCGGCGGCAGCCTCAAAAGCCTCGGAGTCCTCCGGCGGCACCTGTCCACGATCCCGCATGGATTCGTACATTTTTTCCAGTGTGTCCGGGTTACGGCTGCGCCGAAAACGGAGAAGGTAAAAACGCCTCCGCGCCTGATAAACTGTTTCCGCCATGTATCTGCGTCCTGAGCGCCTTGTTATTTCGCATAGTATTCACGTTTTGGTTGAATAAGTCTTTGACTATACGCCCCTTGCGGGGCGTAGCAGGCGGTCAGCCCCAGGTGCTGTAAAAATGGCTTTCGTTAGGATCGGTCTTATAAGCCTGTTCGTACTCGTCAATGCTGACAGAGGGATGCTCATGGTTTTCACGAATGCGACGGGTCACGGGTTCGCCTTTAAACTCGTTCAAAACCGGCTTTAACTCGCCTGACATCGCACTGTCTGCTTTCACCTGCTGCGCAGCGATGCGGCGCAGTACGGCGGTTTTCTTACCGCGCAGGGCGATAACCTGATAGAAACAGGTATTTGTCTGCTCATAACCCCAGCTGGAAACAAAAACATCACCAAGAGAAACGGAGCCGTTACGGAACTGAAGGGATTGAATAGCCATGTTTATTACTCCTGCGCCAGTCGGGGCGCTACCGCGAAAAGCATCATTGCCTTTCGATGTGATTATTATACGTCTAATGAGCCACACTAATCAAGCAATAAATACATGCCCGGCATGATTTTCTCAGGCCGGGGAATACTTCCTTCCCCTGTTTATATTTCAGGCCGCAAATGCGGCCTGCCGTCTGGATTACACGCGAGGGGGTAACATCCCAGGATAGTGACTGGCGACCAGATTATTGATCTTCTCAACCAGATCCGGGCGTTTAAACGTAATGTGCGCGCTGCCCTTTTTGTAATATCGCACGCTGAAGTAATCACACTCGAACACCTTACCGTTGAACTGGTTTTCACTGAAAAAAGCATCCAGTTTGGCGCCGTCAGAAACACGGTAATCAGGCACGTTACGCCCGTCCAGCACGTAGAACGGACGCGCCAGATCGTCAATTTTGGTGTGCCCGTCTGAGCTGAAGCGCACCCAGCCACTGCGCCAGACATCGAGCAACGGCGCGATGATGATACGCTTGCCAAACATGCAGGGGTTATTGGTTTTATAATCCCACGACAGGGATTTAAAGATATCTATCAGCCCTTGCGTGAAAGTATCCGCCTTGCTTGCGTTCAGGTGCCGGAACGTGCTCATAACGTTATCCAGCGTTATCGGCGGCATTTCTTTGCCTGCCACCTGCCGATCCCATTCCTGACGTTGCTTGTTGCTCATCAGCGTATACATGCCGGTTTCCGTCATCAGCCGATCCCAGATTTTTCCGTCGATAACGCGGGAAATAGCCGTTTCGGCCTGGTCTGGCGTGGTGTCGCTCCATTTGATGGCGCTCTCTACTGCTTTGTCGTAGTCATACAGGTACTGACAGCCTCCGGCCTGCTGCATCAGATCGCGCGCTTTTCGCAGCTTGTCTATGCCGTCGAGATAGACGCGGATACCTTCATCCCGCAACGAGATAATGCGCTCAATAGCAATGGACGGGATCACGTCACCGCCATGCTGGCAGGACATCAGATCGACCGACGGGAGAGTATTTTTAGATGACATTTCAGACTCCTGCGCCATGCGGGGCGCTACCGTTAGCGTTGAACAGGGCTGGCAATGCCAGCCCATCAATGATTATTTGCAGCTCTGAAGCAGTTTACTAATCTGCGCGGCCAGCGCATACGTGGACGAATACGGACCACTTAAACGGCGGTTAGGGATTTCGTTGAGGGCATACAGGCACGCCTTCAGCAGCGCATCTTTCTGCGTGTCCAGTTCAGCTTTAAGCTGGGAAGGGGTCAGTGCTTTACTCATAATTTGTAACTCCTGCGCCAGTCGGGGCGCTACCGCGAAAAGCCTCATTGCCTTTCGATGTGATCATTATACGTCTAATGAGCCATAACAATCAAGCGTTATCTGATTAATTTCCTTTGTTTTTTCCCGGACTCCCTTCCCTGTAAATTTTGCTTTCAGATCCCCATCAGCCAGCTGGCAGCACTTTACCGGCATGGTGCAGGGGTTCAGGCATCAGACACTAGCGATAGCCCGAAACCCCGCAGGGGGTTCGGCGGAGCTGCCAGGCTTTGCCTGGCTAGCGGAGTGTGGCTGACGACTGCCCGACGGGCAGGAGCCGAAGGGGCCCAGAGGTGTTTTAGTACGACAGGCCTGCCAGAAAACGCCGGCAACTGAGCAGAAATGAACAGGGAAGACACACGGTACGGATGTCAGAAGTAGGTTAACTGGCAGATGCCATGTCGGAATAACATCAGATAAGGCCAGAATGGCCGGCTGGACACGTCAAATCAATAGAGGCGATGTGGGGTACAGGTTTTTGAAACAAGCGCTCAGAGAGCTGCTCAGCGCGTTTCAGGGCAATACGGGTTCGATGCCCGTATTGCCCTGCAGGCGGCGGACACCTGGTCAGCCTTCAGCCCCGGCCAGATAGTGGCTCAGTCCTTCACTGGAAGCCAGCACCGACGCTCTGAACTGCGGTTCGCCGTCACCCAGCGCCTTCAGCTTCTCCACGATATTGATCATCGGCGCGGCAGTACGCTGCTTATAATTCTCGATGTCGGCTGCATATTTCAGTAATGCCATATCAGTCGCCTCCTCAGCTGGCAGGTAATCACGCAACCATAGCGCATCTGCGAACGGATCTATCAGCTTTTGCAACGCTTCAGCCGTTGCTTCGAGCGACCGCCTGTCGGTTTTGATGGTGCCTGTTTCCGGATCAACACACTTCCCTTCCCAGCACTCAGGTACAAACGACTCCCGGTAATGAAAACCGTTGTCACCGTTTTCAGCACAGGCCAGTAGGTTCTCGATGCTTTCAGGGGTTCTGTGCCGTAACATCCTGGCCGTTGCCATACCGATCGCATTAATCATGATGCCATGCAGTCCCAGCGCCTCCTGACGGTACTCCGCGGCGATATCATCCTGGGCAATATCATTCCAGCGCATCGCCTGCGCCCAGGCAGTCCAGAGTCTTTCTGCCATGTCACGCTGTTGCGGCGAGGGAATGCTGTTGGCCCGCAGGTTGAGCATTTTTTTCGTCGCATCGTTCAGCGCTTTAAAGCTGATAAGCCGTGAGCTTTTTGCCGGGACCACGTTGTGTTCAAAATCCACTGTGCCCGCCAGCCCGGTGACGGTTCGGGCCAGATGCATTGCCAGCTGGTTGACCGGATCATTGTTGTTATATGCCATACTGATCGCCGCTGCCGGTTTGCTCGCGTTGTTATTAATATCAGCGAAAAACTGCTGGCGTAACTCAAGTGGCAGGCCAACGGTAAGCAATAAGCTGATCGTATCTTCCGTGTTGGAATAATCGCGTACAAATTCAAAAATACCCAGCGCACGGTGCTGGCCATCGAATAATTTTAAATCAGCGTCCATCGGAATTTTAAGAATACCGACTGCCGGCGAGAGTTCGCTGGGAAGGAATTCAACATGACTATCAATATTTCCGGTAATTGACGGCAAAATATAGGGAGCTCGTTTTGATGTTGCGCCGGCAACATAATTCCGTATTTTTTTGGCCCGCGTTTTGTTCGCTTCTCGCTGGCTGCGATCCATAACATCGCCATCATTGTCCATTGCAAGAATACGACGTAACACGACCATAGGAACCGTCAGCATGTATTGTTCTATGCCGCCCTGTATTCCGCGTGTGGCCGGGACTCTGAAAAAATAGTTATCAGTATTCATAATATTTCCTTCGTATATCCGATACGTTCAGGAAGCACGTTTGCGCGTCGGTGTTTTGCGCGGCTATTTCCAGATCGGCGGTAAGCCGGCATCGATGCAAAGGACACACCAGACGGAATACGCGATGTCACTTTCTCCGTTCACCCAGCGGCGCACCGTTCTGCCGTTCACGCCAACATGTCGCGCCAGCCCCTCCTGACTGAGGTTGAGCACATTTTCCAGCAGATAGCGGAGTTCATCCCCCGTCGGCGGGGTCCATTTATCAGCGGGACGGAAACAACTTTCGCGGATCGCGCCCACGTTAAGCGGCACGGTATATTTATTGCCCATAGCAAGCCTCCAGAGCCGGCCGCACCACTGTGCGGCCGCAGTTGTCAAATCAGACCATGTTCAGCAAAAGAGTAAATATCGCTGCCGCCCACAATCAGGTGATCGAGGACTTTGACATCAACCATCCCCAGCACCTGCGCCAGACGCTCGGTGATCAGCTTGTCAGCCTGGCTGGGTGCAGTGTTAGCGGAAGGATGGTTATGCGCCAGTACCACGGCGGCGGCATTATGATGCAGGGCGCGTTGCAGGACGATACGCGGATGAACGGTGACGCTGCTGATAGTGCCCTTAAACAGTTCTTCAAACGCAATCACGCCGTTGTGGCAGTTAAGAAAGAACGCGCAGAATGATTCGCGTGGTTCTGCAACAAGACGAAACCGCAGTAAGGAACGCGCGGCATCGGCGCCGGTGATAAAATCCGTTGTGGTAATTTTACCGGCAATAATGGCGTCCGCCTGGCGGATAATGTTGAGTTCTTCTGCTGAAAATTTCATATATTTCCCTCGTTAGGGGACCTGAGCACCATGCCCGGCCACAAATATATATTAGGACAATTTGTCCTAGATGTAAATACAGTTAAATATAAAAAAGCCCGATTTAACGGGCTTTTATGGTTTATTTCTGTCCCCCTGCAATAACTTCCAGTTCCGTCTCTGAAAGCATAATTTTCAGGCAGGGTTTGGTACGGCTGAGAAGCTCAATCGACCTCGGATCGAGGTCCAGGGATTCGCAAAAATCATCCCCGCCACAGGCATCACGCATCCGGTCCCAGAGCTCGTCAAAATCCGTTGTATCCGGATTGAAACCATTGGCGTAACAGACATTGTGCATCCCATTACTGTTTTTCTCACCTTTCGCCGCCATCACATACACGCCATGATCTTTGACAAAAAGAAGCGGGCAATTAAAACGCTTAACTTCAGCAATAACGACGTTGAGCATAGGATCAGTAAAAACAAGTTCTGATTGCATGGTCATAGTGTATTTACTCCCTGAAAGCTATTTGTTGACCGCAGCGGCGGTGAGAATGTCAGAAAGCGACCCCAGCAGATATAATTCGGTGAGCTCGCCTGTTTCATTCAGAAGAAATAGCCCTGCAGGTCGGCCATTATGAAAAATAATGGCTTCATGCGATTGATGTAATTCACACTGACACAGCGAGAAATAAATAAGTGACCATTCAGGGGAAATAACGGTTTTATTGCCATGTTCCCGGATATAGCGGGCAACATCAGCCTGTTGCTGAGAATTGAGAGCAGTCATAAGGTGACTCCTGCGCCGGTCGGGGCGCTACCGTCGAAAGACCGGATTGCCTTTCGATGTAATTATTATACGTCTAATGAGCCATATAAATCAAGTTAATTTTGTTATTTTCCTGGTTTAAGGAGACTCTTTCCCCTGTAAATTTTGCATCACAAGCGCACCGTTCGGGCGCTGCATGCGAATAATATCGTTCTGGCGAGCGTCTTTTTCCCGGATGATCCGCCAGGTTTCGGTGACGGCGCCGGCTGGCTGATACAGTCTGACCTTCACCTCGGAACGCTCTGCAGACAGCACAATGCAGCCTTTCTCATCTTGTGCAGCTGCGTGCCGGGCTTCATCTTTATCCCGCGGGCAGTCATCAAATCCTGATATTCGGACCGGGTGGCCATCGATATCAACCTGATAGCCGGGCGAAATCACGGGCACGGGCTGTGGCACATTCGGGAAATAATCAGCCAGATCACACCCTGTCAGGGCTACGGGCACAAGGCAGGCATACAGCATTAACATTCGGCGTGTGGTGATCATAAAGGGTCCTCTCTGGTCGCCGCGGGCCTTATTTCACCTTCTCAACCAGCTGCAGTGAAGGATGCTCACCGGCCAGAAGTAACAGGAAATTGAATTCCCCGGTTTTGAGCTTTACGCCGCGCTGAGCAGCCTTTTCTTTGGTCTGCCATGACGCCGGTTTATAGCCAAACAGCGCTGCAATTTCAGCGTGCTTCAGCCCCAGCGCCAGACGCAGGCGGCGAACGTCTTCGGCCGTGGCGGGATCTTTGACCATATCATCCGGACTGAATGCCCTGTTCAGGCGGTAATCAGGATGCACGCCGGCGATCAGCATCAGCATGTTATATTCGCCTGGGCGAAGACTGGTCTTGTTGTACTGGCTGAGATCGTCGCTGATAGCTTCCTTACGCTGCCAGGCGCGCAGTTCGTACCCCATGACAGCCCCTAATGCGGTTTCAGTCATGCCCATTTTTTCCCGGAGCGTCTTCACTGTTTCCGGCTGCGGAACGACGCTAACCATCTTAATCATTACCTTTCTCCCAGAAGTCTGAATTCAGAAAAATTTTCACCTGGCGCGTGCGGGGATAGTCCTGGTGCTTCAGCCCCTCCCGCGTGTCAGACAGGTACTGCGTTTCCTGCTGCACCTTGTTGATTTTGCCATTCCATTTGCGGGCCAGCGCCCGGTAACTCCCGTTCTCCAGCTGATAAACTTCAAACGTATACTTGTTCGGACCGCTCCAGCCTTCGTTGTAATAGACCTGTTTCATAGGATCTGCCTGATCGATGCGCCCCGTAAACATGACATCCCGGCTGCATTGCCTGAACCAGTAACCGCGGGGCATAGCCGGTGGCCGGTCGCTTATTTCCCGTCTGGATAGCGTGCCGAAAGGCTGTGAGCGCAGGTGACAACCTGATCTCAGGTCAATCTGGCATGACGTGTTGTGCAGGGACCAGCGCCGCTGCCGAAGGCAATGGCTCAGGGTGATCACAGGTACGACACGGGAAACGAACAGGGGGAATGATTGCATGGTTTTACTCCTTCGCCAGTCGGGGCGCTACCGAAAAATGAGCCTTGATAATACGACGAATGAGCCATATAAATCAAGTTAAAAATCAGGCGGCAGAGTTTCTGCCGCTGCTGTAGGTCAGTACCGTGGGGCCACGTCCTTTCCTTCGCCCCATAAACGGGAAAACTCGTTCACGTAGGCTTCAGTTACTGCAGGCGCGCCGCTGATCAGCACCACATTTTCCGCATTACGACTGTCTGCACTGGCGCTGAAGTTAAACGATCCGGTCAAGACGGCGCGGCGGTCAAAGACCATGAATTTATCATGCATGGCCTCGTAGTTATCGTTGATCCGCACCGCCACGCGGTTATTGGCCAGAAAGTTCACTTCGGTGTACCGGTTGTCGTTCGCTTTGCGATCGGCCACCACCACCACCGATACGCCCCGTTTTTTTGCGGCACGCAACGCGCCGGCAACAGGACGACTGGTCAGGCTGTACGCGGCAACCAGAATCTCATGCTGCGCGTGGTCGATTGAATCCAGAACCAGATTTAATGCGGTCCCGCCGGGTGAAAACCCGGTTTTCACTTCAGTCGCAGTTTGCGCCTGAACATTGCCGGCCGCTGTTACCGGGTTTGCTGCCACGGCGCCGGCGATGAGGGTCAGGGTTAACAGCACATATTTTTTCACGCTGCCCCCTTAATCATCATCCGGGAACAGATGCTGGACGTTCTTACGGGTTTCTTCCAGATTCTTATCCTCCGGTGCGGCCGGTTCGGGAGTCACGGCGGGACTGTTTTCCGGCGCAGCGCCGCCTGCCGGCGACACCGTATTGCTGCCACCGCCGGTGGCCTGCAGAAACGCCTCAACCAGACGCGCCATTTCTCCTGTATCCTGCTGCGGCAGCGTACTGCTGATGATCCGCTGAATATCCTGCATCGAGGTGCTCTCCGTCAGGAATTCAGCGATCAGGAACGGCAGGCGTTCGTCCTGCTTCATCAACGCGGCACCACAGAGCATCATGGCGCGCATCGCGCGGCCACGCTCTTTCTGAGGCAGTTTCTCAAGAAAGCCGTCGGCTACCCGGTCCGCCGCATTGCGCTCCGGGTAGATATAAAACGAGCACTTACGGTTATCAGTCATACTCAGCCCTTCATTGCCACCATACCCAGAACCAGATCGAATTGCGGGTTATCACTGACGAAGAAACGATCGTCACTCACCCCCGTTGCCTGCTTCACTGCGCCGGCGACCAGGCTGGCACCGCCACCGACCACCATGACGTGCGTGAAGCCGGCAAAGCGGCCAACTGAATCGGTGACACGGTGCGTCAGGGCTTTTTCACGCTCATGCAGTACCTTCATCACCTGGGCCCGCTGGTCAGCGTTCTGGAGGTAACGGGAAAGAAACGTTTCGTCATTTCGCGCCTGGATCAGACGGTCGGCAAAATACGAACTGGTACGGGTGCTCACGCTGGTATCCAGTGCATGTTTTACGGCTTCGGTGATGATGGATACGCCGGTTTTAGGATCGCAATGTGTCTTGGTGAAGCCGGACATTTTGCTGCGAACGTGCGCGATATCCAGCGTGGTTCCACCGATATCCACAATCAGCAGGGAGTCCAGATCGTCCAGATCCTTCAGCACACTGAAGCCTGCAGGGACCGACTCTGGCAGTACGCTGACTTTACGCACGGTAAAGCTCTCACGCCCCTGAACGGCCACCGCGCGCTTCACGTTCGCTTTTTTCCGCTCGATGTTGGCCATATTAGGCTGATCGTTTTCATCCAGGTACTCGCCCAGCGGCAGCGTCACCACAACATCAACCGGCTGCGGTTCAATGCCGGACTGCATCAGGGCATGGTGGATAGCGACGACATTCACATCACTGTACTGATAGCGGGTTTCCGTGGTGCGCACGGCATCCGGGCTCAGCTGGTCAAAGCTGTACTTTTCCCCGTCAATTTCATAGTTGGCGGAAGCCGGCACTGATGAATCTGTCAGCAACGTCATGGACCATTCGGGCTTGAAGCTGTTCGGACTGATCAACGTTTTGACCGCACCGTCTTCCATCCATGCCAGTTTGATGTTGGTGGAACCGTCGTCAACAAAAATACGCATTTTGAACCTCACATTATTTAGAAAAAAACCGTAGAAATCAGGAAAAATACAGCTTTCAAATGGATTATTACGCATCCCTGCTGACGTGTAAAGACAAAAAGACGCACCAATATAGAAAAATACAGAAAAATAGAGAATAAAAACCAACAAAAGACGGCCAGGCCGCCCTGAAAACGGTCTGACCTAGAAAGAAAATGGATTTATTTAGATTTATATGGAAATATCAGGGAGGGATACAGATTATTCCGGGAGCGTTAAATGACTGTCTGGCAGGCTGAACCGGACGCCATACTGACGACCAACATCGAGCGCAAACACGCGCGTGTAGGTTTCTGTGGTTTCCAGCCGGGAATGCCCGGCATAAGCCTGTACAACTTTCAGCGGAACCCCATGCTGGATCAGGTGCATACAGAAGCTGTGCCGGAACGTGTGGCAGGTAACAGGGATACTAAAAGTGACAGAGTCACGTTTTGCGAGGTCCAGTGCCTTCCTGATCCAGTTACGCGGCGTGTTATCACTCTGCACCGGCCAGAGCAGCTGCTGTTTACCAATACGCAGGGTGGTCAGAAATTCACGCACCTTCCTGACATATTGAGGATCGGTCAGAGGAACAAGACGGAACACCTCTTCATCCTTGCCCGGCCTGCCGCGGCCACGCTGACGCTGTTTAAGCGTCTTCAGCCGGACAAACGGCCGGGAACCGTCAAGCTGAAAGCTGGCGCCGGTCAGCGCCAGCGCCTCATTAATACGCGCGCCCGTGTTCCAGAGGGTATCGAAAAGGACCTGCTGGCGCAGGTCTGGCACATACCGCAGAAACACCGACACCTCCGGGGCCAGCAGGTATTTGGGTAAATCAGCCTGGCTGGCCATCTCCCGCAGCGCCAGCGCATCGGCATAATCGAAGTAGGCATATGTCCCGATGGCGTCGCTACGTGAATTCTGAGAAATTTGCAGGGGGAAAGTGTTCAATTTTTTAAAATCCGCTAATCAGCCGTCAGGCGACTGAATTTTATGAAATTTCTCGCTGAAATCGACCGCATCCTGCATATCAAACGTCATACTGCGGGTGGAGGTGGTCGAGCTCCAGCTTTTTCCGCCTTCGATTCTGTAAGGGGGTAGGGTCAGTCCGCGTAACGGCTTGTCATGCCGTGCTGCAAAAACCAGCTGCCCGGCAGATATCTTCAGCATTATGGCAAACATATCCGCACTGATACGGCGGCCTTTCAATCCACTCATAGCAACCTGTAACTGAAGCCGGCACCGCGGCTGTTATTGTAAATCTGCTGGCCAGACTGGCCTTCATCTTCACTGTACACCATCATACGGCGGCCGTTAGTCAGCGAATCCATTTTCCGCCGCGCGTTTTTATCGTCATAACGCACGGGCAGGCACGCCCCTTTACTGGCGCTCTCACTTTCAACACGGAACACCCTTACCCTGACGGCGTTCTTCCGCACCTGGTCAGGATCTTCACCACTGACCACGCCCGTCAGTTTCTGAAGCGTATCTGCCGGACTGCTGTACTCAGCCTGGCTGAGATAGCGGCCGTTCGGGGTTAACCAGAAATCCTGACTGTCACTGACACGGTAGGTTTCGCCGTGGCTGGCGATGCCTGAGACGTTACAGAAGCGGTCATAATCGGTGGGCTGTCCGGGGAGCATGGCGCACCCTGTCAGCAGCAGTGCCGGCAGGGCGGCGACGTATCCTTTCAGTTTCATGTTGTCTCCTGTTCAGGATGAACCATTTCGGCCGGTGGCCGGTATCCCGGATACGGGATAAACGGCGCATCGGTGGCAATAAGGTCTAGCAGCTTCTGGCCACTGACCAGGATCATGCGGCTGTCTCCGCGAATGAGCGATTTGGTGCCTTCGCGCGTTTTGCCGGTATGGCAGAAAAAACCGCGGGCACCGGTGGCGTTCAGCAGGTCGCTGAAGTCACGGACGTGGCCAACGGCAATATAGCTGGTATAGCGTTTGGCCTGGATAAGCCAGGTCTGGCCATCAATCTTCACGCGGCCATCAATCCCGCCGTCACCGGTATACCGGCGGTTACGGATCACTTCAAAGCCCCGGCGTTCAAAGCCTTCAAGCAGCAGCTCTTCGAACACAAACGGGTCAATCTTGCGCAGATAGGCAATTTTCTGCCCGAAATGCGGGAACGTATTAATTTTATCGATCACACGCACCGCACTGGCCTGTTTCCGTTCATGCCGGCGCCGGCGTCGCCGTGTACCCTGCCAGAGGCCATACAGCAGGATACCCGCAAGGATAAATGAGCCGACAACATGGATAAACTCATTCATTATCGATCCTCAGCACTTCATACTTCAGCTGCCGCAGCAGCCTGTCTTTGCTCATGGTTTTCAGGGTGGGCCATTCCGCTTTCAGCGTCAGCGCGACGGTGGCAAGTTGTATGGTCCGGGGTACTGTCTCACCGTCCTCATATTTTACCAGGCTGGTACGGCTGATACCGAGCTCAGCCGCGGCGCGCTCCTGGGTCCAGTTCAGGCCCCGTCGCCACAGGATCAAGTCAAAACCGGTCAATCCGCCGCACTCCCATGCTCAGTGCCGGGCTTCGTGCCGGCGGGTACGGCCTCTTTCCCCTGTGCCTTTTTTTCCGCCGGGGCCGGGTAGGCCGAGGCCAGTTGTGCCCGGAAATCACGCCACGCTGACAGCCAGAGCGCATCAGATGCCTGGTCAGACGACAGATTAAGGACCGCATTGCGGTCACGCCAGTGGCTAAATGTCTGAGCCGGCAGGCCGGCACGCCGGCGCAACTGCTGCTCGTCGAAATAGGCACACTGAACCAGGAGGTGTCTGACGTTCTGCGGGACAGCTTCATCCCTGGCCCCTTCCGGCACAGCCAGCATCCCGGCGCTGCATATCCCCTGAATGCCCGCCTCGGTATAAATCTGCTGCAGATCGGTATCATCACCCTGCGCAGCGCCGGCGGTGTGCGCCACAGCCAGCATGATGCCGGCAATAAGTGGTTTCTTTATCATGCGTACTCAGCTCCTGGCCGAATCCTGGTGGACTGGCCTGTTATAATCTGCCTGTATTTATAGCCTGAAAATGTTCATATTTGAACATTTTTTATGTATATTAATTCCGCAAATTCGCCATAAACACAACAGGAGACGCGATGGATATCAACTACTACGATGAACATCAGGAAGAATTTGAGGCGGTTAAACTGGCGCTGAGGGGCGAAATGGAGAGGATCTGGGGCTCCATGCTGAAAGAACGCGGGGACAACCTGGATGATGAAGCCACGTACCTGAACCTGTTTGAAGAACTGCAGTATAACTTCTCTCCGTCCAGTTTCAGTAAGCTCACCCCGGCGCAGGAACTGGATAAAGATAAAATAGCGGCCTTTGTGGCCAGAACCCGCGGCTATAAGCACGGCATCACGATCAAATGCCGGCCGGGTCGCCCGCAGAAGTGGCTGAAAGGCCGAATCAAACCACTTGAGGACGCGGAAGGCACAAACCTCTGCTGGATCGACACGGCCACCATCGTGCATATCGGTGCTGGTCAGCAGTTTGACGATCAGTATTATCTCACCGTGACCACACAGACCGGGCAGAGTTACCGCGTAAATGAACTCCGTCTGCCAGGTCGTCTGCTGGAAGCAGCCCAGGAAAGCCTGTTCAGGGCACTGGATTCAACCACCGGCGGTCATTTCTGATACTGAGTTGCACCACGCTTAGCGGGGATTTATACTCGCAGTGATTAACAGATTAATTTTCCGTTTACTCCGACAGAAAGTTAAGTAGTAAAAATGTCTAGTAATTAAAAGGCGCCCTTCCTCACCAGTTGGACGCCTTTTGTATATCCTTATTCATTTCATCAAATGTCGGTCCGTGAACTGTCCGCAGCCAGTTTCTGAATAGCAATGATCTCATCTCCGGTCAGCTCAGCCCGATTGTCCAGCTGCTGCACGTCTTTGCTCCGGACCGCCCAGAAGTAGGTACGCCGGCTGTCCTTGAGAAAGTGATAGACATTGACCAGCTCGTCCGCGGCACGCTGATCCCCTGCCTGCCAGGCTTTGATGTACAGGGCCGCCGCTCTCCGGGAATCCTGCAGAACGTACTGGCCCGCCTGCAGTACATCGCCGGCACGCATCAGCAGCGCCTGATTTTTGCTGTCCACCGGCGCCGACTCTGCCAGTGCAACAAGCCGCTCAGCCGCCTGCCCGGCCTTCTGTGGGTCAATATCGCGCGGATACACATCCGGCGTCTTGCTGCCTGGGTCAAACAGGAACACCAGTGCCGGCACGGAACCCTTTTCTACGGCTTTCAGGACCATATCCCGCGTGGCCTCATCCCGCGCCCGACATGCTTTATCCGTGGAAGCAAAATTACCAAACAGAAATGCCCCCAGCGAGTCGCAGTCCCGGCCGTAGTCGCCGGACTGCTGTTCGAACGAGTCCAGCGCCAGAAACGGATCGTCGGCCTTCAGCGCCGCCGTGCGGGCGGCTTCAAACTGCAGCGCTTCCTGTTTGTTATCACAGCCCGCCAGGAGCCCGGCGCACAGCGGCAGGACAAAAAGAATGCCTCGCATGTTCATGACTCTTCTCCCTGTTCGTTTTCACCCGCCCGGTATGCCCGCTGCCCCTTATAACCCAGCAGGGATTCGCACATCAGGTCAGTGATGCGTGCAATAGCGAGATCCGCATTGTCAGCACGCAGGGAAATCACGGCCGTTTCGCCCCGGTGCGCGGCGTTCCAGAATCCGGGCAGCAGCGTCTGGAACCGGGCCCGGTCATCCCCCTCCGACAGCAGGGCTGCATCCGGCAGCCGTTCGCGGAGCACCGCTTCACTGGCCTCGCGCAGGATATCGTCGCGGCTCCAGATGCACAGCGTTGCGGGTCCACTGCGCAGAAGAACGGTTGCCGCATCTGCCATATTCAGCATATCCAGCTTCACCATTTCCACGCCCGGACGACGCAGCACAAATCCTATCGGCCGCCGGTACTTGCCCAGCTGCAGCAGATCGTCGTCCGTAAGCAGTTCCAGGCCACGCTGAAGGACAAGATGCAGTACTTCAGCCTCTTTAATCGGCCGTAACAACCCATGCCTGGCGTTAGCTTTGACGGTCAGCGCCTCAATGCGATTCCAGAGCTCATCATTTATATGTTTGGTGGCCATCGGAATGCTCCCCGCCAAAATAAAACCGTTTTCCATCCGCCGCTTTGCCCAGGCATACCGTGTGACCCGTGGTTATCTGGCCGGCATCCATCAGGAACGGCGCGCCCGGACCGCGAAACACGTCCGGATCGAGGGCGGCAGGTTCGCCGGCAGCGACCGGCCGGACCATGCCCATATCGTAGCTGTCCGGCAGGTTATCCGGCAGGCAGGCCTGCGTGTAGTCATCCGCGACCTTCTGCGCCTCTTCCAGGGTGGGGTAACGCCCCAGCACGCCGGTGATCTCTTTTTTCAGTCCGAAGCCGTAACCGCGAACCTTGTACGCTTCATATTCCATCCCGTTCACTCCGTTTGCTGTTGTTTACTGAATAACCACACTCTAATAAATTAGGTTTCATGCGTAAATTATAAATATTTAGATTTAGCACTAATAGCTAATTTGGCAGAATCGCCCGCGGGTAGTCATCACCCGGCGTGACTGTCACGCAGTTTATATTGCGGAATGCTTCGCGCCCTTATCTTTTCACCCTGTGACTTTTGCGCCCGCAACCACCGGAAAATACCTTTTCGCCGGCACCGTCATTGCGGAAAAAACGTAAATACCATGAAAAGCGAAATCAACAGGGAGAGGAAGGCAGGGGAACGGCCGCACGGCTGCCGGCGCGGACACCATATCTTGTGCCGTTTCCAGCTGACGGAGCCACTACATATAGCGTTATCCACAGAAACTGGGGATAAGTGGCGGCGCTGCGGAGAATACCGCTAAACCGCAACGGTGAAAAAATGTGGTCCCACGCGCAAAAGTGCGGTACAAATGGCTGTACATTATGTAAAGCCAAATGACTGTACAAAAAGGAAGGAGCATGACCGGTTTTTTTGAACGTAAAAAGCGGGCCAAAAACGCCCAGCTGACCGTGCGTCTCGATGAGCAGCTGAAGAAACGCGCCGAACTGCGTCTGGAGGCAATGGGCATGACCGCCACGGAAGCAGTGGAGCAGCTTTACCGCTTCATCGCCGATCACGGCCGGATGCCCGTCACGGAGCGTATCGTCACATTTGACATCCAGTCACAGCGCGGCCGCGCCATCGCCCTCAATCCCGCCGACGCTGTGACCGAAAACACCCGGCGGTTTCTGCAGTCGCTGGGATCTGCAGAAGTGGTCTGCTGCGATCCCGCTGCATTTGAACAGGCGGTGCTGGAATACTTCAGCCTGTATGTGGCCGACCAGGCTGCCTGTTTACTGGCCGGTGTACTGAACGTCACGTTCATGGTTAATGCCGCCAATCGCGTGAAAGATGACTGGCATGACAGGCTGCTGTCCCTGTTACAGCACGACTTTGATTTCAGCGAAGAACAGTCAGTGACGTTCATTAACAGCATCGTGGACAGCGAACATGTCGATCCGGCCATCGTCAGTCGAAATAATACGGTCTGGCGGAGCGGAAAAAGCACCGGGTCCGACGCCGGCGCTGAACAGGCCTTACTGGATAACACCAACGTCAGGGTCTTCTATCCCTCCGGAGAAGCGCCCGTCTCCGGCGAGATCGGCGCCGCCGTCCTGCAGCGTTTCCTGACGTTCCTGGCGGAGCGGGGCGTCAGCTGCAGCGATCCGCAGAGACTG
Source organism: Enterobacter cloacae complex sp. SYL003 (assembly GCF_049236925.1). Lineage (NCBI taxonomy): Bacteria > Pseudomonadati > Pseudomonadota > Gammaproteobacteria > Enterobacterales > Enterobacteriaceae > Enterobacter > Enterobacter cloacae complex sp. SYL003. The sequence continues at coordinate 5,921 of NZ_JBMKJK010000029.1, read as the reverse complement.
ACCGAAAGCGCCGGCCGTGCATGGGGCGTGCGTGAAAATATGATCGGGAATATGCCCCCGGACATGCAGCAGGCCATAAACGATGGCGTCATTTTTGAGGCCAGCGCTGACACGCCGGACTTTTCCCCTGAGCTGGCGGCGGCGTTTGGCTTCACACAGGCCCAGGCAGAAGCGGTGCTGAAACCCGCCCTGACCGCCAGGGATCTCCCCGGTTTCCTGCAGCGCTTTCTGGCGTTCCTGGCCGACCGGGGTATCAGCTGCAGCAATCCCCGGCGGTTTACTGAAAAGGTCACGGAATACGCCAGCCATGAGGGACCGCACCGGCTTATTGCAATGTTGATGTCGCGCATCAGGGATGAGGGGGTCAGTTTTGTCTTTCACAATGAATCCCCGGACGAACTGCCGCGCCTGGCCGCGTCACTGCCCGGCGAACTGGCCGATACCTTCGGGTTTACGGGATGGCAGGCAACAACAATACTGCGTCAAATCCAGCCGGCACGGCCGGGGCAGGATTAGGGCCGGGAGCATACGCGATGAAAACGACCTGTCATGCGGCCGGCATCACGGCGGCGCCGCTTTCCCCGCAGGAGTGGCGGGCGCTGCTCAGGGCGAAAGGCTGGAAGCAGAAGGAGCTGGCCCGCCGCTGGAATGTGTCAGAAACCTGGATCAGTAAGCTGGCCAATAACCCCGATCGGGGCACGCACTGGAACGATGCCTGCCGGGGTCTGCCCGATATTCGTGCCCGGCGGCCCGGCGAACCGCGCGCGGCAGGCACAGACGCACCAGAGCCGGGAGGCACTGAATGAACAAACGTCTTCACCTCATCACCACCTGTACCCGGCGCAAGGCGGGCAGCGTGGAGGATACCGTTTTTCCGGGCGACGCTTCCCTTGATGACGCCTTTGACGGCTGGTACAGGCTGATCGCCCAGGCTGCCCGCCGTCCTGGCAGGGTGCTGGAAACGGGAGAGCTTTACCGGGGCGCACACTGGCTGCGTGCCCGCGGTATCGCGGCGCGGTGGCCGGGCATCGAGCTGTGGGCCATGTCGGCCGGTCTGGGGCTGCGCCACCATACCGATCCGGCGGTCGCGTATGAGGCAACGTTTCACGCCATGCCCTTCGCGCCGGCGACCGTCTGGGGCTCACTGACGGCACGGCCCCCGCTGGCGGGCCGCTGCGCCTCCCTGGCTGAGCTGATGCAACGCTGCCCGGACGATCGCTTTGTGATCGCCGGTTCACCCGTGTATATCAGCGCGGCTGAGCAGGATATTCTGGCCGGCGTGTCGGCACTGCATGATGCGGCCACTCAGCTGATTATCGTGACCTCACAGGGCTATCGTGGTCCGCTGCAGCCGTTTCTGAAAAGAAGCCGCGCGGACATGATGGCGACCCTGAAATCGAACATGACGTGCCTGAATATTGCCTGCGCCGGCGCCCTGATTGACGCCATGATGCAGGCAGACGCCCGGCAGGCGGCGACCATTTAATACAGACAGAGACTGGCGCTACCGTCGCCAGAAGGGGGTTTTACATGTTCAGCATCATTTATCACGCCGGCGCAGCCGTCCTTTTCCTGGTCATGAGCCTGGCGGCCGGCGCCGGCCTCCTGCTTCATGGCCATGAATATACGACAGGTCATTTCTGGAACATGACGGGGCTGTGCATTGTGTCCTCTCTCGTCTGGATCTGGGCCGTTGTCCAGGCAAAAGAAGCCTGGTACATATTACGAAACATCAAAAAAGGACTCTGACCATGAAAGATGAAATTCGCCACGAAAAACCCGTTGAAGTGAATATACAGCTGACACACAGAGAAGCGCAGGCTCTGGCGCAACTGGTTAAGCGGCTGGGATTCAGTGACTGCCGCGGCCTGGCGACGTCAGATATTGAGGCATATCTGATGATGGATGGAATCAACCAGATCATGAAAGCACTGGCTGAAGAGGGCTATGCACCACGATAAGGGCCGGGACTATCTGGAATTAGCCGGAAATACGACCCTATCACGCGGGCAGTAAGGAGAGGTTTTAATGTTATACATGGCTTTATGCAGTTTTATGATGATCCTGGCGCTAAGTGAGATGTTCCGCACGATGACGGCGATCGGCAATGGCAGTTTCGCCGGCAACCGCTTCATACCGCTCGCCTTAGTTCTGTTAACGCTGGCGCTGGCATCACCTTTCTTTGCCACATTTTATACGCTGAGCCGGCCTGTTTCGATGGATGCACTCTCCAGGCTGTCCGTTGGTGCGCAGTGGGCAGGTATCGCCGCCGCCATTCTGCTGTGCATCTTGTATGGCTATCGTGCCTGGAAAAACGGCCGTTTCTGGTATACCGGTGCGGCCATTGCCTCAGTGGTGATTGCCGTTATTTTTGCCAACAGCCTGCTTTTCGTGTCCAGGCCCGATGCCGGCATCGTGGCCACTTTTGTGCTGAATAACGATGACAGTAATGACGTGCAGTGCGACCGTTCGGTACTGCTGGTTCATTACAACAAAGGAACCCCCACGGAGTGGCGCTGCCCGACCGGTATCATGTTCATGTCTGATGCGTCAAAACCCTTTCTTCCGTGGCCGGATTATCACGGCGGGCGGAGTCAGCATCTGACGGCGGCACTGGATCTGCTCACAGACAACGCCCTGCGCCTTGACCTAAGCCAGAAACCATAATTCTCCCGACACCAGGGAAAATAAGCCGCCGTCAAGAGCGGCATTTTCTTTTTCGGACTCCTGATATCCCGTTAAAAACACAATGCTATTGATGTCTCACATCAATTAGGTTACTTTGTCATTAATTCCTTAATGATGTGACACATGAATAACATGCAAAGTAAAGCCCCCTCGATGCGGCTCTCCGGTGTGCAAAAAGACGTATTGTTTGTTCTGTATGGTCTGGCAGAACGTCAGCTGGCAGGCCCGTTCCCGGCGATGCAGCTTTTCAGCATCCTCAATAAGGGACGCCTCCAGCCCGTTGCCGATACCAATTTTCGTCGCTCCTGCCATACGCTGAACCGCCACGGCCTGCTCAGCAAATACCGGGATAATCAGTCACTGACGCTCGCGTTTGGGCTGACAGAGGCAGGCCTGGAGATCGCCAGAGAGGTTTATCACAAACGCCTGACGGAGATGGAATAACCATGAAGAATGATGAGCTGGCCACACGACGCGCTGAGGCGATAGCCGGCGATCGGTGCTTCACGAAAGGGCGCCTGCGCGATGAATTCAGAATGAAGCCGGCTCCCGGTGCTGAGCCGGTGAAATGGTACAAAAGCGCCTATGGCGGCAAGTACGCCGTATACCGCATTGCAGACTGTGTTCCGATGCGGGAAAAACGGCCGCCGACTGAGAAGCAGCAGCAGGCCGGCCTGCGTCTTTCCGTCCTGTCCCGGCTTAACAGCACCAGTGGCCGGATGGCACAGCGGGCACACGACTGGCTGAGTCAGGCGCCGCTCTTTCTGGATACCGAAACGACGGGGCTGGGTAATACCGCGGAAGCGCTGGAAATCGGCCTGACCGATGCGGCCGGCCGGGTGATATTTGAAACACGCCTGAAGCCGACGGTCGCCATCGAGGCGCAGGCCGCCGCCGTGCATGGTATCGATGAGCCGGCACTCAGCGGCGCACCATCCTGGCCAGATGTGGCGCTGCAGCTGCGCCACGCCATCGGGGCCCGGCCAGTGATTATCTTTAACGCCCCCTTTGATACCCGCATTCTGAAACAGACGGCCGCCGCACATGGCGATCCGGCCGACTGGCTGGGAGAACTGACAGTGTATTGCGCGATGGAGCTGGCAGCAGGGTATTTTGGGGCCACCAATCGCTATGGCACCATTTCGCTGGCCAGCGCGGCCAGTCAGGCAGCATTGACCTGGGAAGGGGAGGCACACTCGGCGATAGCCGATGCACGGATGACGGCCGGGGTGGTGAACGCCATTGCCGCATACCATCTGGCATTGCTGCAGGAGCAGGAACGGCTGCAGGCCTGACAGACTGGCCTGCACATCGCTGTTATCGCATAAACGCCGCGGGAATATCCTTCCACTGCGTGGTGTAGGCCGGGGACAACATTTCACGGCGCATGGCATATTCCGGATCAATACCTTCTCCGGCGAAGAAGACCCTTGACCTTCCTTCCCTGTTTATTTTGTCGATGGTGGCCATCAGTTTTTCGCTCCCCGGCCGCACTGCAGCCGGCGCAAACAGTTCCAGCTGGGTTTCATATCCCTGCAGATCGCTGAGCATCACGCCGGCTTTTGCATACCGCACGCCCTCACGCCAGATACGCGACAGCCCCAGCTGCGCCGCGGCGATGATGTCGCGTGTATCCTGGCTTGGTACGGGAAGCACTTCCGTAGCCTGGTTACTGTAGGGCACACCGCCGGCGTCATAAGCACTGCTGCGGATAAAGACCGTTACCACCTTCGCCAGGCGGTTTTCCTGGCGCAACTTTTCCCCTGCTCGTGTGGCATATTTAGTCACCGCCTGCTGCATCTGCGCCAGTTGCGTGACCCGCGCTCCAAACGAACGGGATACAACAAGCTGCTGTTTCGCGCCGGTTCCTTCCTCCAGGGCAAAGCAGGCCTCGCCACGCAGCTCACGAATGGTCCGTTCCAGCGTCACACCGTACAGCCGGCGTGCAAGACGGATATCCATCTCTGCGAGCGCCAGCGCCGTTTTGATCCCCATTGCCGCCAGCCCTTTTTCGGTACGATGGCCAACGCCCCACACATCGCCGGCCGCCACCAGGCTCATCAGCTTTTTCAGTCGCGCAGGATCACTGAGCGCTACAACCCCGCCGGTGGCAGGCCACGTCTTTGCGGCGTGGTTGCACAGCTTGGCCAGCGTCTTCGTTGGCGCGACGCCGACTCCACAGGTGAGCGTTGTCTGGCGCAGCACTTCAGCCCGCAAAAGCTGGCCAAACGCCTGCGGCGTCATCACTCCCTCCATATGAGAGGCATCCGCAAAGAGCTCATCAATTGAGTAAACAAATGTCCGCGGCGCCAGACTCTCCACCACGGTTGCAAATCTGGCGGAGAATGAGGCGTAAAGGGTGTAGTTGGAACTGAATACGGCAACGTTATGCTGTTCCAGCAGGCGGCGGCAGCGGAAATAGGGCTCCCCGCGGCGCACGCCCAGCGCTTTCGCCGCGCGATTGACCGCAACAAGCGCCCCGTCGTTGTTGCTGAGAACGACCACAGGGCGACCTCGTAAATCAGGGCGGAACGCTTCTTCGCAGCTGCAGTACATCGAATTGACATCGATTAAGGCGTACACGGGCGGTGTCTCATGACAGTGAACGTAACCACACCCCATATCTGCAGCGCCTCCGGATCAAACCTGATTGGCGGAAAAGCCGGATTCAGAGGCATCAGGCAGGGGTAAGGGCGGAGCTGCAGCTGCTTGACCGTAAATTCATTATCGATGCTGGCAATCACGATGCTGCCGTGCCGGGGTTCTTCTGCCCGATCGACGACCAGCACATCGCCATCATGAATGCGCGCATCACGCATGGAATCGCCGGACACACGCAAGAAGTACGTCGCGGCCGGGTGCCGCACACAGTAATCATGCAGGTTAAGTTCATTGGCCTCATAGCCTGCTGCCGGGCTGGGAAAGCCGGCCGCAACGGGTTCGGCAAAAAAAGGGAGTGCGTCGCCTTCCACTGAAGGCCGGGGATAAACGAGATCCAGCGCCATAATTTAGCCTCCAATAACTGTTTATACATACAGTATATTGCAGGCTTCAGGAAACAGGCAATGCCGGCATACTGCGTGCCAGCACGCGGAGGGGGTCAGGTCAGAATGATGGCCAGACAGCAAGGAACGTCATCCTTGATAGATTTAGGGGTCTGACGCTCAGTGGAACGAAAACTCACGTTAAGCAACGTTTTCTGCCTCTGACGCCTCTTTTAATGGTCTCAGATG